>CAZGUV010000033.1:0-2472 GCA_964528735.1 uncultured Candidatus Saccharibacteria bacterium | reverse complement strand
CAAATAATGATCCCTATGAAGATTTCACGCAAGATCTTGTGCCGAAAGTTACACTCTCGACAAGCGATGTACCTTACTTTTCAAAGCCTGAAATGCTGATTCAAGATCTTGCAATGTTTACAAATACGCACTTCTTTAGTCGTGATACGCTAGACAACTATTACGCTCCGGAAAAAAATAAACTTGAGTATAAAGAGCTGGCAGGGACTGGCTACGGTGTGCATGATGGAAACTACATTACGCAAATGCTAAAGAGTAGAAACTTGAAGACAAAAGAGGAAAAAATAACATTTTTATACCCCGAATCTGACCCAATAATCCTTACTTCAAACTGGAATGCGCTTTCGAAAAAATCGGTCGTATACGGCGTCGCGCTCATCGACTTGTTTATGCGAGATGTGGCAGCAGAAAAGGAAACACATGCGCTTCAGAATATAAATAAGAGTGAAATCGAGATTGCAGCACTACGCGATGCAAAAAAGCTCGCAAGTGGCTTTGCCGGTGTTAAGTCAATTTATGGTTCGAGTCTCTCGTATGAAGATATGGAAGATCTCAACCAAGAGCAATGGAATCAAAATGCGTCAGTTGTTTCCGCATACAATCAGTTAACAAGCCCAAAACTTGCTGTGCTTGAGGTGCCCAGAGATGAGCGCGTTGAGAGTCAGGCACCAGAACGTGCAGTTACTTTCGAACCATTACCCAATCAGCAAGACGCAGCTGATGTCACGACAGAAAATGTTGCCGAAGAAAGTAGTATTCCTGAGCGTGACGCGAGGACAGTCATTATGTTAACAACTCAGCCAGCCACTGTGCAGCATAGTGCTGGCGCTGTTGATAGTTCACTACCTCAACCAATTGTACTCTCTGGTAGTCCAGGACAGGGTGGAGGTAGCCCCGTGCAGTCAGAGTCGCCGCAACCTCAAAATGCCGCCACAATTCTCACATGTACACCACCAGAGGTTTTAAGCATAAGCGGCACAGCTTGTGAATCGCCAGACACCTCATCACCGACCCTCGATATATCGCTCTCAGGATGCCTCGTCGTGAGTACGTCCGGAGAAAGCACCTCTTGCACAGCGCATACCGATGCGGTAGTGACACTGTCATGGATTGCTGAGAGTGGAAGTGTGGTAACGCTCGACACTATCACCACCACAGATACTTCAGTGGTACTTGTCGCAGGCGCTGCTTTACAAGCAACAGATGTTTCTGGAAATACAACATCACGAACGATACGAGTTGCGCGTACAGCGAACCCAGTCATAATTTCAGAAGTAGGTTATCCTCTTGCAAATCCGCAAGACGCAACACATCAATATATTGAACTCTACAACACAACAGATTTAGAAATAGACATGAGCTCCCTCGCTCTAGAGAGCTCAGAGACTGCGGGTGACCCCGCCCTCCCAATCTTTTCTCTACCGCTTTCAGGAAGTATTCAACCACATTCCTATTTTCTCATCACAAACGCATTCGATATCCAAAATGTTGATGAGGATATGTCGAGTGTGTGGCCACATGAATTACAGAACACATCATCATCTCCACATCAATTGCGGTTGGTACAAGCTAGTGCAGTACTTGATACCTTTGAGCTATCGTGTCCAACCTTGGCGACTGCATGTCATCCGACTGGGCATCCCTTCGCGCTTGAGCGTTCTTTGAGGAGATCTTCGTCTATTGATTATGCGTATGCAAACGAGCAATTTAATCAACTTTTTACATTTTCTACAGCAGATGGCGCTGCTAAATTTGTAGGGTCGCCTAAAAAGCGCAACACATCTGATTATGTGGTCTCCTCGCTGACAGGTTCGCTGTCCGCTGAGTACAGTCCCTACTATATTCCTAATCTAGCTATTGCATCTGACACGACTGCTACTATCGAGCCAGGAGTTTCGCTTGTGTTTGCTGATGGGGCAGGAATAAATGTAAGCGGTACATTTATTATAAATGGCACAGCAGTGCTTCCTGTAAATCTTTCAAATCCAAACAGGTGGAATGGTATTACGGTTTCTGCAGGGGGGAACTTCAGCGCAACACACACTTCAATCACCACCGCAGGAATAGGGAACTCAGGGAGTGACAGTGGAGCTATAAGAAACAGAGGAGGTATTGTGACGATTGATAATACGAATTTGATTGATGTGCAGCCAAGCGGTTTTTTTCAAGATGATGGCGTAGCGACACTCACTAATGTCTCGATTTCGACAAGCAATTATCCAGAGAGTGGCGTGAAGGTGCGCGGCGGTACCTTTACTTTTACGGGAGGGATACTTTCAAACTTTTCTGATTTTGGTTTCCACATCACAGGTACTCCGACATGCTCAATTTCTAATATTACTATTACTGGAGTTCGTGCGGGACGAACAAGCGGTTCAGAATCACTATGTGTGTGGGACTCTGTTACGCATAACGGCAGTCCACTCTAGGTGAGGTCAGTTTCGAGTCCGGAGTATTTTGTTGGTATACTGT
>CAZGUV010000032.1:0-2750 GCA_964528735.1 uncultured Candidatus Saccharibacteria bacterium | reverse complement strand
TGGATTTTGCTCGAAATAGTTTCGAACTTTGTCCAACAAACACCGCAACGGCAAATAAAACAACGGTCTAAACGACCGTTTTTTGTTTGGCGTTATGGATGTGGAGTGAGATGAGAAAAGCGCAGCACTGAGAACAAGCTCTGCTTGTTCAGACAGTGCGAGCTCGGGCAGGAGCCACTTAGTATTTTTGAAGCATGAAAAAATCCTTAGTGAGCTGCGCCGAATCTCGCCATCTCTTAGTTGTACTCAACTTAGCCTCAATCCCTAAATCTTAATCCCGAAATCGACGAAGAGAAGAAAGGCTGATACGGCTAGGACTCCCAAGAAGAAATATCTGACTCGAGCGTCACCGAGCTTGATCGCAGAGTTTACGCCCACATACGCCCCGATGATGTACGAAGCAATGAGTGTGAGCGCTACTGGATATGCGACATTTCCACTCAAGATAAATACAACAGACGCAGCGAGTGAGATACAAAACGCTCCCACCTTTGCAATAGATGCGCTCTCAAGAAAGCTGCAGCGAAAAAGGAGGACGAGGAAAAACATGAGAATTGAAGTAATCGCCATACCAAGAAATCCACCGTATACACCAGCGACGAACCCAAAAATGCCCGCTCCAATGTAGTTGTTTTTACTCCACTCCTCTGCGCGGCGAACCAGTCCCATTTTCTTGTTATTAAACAAGAGCACAATAATCTCAAAGATGAGCACTGCTCCGATAACCTGCTTAAGGACAGCGGGTGTCGTCTTGAGTACAAGCCAAGCACCAAGGACTGCCCCCGCCATTGCACACACTCCCATGATAATTGCAAAATTCACGTGCAAGTATTTTTTTCGGTGATATTCAACGGCTCCTGTAAAGTTGTTGAAGAGCATCGCAAAACGGTTTGTTCCGACTGCTACATGCGGCGGAATACCGAGGAAAACGAGAAACGGCACGGTGACTGATGAGCCGCTACCGACAATAACATTGATAAATCCTGCAAAAAGACCGACGAGACAGATAATAAGAAATGTTGATGGTTCCATCTATAGGAGCATACCACAAGAGCGGCTCTTGTAGGTGCCCTATACAAAATACGAGTCTATGTCACGTATGTCTACGCAGATACTGACTCGCACATACCGCTCTCCACGAGGTCCGAATGCAGAACCTGGAGTAATCAATATATTTTTTTCTTCGAGCAACTTCATGCAAAACTCCTCTGAGGATGTGGCTCCATCCGGTATGCGCGCCCAGATATACAAACCCGCTCGAGGAAGTTCGAAGGTAAGCCCAATGCCACGCAATTTCTCTGCAATACTGTTTCTGCGATGTGTATACTCAGCAATCATTGCGTCATGCCACACGGTGTCTGTATGTGAGAGCGCATAGACCGCAAGAGATTGCAAAGGTAACGACATGCCCGAATCGACTTGTGATTTCACCTGCAAGAGCGCCTTACACACTGACTCATTCCCCACCATCCACCCCATCCGATACCCTGCGAATGAATATGTTTTTGAGAATGAGCCAAACTCTACCGCAACATCTTTCGCACCATCAATTTCTAAAATACTTGGCGCCTTGTAGCCATCAAATGCAATCTCAGCATACGCATTGTCATACACAAGGACGATAGTATGTTTTTTTGCGAGTGCAACAACGGCTTCAAGCTCACTGCGCGTTGCAACTTGGCCTGTAGGATTTGAGGGAAAGTTTACGATGATTGCCTTGGTACGCGCTGTTATGAGTGGCTCAATCAGTGCCGTATCGATAGTACATGCTTCAGTCAACGGGTAGTACACCGGCTTCATTCCATACATTATCAATGGACCAGAAAAACCTGGGTAGCCCGGGTCAGGGATGAGCATCTCGTCACCATCATCGAGGAGCGCGAGCGGAAGGTGGCTCGTGCCATCCTTTGCGCCTAACAAAGGTACGATTTCGCTTGGTGCGATCTTCACCCCAAAACGCTTTTGATACCACCCCGCGAGCGCATCTGAAAACTCAGCAGTTGCACTATACCCAGGATAGAGATGTGCGTGAGGATTATGTATGGCTCGCGTAAATGCATCGATGTACTCCTGGCTCGGTCGTATGTCAGGTGAACCGGCACCAAAACTCAATACTTTTTTGCCTGACTTCTTTTCAACCTCTGCGACACGCTTTGCGAGTCTCGCAAAAATGTATTCAGGGAACCGATTGAGTCTCTGCGCAGTGTTAGGCATGGCGAGTTTCTTCTATATGAAGCGCGTACTCATGAATAACATGGTAAAGCTTTTCAATGTATTCGGGGGAAAGCCCCAACGCCTTACCAATCTCCCCACGAGATGCCAATATTTTTTTGAAGCGCTCCGAATCAAATGAGTTAAGGTGCTGAGCCCGCTTGAGCTCCCCGATTTCTTCTACAATGTGCATGCGTTCGGCGAGTGCCTCAAGCAACTTCATATCTGCCTTATCAATCGCCTCTCGTAATTGTTCAAGTGTGTGCATATTATGAAAGTGATTTTTGTCGCAGTACGTGGTCCATGAGAACGAGTGCGGTCATCGCATCGACAATAGGTACCGCGCGCGGCAATACGCATGGATCATGTCTCCCCGTACCTTCTATCGTCACCACACTTCCATCCTCATGGATGGTTGTCTGAGATTTGCGAATTGTAGAAACAGGCTTAAACGCAGTACGAAATACCAGCGGTTGTCCGGATGATATCCCACCGAGTACGCCGCCTGCGTGGTTTGACTGAGTACGAACGACACCGTT
>CAZGUV010000031.1:0-3999 GCA_964528735.1 uncultured Candidatus Saccharibacteria bacterium | reverse complement strand
CTCGTTATCACCTGCATCCTGCTCCCACTGCTTGCCACCGCACAAGAGGCCGTGCCTCGCCATGAGGTATTCTCAGCAACACTTGCGATGCAAGACCCGATAGCGCTCATGCCCGAAGCGTTCAAGTCGATTGAAAAGGATATGCGTGCATATCGTGTAGCGCGTGAGCAGTATCGCATCGAGACAGACAATGCACTCAATTTTTCTCTTGACATCGGATCGCGAAAGCCGTCTACAAAATCAGAACTCACCACCATCGCACAGGAGTTCGATGCACGTATCAGGATTGTCACGCAGTTGTATGCAAAAAAGAATGATCACGTAAAGCGCATGCAGGCGACTCCGCTCGGCAAGCGACTCTGGCAAGCAATCCTTGAGGTGCGACCTGAGTACAATGACGCTCTTGTCTCATCGTATGATGCACGCTACCACCAGGCAGTGCTCGCTCTGTTGGCGCAGTCACGCGATGCATACAAGGCGCTCGCGGGGCAGAGCACTCCGTACATTGCGGGTAATGGTCAGCTCTTTTTCACTACACCGACTCAGTCATATATATACCTCCGGCACCTCGCTGTGCTGAGAAATACGATACGAGACATGGTGACTATCCGCAGAGATAAGGATGTCTTCATCTTAAAGCAGCCGGGGATTCTCAATGTGTATGGAAATGAGTACATCGCACAGCTCGAGACGGGCATCAAAGAGTACGATGCACAGCTCGCAAACTGGGCTCGCACATCAGCACTTCCCGCAAATCCAGCGTATTCACCGCTGAGCTTTTTCTTGCGCGTAGACGGTGCAGTCGCGAGCGATGATAGAGTCATCGCATCAAAAGGTTTTTTCACAAAGCTCCGCACCGATTTGGCATGGAATAGCGCATTTCAAAAAGGAGATTTTGTGAGCTCTGCATCGATACGGGCTGCGAGCGAAAAAATCCCACAACTACTCACTCCGCTCCTCGAGCAGGAGCGCGCGACGAACGAACTCTCGATTCGCCTTGCGAAGGAAATTTCAGAGCAGTACAACATCAACCGTGCTATCTATGGTGCCTCTGACACGGAGTTCTCACAGTTTGCGGCGCCTGCAACACTGCTTGCGTACACACATGCACTCCTTGAATATCAAAAGCAGGTGTACGCCCTCGTGCAGAGTTGCTTCCCAACAAAAGGGAAGGCGAAGTGTACCGTAAAAGTTGTGGATGATATCACGCTCAGTGTGAGTGATAAAAAAATGCAAAAATCTCTTGACGCACTGAAAGCAACATTTCTTGCAACATTCAAACCAGAGTACGACCGCTACAAAGGAAAGCAGCTACCATAAAAAAGGCCCCGGAGAGGGACCTTTTACTTTTTGACGAATGAGCTACATGTCCATTTTGTTCGCAGGCATGACATCTATCCATGCGCCTGGAATCTCAAGATGAGGGTGTCCTACAAACATCCTCACTGCAGCGTCTTTGTCAGCTGCCTCAACAATTGAGTACATCATGAGGTCATTACTTTCTGGAGCAGCGCCTGATGAAGTGATGCGAGTGTTCTTGCCAGCTGCAACAGTGCGGAGCACTGCAGCGCCTTGTGCGGCTGCCCATGCGTCCCATTCTGTCTTCATAGTATCTTCAGCGGCTTTGCGTTCAGCTTCGGGGGTTTTCATCCAGTCGGCGAGGCCAGAGTGGGGCATGCAATAAAGCGCGATAAATTTGGGCATAATATTGAGGGTTTTAGTTCTTAATGTGGTCATTCTAGCACGACCCTCGAAACCACGGCTAGTCGTAGTTAAAGCACAACTACGACTTGAATTACATGTCACATGTGTGACAATTGTTACATGAGCCCTTCTCAAATAGCAGCCATAATTCAGGAAGAGCTGGCAGTAAATCCTATTCTTGCATACAGACTTGCCACGGAGGTGAAGGACTCTGATTACCTTGAGCAAGCAAGAAAATTGCTTGCAGAAAAACCACGGCCTTTTGTGAAGTGGGTTGGAGGGAAAAGACAGCTACTCAAGCAGTTCTTAGAGATGAAGTTATATCCACCAAAAGGCTTTAACCCAGAAAAAAGCAAGTACTTCGAACCATTCGTAGGTGGTGGTGCAGTCTTCTTTGATCTACTTCCACAACATGCAGTAATCTCTGATGTAAATGAAGATTTGATTACGACGTACAAAGTTATACGAGATGATGTTGAGGCGCTCATCGCATCGCTCCGAAAGCACAAATATGAAAAGGAGTATTTCTTAAAGGTTCGTGCGCAAAAGTATGAACGAGCAATCGATATTGCATCTCGTTTTATATATCTCAATCGAACCTGCTTCAACGGCATGTATCGTGTGAACAGCAAAGGCGAGTTCAATGTTCCATTTGGAAGGTATGACAACCCACTGATATGTGATGCGGTAAATCTGCGCCGAGTTTCAAAGGCGCTAAAGAACGTGACGATATTAAATGCTGGGTATGAACACGTATTGAAAAGAGCTAAGAAAGGCGACTTCATCTATTTTGATCCGCCTTACCATCCTGTAAGTGCAACATCTTCGTTTACTTCTTACACTTCGGATGGATTCACTGCCTCAGACCAGCAAAAATTACGTGATGTCTTTGTCGAGCTCAGCAAACGTGGATGCTACGTCATGCTCTCAAACTCAGATACTCCACTCATTCGAGAGCTGTATGCACTACCAAAATCACTTGGTATAAAAATTCACAAAGTTCATGCGGGGAGAAGTGTGAATTCAGAACCAAGCAAGAGAGGGAAAATATGCGAAGTTCTTGCTGTAAACTACTAAAATGCAAAGGATAGACACTGCAAAAAAGATGTCTCTCAAGTTCTTTCTTCCAAAGGGTTATAGAAGAATAAAAGTTCCAAATTTTCAAAGAAATTACGTCTGGCGTTCTGCAAATATCACTCATCTTCTCGCGATGCTTATCAGCGAACAGGGTCCGTACTATATTGGTACTTTTGTCATTGCGTCTAGAGAAGTTGGCTCGAACTCTTTTGATGAAATAATTGATGGACAACAAAGAATTGTAACTCTTTCTTTTATTCTTGCGTTTCTGCTTAATAATTACACCCTGGCGAAAAAAGATAAGATAATAAGCTTTCTTTTTGAGGATGCAAATAAAAAGATGCCTCGGTTAAAGTTTGAGTCGCAAAATGTTAATATGATTTTCTTAAAAACCCTAAAAGGACAGCTCAGCAAAGAGGATGAAAAAAGCAAAGGAGATGAGGTTAAGAACTCAGTTGTAAAAAGCTATTTAAGCATCGAAAAAATTGTGAAGCGGACCATGACTCAGAACGACATCTCACCAGATGATTTGGTGGATAAAATACTCGACCTTGAATTTGTAGTTATCATACCAAATAGAGATTCCGATGTGCTTTTATTCTATAGAACCTTAAATTCAACAAGTAAGCCACTTAGTCCAGTAGAGCTTATCAAGTCATTGCTTGTCGGTGAACAAGCTGTAACAAAAGCCTGGCAGACAGTTGAGAAAAACTTTAGTGGGCTGAGCCCCGAAGTTTTAAGTAGATTTATCCGTTACCACTGGTTTACGATTGGAGGAAAAACAACAAATGCAAAACTTTACGATAAAATAAAAAACTATTACAAGGAAAAGCAAGAGGATTACGAAAATGACTTGGTGTTGAGTCATGAGATATATCTTTATTGCTATTTGCCCACTAAGGGGCCTGATTTGAAAAGACTTTTACCTAGAACTAGTTCAATAAAGAATAATATTAATGATATTGATTATCTTCTATCTGTGCTAAGGACATTGGGTCTTGAGCAAGTATATATACCTGTACTAGGTTTGATTAAATACTCTGTCAAAAACCCCACCTATATTGAGAATAAAAGTTTAGTTAAAGTCATCGAATCAATACTATGTTTCTCAATTCTCACGAAGTACACACCTGGTTTTAATCCAAACTCAGTCGAAACAATGTACGCTGACTTTGCAAACAATATTAATAAGCCAGGAGCTAATGTAGAGAGTATCGT
>CAZGUV010000030.1:0-4473 GCA_964528735.1 uncultured Candidatus Saccharibacteria bacterium | reverse complement strand
GAATAGACGGTTATTACTGCCCCACCTTGGGGCAGTACTTTGTACTCAGAACATATACGGAGTATATGTTCTTAATAACAACGTATGCAGTTTTCAAAGTGCAAACGTGTGTGGCGTTTTTGTACTGCAGTTGAGCAATAAAAAACCGTCACAACGACGTGGGCACAAGTATACTCATAAACAATACAGAGTCAAGCGACCCTTCTGAAAAGGTCATATTGGCCTCCAAAAGCCCAAAAAAGCCTCTGTTTAGGGCTTTACACGGCAGGTCGAAAACCGGTAGGTCCCTTCCAGAAAGCCGTTGTCACAGGCACGAATTTCCTTCACCGAATCGCAGGTAGTACCCTGCTCCACTTCTTCTTTTTCAAATGCTTCTACTTTTGCAGTGTGTGGAATAACCATTCCATTAAACTGGCATGTCGGTGAATTTGTCTTGCACTGCATCACACCGCAACTACACCATGTCGCGTTTTGATATGAGCACCCTTCAGGAGGTGCGGGACACACGGGAGGTATGCAGAGCGAGCCACGGGCTTTGGCGACACAGCGATTGATCTCATCTTGAGGGGACCAACCACACGCGCCATCTGATTGCACTTCGCACACCCTGTCTTTATAACACCCGTACTCTTCTTTATATTCGCAGGTTGATGCCATATCAGGACTCGAAGCATCAACACAGAGCTGACTGCTGCACCCTGCGATTTTGCATTTTTTTGCCACACTTGTTTGAAGCTTTTTCTGCGCTGGAGGTGGTGTACTTACTCCACAGAGCGCAAGCGCGCTTCGCGTTTTCGGACCAGTCGCACCATAGCCTGTTGTCTTTGGTGTACCAGAAGAGACAATATTCTTTTTCTTTTGCCATTGTTTGAGCGCTGATTCGGTTGCCGCCCCAAAGTACGTAGTGAGGGTCACACCTGTGAGCACACCCTCCTTAATTAGAAACTGCTTGAGCTGAATCACTTGCGCATCCCGACTACCGACGGTGAGATACTTAGTTATCTGTGGACACGAAGTGTTTTGTGCAAACAGGAGCGATGGCATGCACGCACACAGGAGAAAAAATCCTATTCGCCTCATAGGGATAGTATACCCCATCTACTGACTGACCAAATACAACTCTTGCCCAAAATTACCTATCCCAACGTATTCAACGCCTGCCTGTGCGGTGTTTGTGTGAAGCGCGAGGATGCGCTCAAATGGTCTACAGTGCATACACCCATCTTTCCCTTTTGGACAATCAAAATATTTCATTGCGCGGGCGTTTGCGACACGTTCCGCGACGGGCATCACTTTGCGCAACGCTTCATCAACTGATGGGAGTGTCTTCTCAACAATCTCGTCATGCTCAAGATACCAGTAGGATGCCTTTGATACCTTTCTCTTTTGCAATTTGTTGCAGAGTAAGAGATATATAGGGAGCTGCATCGAATCGTCTCTTTCGACATGCTTCCCTGTTTTAAAATCAACAATATGGAGCGAATCATTCAGAGGGAGGTATTCAATCCAGTCTATAAGTCCATTCAGGATTATGTTTTTTTCTTCACTTAAATAGAAATTAGGATTCATCGTCTCACGCGGAAGCTTTACTATTTTGTTCCCAAGAAAACGTGGGTTTTTTATAACTGTTTGTATCATGCGAACTCCGCGCTCATAAAACTCATCCTCATCAGTCTGCAAAAGAAACCCTCCTCGCTTCCCCTTTCCTGCTTCCCAGACCGTGTTAAACCATGCGAGCAAATCTCTATCGAGGCGTGTCTCTGATGGAAACTGACCCAGGCCTTCGAGCACTTCGTGCACCGCGACTCCAAGAGTGAGATGCGGTGAGACAATATTTATCTTTTTACCAGTGCCAGGATTTTTGTATATATTTTTACAAAAGTACATGCGCGGGCATTTTTCGAAGTCACCCATCGAAGAGTGTGATACCCAGACTGCACTGTACTTATCTACCATGCACAGAGTATACCAAAGGTCACTTAGAATGTACTCCCATCAAACATCTGTTCGTATTGCGAACCGATGTATAAGACCATACCGATGAGAAAGAAGATGATGACAGCCTTCACGACCCACGGGACAAATGAAGACCAGAAGTTCTTTTTGATTTTGTCGAAGCTTGATTCCATGCCTCTAGTCTAGCACAGCACCCTATTTCTTTCTGTTGCGTATCGCCACAAGGAGTGGTGCTGCGAGGAAGATTGATGAGTAGGTACCCACTACGACTCCTACAATAAGCGTGAGCGCGAAGATATGAGTTGATTCAGGACCAAAAACATACAGAGCAATAAGTGAGAGCAGCGCACTGACTGACGTGTTTATTGAGCGGCCGTACGTCTCAGTGAGACCTTTTCCTACCAAGTACTCAAAGTTGTGCTTCTCTTTTGCCTTTGCGTTGTTGCGGATATTTTCACGAACTCGGTCAAGGATGATAATGGTGTCGTTGACTGAATATCCAAGAATAGTGAGGAGCGCAGTGATGAACAGTGTATCAACTTGAGCCCCTGTATAGTGACCAAGGATTGCAATCATACCTGTCGGCACAATGATATCGTGAATGAGCGTAATGACGGCGATCATTCCGTACCACCATGATGACACGTCGTCGACTGCTTCTTGGTTTTTATCCTTCTTATCTGATGATGGTTTGCGGAATGCGAACGCAAGGTAAATAAGAATCGAGAGCACAACGAGCACAATGGCGACGAGTGACTTGCGATACAGCTCAGTACCAATCGTAGGACCGACATCGGTCATACGAGTAATTTCCGCCCCTGCTCCCTCAAACGAGAGCGCTGATTTAAGTTTTGCCTGCTCCTCAGCTGAAAGTGACGGCATGCGAATCATGTATGCATTATCATCAACAGGACGGATAGATGCTTCGTGCGTGATACCTTCTGCAACGAGCTGAGTCATGATGCGAGGCTGATCGGGACGAATACCTGCGTATCGTACCTCAACAAGGTTACCTCCAGTGAACTCGATACTTGGCTTAAGTCCGTATACTGCAATTGCAAGCAAAGACACAGCAGTGATGATGCCGACAAGTACGAAGAATTTGATTCTGTTTTTTACGATGTACATAGAGAAGTATTATCGGAAGTTGATAAAGCCATTACCATAGAGCCACTTTGCAAGTCCTTTGTACTCGTGATCACCAAAGATAAGCATGAAGGTACGAGTCACGGTGATTGCGGTGAACAACGAAAGGACCACACCGATACCAAACACAAGCGCAAACCCTTTGACCATAGATGTACCGAACCAGAAGAGGATAATAGCTGAGATGATACTCGTCACATGACCATCACGAATCGCAGTCCACGCACGCGCTGATCCTTCTTTAATCGCAGCGACAGTGCGCTTACCTGAGCGAAGCTCTTCTTTCATGCGCTCAAAGATGAGAATGTTTGCGTCCACTGCGATACCCATCGAAAGGATGAGTGCGGCGATACCTGCAGCAGTAATAGTGACCGAGATAAGCTTAAATGCAGCGAGCAAAAGTCCTACGTAGAGTGCAAGCGCGATAACTGCGAGGAGTCCAGGGAATCGATACCACGCGACGAGGAAGAGTGCGACGAGGATAAAGCCCCAATACCCTGCTGAGATACCCTTTGCGACCGCATCAGCACCGAGTGTGCTTCCCACGGTTTCTGTTGAGAGCAATTCAATCGGCACTGGAAGTGCTCCGAGGTTGAGGCTTCGCACTAGCTCCTTTGCTTCTTGTGCAGTAAACCGTCCTGAGATAACTGCTTCACCACCGATAATCTCATCTTGAATAACTGGTGTCGAGATTGGTTGACCGTCGAGGAAGATTGCAAGTACCTGACCTTTGTTTTCTTTCGTGATTTTTGCAAAGAGGTCTGAACCTTCACTATTGAACTTTAGATTAACGACTGGCTCATTAGTGCTGCCCTGCTGGCCACCAAATGAAAGTGACGCGCTACTCAAAAACCGTCCGGTGAGTGGTGTCGGGACAAATGTGTCTTGAGCCGTACCGTCTACAGTCTTTGTCTTCATCAAACGAAAATCCAATACTGGAGTCTTTCCAATCATCTCAACCGCTTTTTGTGTATCAGTGACTCCAGGAAGTTCAACAATGAGTCTCTGCTCTCGAGGGCCGACGAGACTACTACTCTGCTCAACTTGCACGAGTGGCTCCGCGACTCCAAAGACGTTGACGCGTCGCTCGATGGTGTCACGAAGTGCTGCGAGTGATTCTGACACATCCTCTGGTTGCACATTACTAATATCAGCTCGATACACGAGATGTGTTCCTCCCTTTAAATCAAGACCCAATCGGTATGGGAATTTTGATGTCGTTTGGTCGCCTGTTAAAAACCAGCCAGTCAAACCGCCAAGAATAAGGACGGCGAGGGCATAGATACGCACGGTATTCATCGCGAAAGTATAGCTATCAGGCACCCTGAATCAAGGGAAGCGCACCATAAGCACACAAAAGCGCCCAGATGC
>CAZGUV010000029.1:0-4621 GCA_964528735.1 uncultured Candidatus Saccharibacteria bacterium | reverse complement strand
CTTTCGTTAGATGCAGTCTTGGACACGTCCTTGTGTACCAATCACTATGTGCACACCGAGCTCAAGCTCGCGAAGCTGCTTGCCGATTGGTGCACCGCCGACACATGAAACTGAGAACAATTTCATTCCTTTTGTGAGGGCCTTAAAGGTGACTTCTATTTGCTGAGCAAGCTCTCGTGTCGGAGCAAGCACCATAGCCATGTGGCGTCTATTTTCAATAAACTTGTTTATGATTGGTATGAGAAATGCGGCAGTCTTACCGGTGCCAGTACTTGCAATACCGATGACATCTTTTCCTTCCATAGCAACTGGTATTGCTTGATCTTGAATAGGTGTTGGATGTACAAAATTGAGTGCCTCAAGATTTTTCGCAAGCTGTTCATGGGTGTGAAAATCTGCAAACGTATGAGTTGGAGTGTACACTTCTTGTGTCTTTGCTGTTGCCTTGCGGATGTATTTTGACTCTTCAATGTGCTCACCGCCAAATCGTCTTCCGCCCCTTCTACCTCCACGACCTCCACTAAACGAACCACGTGAATGACCTCCCTTTCTAAAAGAGTTTCCGTGTCTTGAACCATGTGACCGACGGCCACCATATGAATGTCCCTGTGCGTACATAAAATGTGTTGCTATGAAGCGTTAAGCTTCGGTACCTTCCGTATAACGCTCTAGCAAACACATGGGTCTACTGCTTGGTCAGACGAGAGATGGATATAATCGAACTCTTGTATAATACTATATTTTACCTAAAAAGTCAATAAGCTACTGGAGTGTGCGCGGTCGGAGTATGTCAAGCAGCCACGAAAGTGAGCAGGTTGCTACGCCTGTGACTGTGTCTGCCCCACCATAATATATATACAACGTATCATCGCGTATCACATGACCACAACTAAAGACAACGTTTGGAATCTCACCTTTTAGCTCGTAGTCCATACGCGGGGATAGGATTGGCTCAATAGTTCTCCCCAGCACTTTTGATGGCTCATGCAAATCAAGTAACGCGGCCCCGAGTGAATACTGTTTGTCGCGAGATACAGCATGATAGATAAGCAACCACCCATAGTCAGTTTTCATTGGTGTTCCTGCAATGCCAACTTTCTCACTTTCCCATGAACCAGAACGTGGACCGATGACCTCCATACACCGATTGATTGTCTCAGCATTAAATTGTTCGTCTTCGGTCTCAGTTAGACATATCATCGGTGAGACACGATGTAAGAACACGTACTTACCGTGTATCTTTTCAGGGAAAATGCACACATCCTTTTCATCAATGCCCGGCGGCGTGATAAGTGTCGGATCACTCCATCGGTCAAACTTTCGCGCAACAAAATCATTTACTGAGATGGTCGTGAGCGCAACGCGTGTATTACCCTTCCCTTCATACGCTGTGTACGTCATATAGATTGTATCTCCAATTCGAGTCAGACGTGGGTCTTCACATCCTGAGTTACCGTCTTTTGAACCATGCTTCATTTCAAAATCTTTTCGTGGTCCATATATCGGCTCAGGGAGACGCTCGTCGATTGTGATTCCATTTTTACTGAGCGCGAGACCCATGACTGATGTGTTGTCTGCTCCCATTGCACGATACACAATATAAACGGTGCCATTGATATCTACTGCGGTTGGGTTAAACGCAAGACGAGATTCCCAAGGATGCTCTGGAATACCAGCCAGTGTCGGATTGCCTTCGTAACGAGTGACATACTCTGATTCGAGGTCTTTTTGCATCGCATCCATAAGATGTGGAAGATGAAGCGATGCCTTGCAACAGACAGTATCTGCGCCACCGTAATAGACGTCGAGTCTCTCGCCTTCGATGAGTGCACCGCTTGGGAATGTAACTCTGCCCACAATCCCGAAGCCTTCGTATTGCATTTCAGGGACGAGAAAAGGTTCTCTCGTGCGTGCTGTTGCTAGATAGGGATTTTCACTATCAAGGAGGAGTGCCTCAATGCCAAATGTACGTGAGTCGCCTTTCAGATAATCAGTGATATATGAATACACGAGCAACCACCCTTCTTTTGTCTTAAGCGGTACCGCACCGATTTCGACGAAGTCATCAGGATGCCTTCTGAGCTCAATTGAATAATCATTAAGTTTTTCGTGCCACTCATTCCAAAATTCAGGTTTCCAAAAATCAGTTATCTCATCAGCCTGTGCAATGGCCAACTTAACAGGCTTATCATCAGTATGCGCTGCAAATATAACTGTTACTTTCCCACGAATACGCTCTGGAAAAAGTGCCATGGCCTTTGCGTTGAAAGGAGTCACGAGATGCTTCTCAGCTACAGTTCTCATGTCATCCGAAACTGCACACGCAACTTTAATATGCTCGGGGCCAAATGGTATCCCACCGATTGCTGTATAAAATGTGTAGTACCTGCCCTCAAAATAAGTGACTCGAGGGTCTTCACATCCATACCTATCCCAAGTCTCAGTCGGAACGATAAATGGTTCACGCTCTTCAAAATGGTCTTGTTCGGTCTGCGCGGCACGTCCAATTATTGAAAGTGCAGTTGGTGGATTCAGCATCTTATCTGGTCTGCCTTGTGCTCGATACAATAACTCAACGGCACCATTGAGGAGGTACGGTGACGGGTTAAACGCGACAAGCTCCCAGTGACGCTCTGGCGATGGGACAAGTATCGGATTTTTTGATGAGCGTTGTACGGTATACATACTGATTTCATTATTTGATTTCTGCTTTTAGTTCTCGCTGAGGTAAATTTGTTCCGTTTACAATAGCGTCGCAGAGCTCAGTCAAAGAAACCGTCGCCACACAAACGCTTGTATCACCTGCGCCATAATATACATACAACGTGTCGTCTTTCACGACTGCACCACTTGCGTACACAATACCTGGCTTACCGTGGTTTTCGTACCATGTATCAGGCTCAAGGAGTGGATGTTTCAAACGACCGACAACCCGTGTCGGGTCGTTAAAGTCGAGAAGCATTGCGCCAAGTTTGTACTTGTGTGTTTCGCCGTGCTGGATACCATGATACAGAACAAGCCATCCATACGGTGTCCTCACCGGAGGTGGACCTGCACCTCTCACCCACGTATCCCATCTTCCCTTCGTCTTTACTGAACGATCGTATCCACTCATGATAAATCGTTTTTCGCTGTCGAACTCTTCGAGCGCATCGACATACTCAATTTCAATATGTGGATGAATACTGTGTATGATTGCAAATTTACCGTTTATTTTTTCTGGGAAAAGGAGCCAGTTTTTGTGAATCTCATTTGGTGGTGAAAGGAGGATTGAAGGTGACCAATTCCACTGATGCGCTGCAAAATCCGCTTCACTTATGCTTGTAAGTGCCATACGAATAAAACCCCACCCGTCAAAAGCAACGTATGTCATGTAGATAGTATCTCCGATATGAACAACGCGCGGATCTTCGCATCCTGCCCAACCGCCACCTGAACTATTTCGAATACGATTGTACAAACGAGAAAGCTTACTCTTTTTGAGAGGCATGCCTCTACCAAGGTGTGGGACGAATACAGGTCGATTATAGTGTCGAGTGAAGTGAATACCATCTGCGCTAGTTGCATAGCCGACACGAGACACCCCATCATGACCCATTGCTCTATAGAGCATGTGTACTACTCCATCATGTACCATGACTGCAGGATTAAAGACTGCATGAGTTTCCCATGAGTTGTGAGGGTGTGGTGTCACGAGTGGATTGTTTCGAGAACGGTCTAGTTGTCTACCTTTTGTTTGAGGACTACTTTCTTCCGTTCCACCTTCTTGAGGAGGTGTGGGAGGGCGCCTATATAAGGCACCTGCAAAGAATAGGACGAAGACGAGTACTATGGGTAGCAGTAGCCACAATGCATCCATGTTACGTTCTACCGTACTTGTCTTCTAAACGGACTATATCTTTTTCATCAAATTCACCAAATGCAATTTCAAGAAAAATAAGTTGTTCGGTAGTCGCCTGGACTCGATGCTTTGCACCCAGAGGAATGAGGACCTCAACTCCTTGTACGAGTTCGGTATCTACTCCATCAACTGAAGCGATGCCCTTGCCTGAGATGGTCCTCCAAAACTCCTGTCGCTTACTATGTGTTTGCAAACTTAAAACTTCACCTGGATTTACAGTGATTATCTTTACCGTTGTCTGTTCGTTCAGAGTAAAACGCTCATATTGACCCCAAGGACGAATGTCTTTTTCATAATGAGGTAGTGAGGACATGAGTGGAGTATACCACTGCATTCTAGAGCAAAAAGTCAGCTCTGTGGATGTTTTATATAATAAGGACCCACAACGCACTCACCCCGACACCAGACATAAGTGCAAAGAGTATATATCCAGCTACAGTACCCCAAAATGGTGTCTGGTGACGTGGCAGAGATGCTGCAAGTCGAACGATAAAAAAGATAATGACTGGAGCAATAATTCCATTCACTACAGCTGCATAAAATAGAAGCTGCATCGGATCAAAGCCAAATCCATTCAAAATGATGCCGAGACAGATCGAGAGCATGATGACGCCATAAAATGCATAGGCTTCGGAAAAAGTCTTATTGAGACCGTACTTCCATCGGTATGCTTCGGCGCAGGCATACGCAGACGAGCCTGCAAGTATTGGTATTGCTAGC
>CAZGUV010000028.1:0-5579 GCA_964528735.1 uncultured Candidatus Saccharibacteria bacterium | reverse complement strand
TCTGAATCGAACGGATGCGAAGCGCACCCACGTCTCCGACGCGGTACTTCTTCATCCACCCGACCAGCTCCTCACGCGAGACGCTGTACCTGACCTGGGCTTCCTCGTAGGTCAACACTTGTCCGATGACGCACACGGCGATCTCGGCTTTGCGTATTGCGGTCCAGCGCGTCGGCACCTCGGGGAGGGACGACGGAGAGAACACGCGACCTTCGATTTCAACCACTTTGATACTCGAGCAAGTCATGTAGCACCTCAGTTGTGCAGGGTTTCACTATGCAGGTTTTCGACCCGCAATCCAATTATACCATAATACACTATAAAGTCAAATAAGGCTCTTGCAAAGCGGTAAAATATGCGTATACTACTCGAACTGGCTAAAGACAGCGAGTCGTCGAAAGACGGTCAAGTAAGCCCTGCTTACGCTTGCCGAGGTCGAACTCTTCCGTACATTGGTGCGGGTTCTAGCCCAGTAATTATCAGCTCATATACTGTGCTATGGCAAAAACAAAAGCACAAAAGCAAGAAATCGTAGAGAAGCTCGCAGACGCCCTCAAGGGTTCAGTATCTTCTGTCTTCATTCACTACAAAGGAGTGAACATGGATGAGGAATACGCGATGCGACGTGCACTCACTGCAGCAGGTGTGAAGTACTACATCACTCGAAAGTCACTTATGAAGCGCGCAGCGCAATCAGCAGGTGTCTCAGGGGAAGTACCAGCACTCTCGGGAGAAATCGCAGTCGTCTATGGTGTCACTGATGCAGCGAAGGAAGATATCACTCTTTCTCCGCGCGGTATACAGGAATACGTAAAGAAGCTCGGAGGAAAGCTCGCTATCGTCGGTGGTATCCTCGAAGGAAAGTTTGTTGATGCGCCTGCAATGCAGACACTCGCAACTATCCCACCAGTCGATACGCTCCGTGGTATGTTCGTCAACGTCATCAATTCACCGATCCAAGGATTTGTTATCGCGCTCTCGAAAATCGCAGAGAAAAAGGCGTAGTCCTTTCGGTCAATCATTTATTTGTAATTATAGTTCATTATGGAAAACGTAGAAGTTCCGGCAAAGTTTCAAGCTATTGTCGACGCAATCGAGAAAATGTCAGTTGTTGATTTGAACGAGCTCGTAAAGCTCTTCGAAGCAAAGTTCGGAGTTTCAGCTGCTGCTGTTGCAGTTGCTGGTCCTGCATCTGGTGCAGCTGCTGGTGAAGAGAAGACTTCATTTGGTATCGAGCTCACAGAGGCTGGTGCACAGAAGATTGCAGTTATCAAAGTCGTTAAGGAAGCACTTGGTCTCGGACTTGGTGAAGCAAAGGCACTCGTTGATGCTGCTCCAAAGATGGTCAAGGAAGGTCTCAAGAAAGAAGAGGCAGATGAGCTCAAGAAGAAGCTTGAGGAAGCAGGAGCAAAAGTTACTGTTAAGTAAATGTTGCGACTGCTTTTGGGAGGGCTCGGGAAACGATAGTTTCCCGACTCGGAGAGCAAAAAGAAATCCGCACTCGCGGATTTCTTTTGTTGAGAACTGAGAGTTCTCAAGGAGGAGATACGACGACAGCTGGAGTGAAAGTCATGGTCGAGTAACCTTAACGTACATTCGACTTTCGCAACGTGTCGATTTGCGAAAAACATCGGCCGGGTATAAAAGTTACTGTTAGTGAAATTTTGTTTTCGTTTCTACAAAAGCCGGCACAGCCGGCTTTTGTTGCGGCTCGGTAGAGCCGTATCTTTCAGTACGATTTTCAATTCACGTCAACGAGCACATCATGGTACACTCATGCACTATGAATGATGTCGCATCACGATTGTACGGAAAAACTCCACGCACTATAGTGCTCCGCACATTTGCACTTGCCTCTGAGCGTCCACTTTCGTTTGATGATATCCAATCGCACACAAAAATAAAAAAGAAAGCGCTCACGAACGAGTTGAGTGCGCTCAAACGCGCAAAAGTCATCACTGATGTGCGCATGAAAAATGGAAAAGGATTTGCCGTTGCAGATGCAGGCATACAACATCTCTTGCGGCAATTGTTTACTCATTCAGCACAGCTCGCTGATGAGCAGTTGGTGCATAAGATAAAAAAGGCTGGTCCGCTTAAGATGCTTGTATGTAGTGGTGTGCTTATTGGAGAGGGAACAAGCGAGCTCGATATACTCATTGTCGGTTCGATAAATGAAAAAGTACTAGCACGTGCACTCAAACCGCTCGAGGAGCATCATGGCACTGAACTTCGATGTGCACTTTTTACGGAAGAAGAGTTTTATCATCGTCTCGATGTGCGTGACTTACTTATTGCAAATCTTTTGCAAGGTCCGCATCGCATCCTTGTCGATAAATTAAAGCGCCCACAAAAGGCGTCATAGAGCGTTCGTTTGCTGTGGGTAAATGATTTTTACCTGCATCCATCTTGGTATACTTGAGTGAGTAGCTTATAAGTTGCAAATTATTTTGTATGGAATCAATACCAACACTACTCACCGACGCGTTCGTTGAAGTATGGGCAGCGTTCATGACCTTTTTGCCGATGGTCATCGCGTCACTCTTTATCATCACAATCGGCATCTTTATCGCGCGTCTACTTAGTGATGCGATTACGAAACTACTCACGGTACTCAAAGTAAATGAAGGTCTCTCTGCAATCGGTGCACAAGATCTTGCAGATAAAGGCGGGGTCAAACTCTCAGTGCATACGTGGGTGGGTGCGTGTGTGCGCTGGTTTGTGCAAATCGTTTTCTTTATCGCAGCACTCAATGTGCTCGGTATGTACACTGTCACGTATTTCTTGGAAGACATGGTGTATGGTTTTCTGCCGAAGCTCCTTGTGGCGGTCCTCATCATGGTGGCAGCAGGTGTCGCTGGTGAATGGGCGAGAAAGGCAATTGAAAAAAGTGTTACTCGTGTCGGAAGTGTCAGTCCGGGGCTCTTGGGTACAGGTGCAGAATGGGCGATTATTATTTTTGCGTTGTTTGCCGCGCTCTCTGAATTGGGCATCGCAGAAGATTTGATTCGCATACTTTTCAGTGGAATTGTCGTTGCACTTTCACTCGCGCTCGGCCTCTCGTTTGGTATCGGAGGGCAACACGCAGCAGCTGATTTGATAGAGGAAGTGAAGCAAAAAACAAAAAAGTAATTATCGAGGTACAAACACTCTATAGATAGAGAGAATAAAAAAGCGCTCAACAGGGCGCTTTTTTGCGTTACGCCATTCGAGGTTTTTGCATGGCGGATGTCAAGCAAAAATGTGTGGAAAAGTATGGGGATAAACTATACAAGAATTCTGATTTTAAGCCGTATTATTCTTATACACAGGCGTGCCCGTCTGTGTACCATTTCGATGAATAAAATTCTGTGTGCGATAGCGTTGACTGTAGCGGTTGTTTTCTCTGGTGGTTCTGTTGTATATGCCGGAAATCCTTCGACGCCGATACTTCCAGCCGATAATATTCAAGACCCGGGTGCGGGCTCTACTCCGTGGGGAGGCTGTACGCCTGCAGACTCGAACTGTTACATCACCAACGTCGGTGGTCCGGGCTCATTTTCAACACTAACCTCGACGGGCAATACGACACTCGGTACTGGTGCTGGCAGTGTAAACACAATTGGCAACGCTACAGGAACTACGACATTTAACGGCACAACTGTTTTTAATCTACTCCCATCACTTCCACTTACCACTGGTTCTATCTTAGTGGGTAATGGAAGTAACGTCGCGGCACCTGTTGCAGTCGGAACAAACGGACAGGTATTGCAGGTAGTCGCTGGCACACCAACATGGGCGTCACTTCCTACGGGAGTTATTTCTTCAGTGTTTGGTCGCACCGGCGTCGTTGTTGCGACTGCGGGTGACTACACTGCATCACAGGTAACAAATACTCCCGCAGGGAACATCGTTGCAACAAATGTCCAAAGTGCGCTCGACGAACTTGATTCGGAAAAACTTTCTATCGCACTCGCAAACGGAACTATCTACATCGGGAGTGTGGGCAACATCGCTACATCACAAACACTCTCAGGTGATGCGACACTCAGCAACGCTGGAGTACTCACTATCAGCAACTCCGCAATCACTCTAGCAAAGCTCGCGACTGATGCGGTGAACTCCGCAAAGATTGTCGACGGCTCTGTGGCACTTGCTGACTTGGCAGGAGACTCAGTCAACTCGGCGAAGATTGTTGATGCGTCAATCACGAACGCTGATATTTCTGCAACCGCAGCGATAGCTTACACAAAGCTCGCACTCGGTAACAGTATCGTGCTCGCAGACTTGACCGCTGACTCTGTGAACTCTTCAAAAATCGTTGACGGTTCAATCGTCGCCGCTGACTTGGCAACCGACTCAGTCACTTCTGCAAAAATTTTGAATGGAGAAATCGTAAATGCAGACATTTCAGCGACTGCTGCAATCGCACTTTCAAAACTCGCTTCTGGAACTTCTGGAAATATCATCGTCGCAAGTGCAGGTGGTGTGCCTACGTATGTTGCGCTTTCAGGTGATGCAACAATCGACAATGCAGGCGCGCTCACCATCGCAAACTTGGCGGTGAATACTGCAAAACTAGCTGCGGATGCCGTCACTTCAGCAAAAATCCAGGATGGAACTATTACTTCAGCGGATATAAACGACGGCACCATCGCTGCGGTAGATTTGGCAGCTGACTCGGTCACTACGGCTAAAATACTTGATGCAAACGTCACGCTCGCAAAACTCGCGGGGGACTCTGTGTCTTCTGCAAAGATTGTAGACGGTACGATTGTCGCCGCTGACTTGGCAACTGACTCAGTCACCACCACAAAGATTGCCGATGGCAATGTGACACTAGCAAAGCTTGCGAGTGACTCGGTGAACGCTGCGAAAGTGGTGGACGGCTCACTTACTTCTGCAGACTTGTCAGCGACAGCAGGCATCACCAACGGACAACTCGCGAACTCAACCATCGGACTCACTGCGGGAACTTCAGGCTCAGATGTGAACGTGTCAGGCTCACCCGCAAGTCTTGGTGGAACACTGACACTCAACATTCCAAACGCAGGCGCTTCAGCTCGAGGTGTAGTATCAACAGGAGCGCAGACATTTGCAGGTGCAAAAACCTTCTCATCATTGTTGACCGCTGCTGCTGGACTCACCTCAACAGGTTCAGCAACAATCCAAACAAGTACCGCAACGGATGATCAGCTCGTTCTGTCTGCATTTACAGGTGGCTCAAATCGCTTTGCAGGAACACTCACGTCAGTTGACCTCACTGCTGCTCGTACGTGGACTCTCCCAAATGCATCGGGTGAAATTTCATTGCTCGGACAAACAATCGAGTCAGGTGAAATTACTGACGGCACGGTCGCACTCGCCGACTTGGCAGGGGACTCAGTCAATTCAGCAAAAATCGTAGATGGAAGTGTTGCAAATGCAGACCTTGCAAACTCATCGTTCACTACTTCGCTTGGAACTTCAGGTACTGATATAAACGTTTCGGGCTCTCCGACAAGCCTCGGAGGAACACTCACGCTCAATATTCCTACCGCGTCTTCATCAAACAGGGGTGCACTTTCATCTGCTGACTGGGTCACCTTCAATAGCAAACT
>CAZGUV010000027.1:0-6181 GCA_964528735.1 uncultured Candidatus Saccharibacteria bacterium | reverse complement strand
GGGTACTATGGTGAGTATGACACCATAAAGATTTTTGAAATCGGTAACGTGTTTAAGCAGGATGGTGAGTATACAAACGTGTGCATAGGAGTGCATCCTCTTGCGATGAAGAAGCGTTCGGAGCGTGCAAACGCACTACTCCTGCTTGCGAAAGATGCAATACAGAAAGCACTCGGTAATGCGCATGTCGACCATCGTATGGATGAAAATACGCTCGAATTTTCTCTTACCTCAGCAGTACTGAAAGACGTACCTAAGGCAGAGTCTCTACCTATTGCTGACACTGGGATTAAATACCAACCACTTTCATCATATCCGTTTGTGCTTCGAGATATTGCTATGTGGACACCAGAAGGAACATCGTCAGATGCGGTGCACGCTCTTATACGAGGTGAAGCAGGAGATTTGTGCATTCGCTGCGACCAATTTGATACTTTCACCAAAGAAGGAAAAACATCATACGCATTTCACCTCGTGTTTCAGTCGTTTGAGAAAACACTCACCGATGAAGAGGTGGGTGTGGTCATGAAAAAAGTTGAATCTGCGCTCGTGAAAATTGGCTACTCGATTCGCTGAAGCAGGGCTTCATAGAGCTCCTACTAGACCACAAAAAAACTGTGGTACGTAAGAAAATTCGGCTGTTTTTATGGTATACTTTTTGCCATATTGAAATAAAAATACATACGTCATGGCGAAAGAGAAACCAGTAAAGAAAGATTCGTACGGAGCGGACTCGATCCAAGTCTTGGAGGGTCTTGAGGCGGTGAGACGTCGTCCTGGTATGTATATTGGTACGACTGGCGTCGACGGTCTGCACCACTTGATTTGGGAAGTATTTGATAACTCACGTGATGAGGCGATGGGGGGTCATGCAAATGATGTTGAGGTTGCGTTGCTTCCAGGTAATCGCATCCGCGTTGCCGATAACGGACGTGGTATTCCTGTAGAAATTCACCCGAAGACAAAAGTCTCAACACTTGAAACGGTACTCACGGTGCTTCACGCTGGTGGTAAGTTTGGCGGTGAAGGATATAAGTACTCAGGTGGTCTCCATGGTGTAGGAGTCTCAGTGGTGAACGCACTCTCAACACATGTACGCGCAGAAGTGCACCGAGATGGTGGACGACACGTACAAGAGTATAAAAACGGTGGAAAGCCAATCGGAAAAACACAGAAACTTGGTCCTTCAAAAAAACTCGGCACAATCATTACCTTCACACCTGACCCAAGTATTTTCCCAGAAATTGTATTTGACATAAAAACAATTACGAACCACTTACGACGCCAAGCATATCTTGTCCCGGGACTTCGTATTACAGTGATTGACGCACGTGAGTACACAGGAAAGCTTGATGATACAAAATCTTTCTATATTCGTGACGAGAAGCTTGAGCTCCCTTCAAATGCGTTTTATTTCGAAGGTGGTATTCGCTCATTGATTGCGTTTCAAAACCGTCAACTCCAATTGCTTCATAAGAATATTTTCTATGTGCAGAAAGAGGCTGACAACGTACAGGTTGAGGTTGCGCTTCAGTATGTTGACGACATCAGTTCTCGCATCAGCGCGTACGCAAACAACATCTATAACCCTGAAGGTGGTACTCACATCACGGGCTTCAAGACAGCACTCACCCGTTCTCTCAATAACTACCTAAAGAAATCAGGCGCAAAATCAGAAGAAGCCTTTACAGGAGAAGATGTTCTCGAAGGACTTACTGCGGTGGTCTCTGTAAAGCTTCGCGAGATTCAATTTGAAGGACAAACAAAAGCAAAGTTGGGTTCGGTAGAAGCACGTGGTGCGGTAGAGACGGTATTTTCTGAGGGTATTGCCGCATTTCTTGAAGAGCACCCAGAAGATGCAAAGGCGATGGTAAACAAGGCAATCCTCGCAATGCGCGCGCGTAAGGCGGCAAAGGCTGCTAAAGATTCAATCTTGCGCAAGGGTGCACTCGAGGGACTTACTCTTCCTGGTAAGCTTGCAGACTGTCAGACAAATCGCGCAGAAGAAAGTGAGCTCTTCATTGTAGAGGGAGATTCTGCGGGTGGCTCGAGTAAGCAAGGGCGTGATCGACGTACACAAGCTATCCTTCCACTTCGTGGAAAGATCCTCAACGTTGAACGTGCACGACTCGACCGCATGCTTTCTTCTGAAGAAATCAAAAACCTTGTCGTGGCGATGGGTACTGGTATTGGTGATATGTTCAACGCTGAAAAACTTCGCTACCACAAAATCATCATTGCAACGGATGCCGATGTAGATGGTGCGCACATTCGAACACTCCTCATGACACTCTTTTATCGTCATTTCCCAAAGATTGTCGAAGGTGGATATCTCTATATCGCGCAACCACCACTCTTCAAAATCACCAAAGGTAAGGAAGTGCACTATGCATATAATGATGCAGAGCGACTCGCGGTCACTGGCGATGTAAAGATTGAAGAGGTCAGTGAGGTTTCAGATGAGGAACAAGAGCAGAAGGAAGAAGTTGCTGATACAAAACGAACACCAAAGCTCATGGTCCAGCGCTATAAGGGACTGGGAGAAATGAACCCCGATGAGTTGTGGGAAACAACTATGGATCCTGTCAGGCGCGTGCTCAAGCAGGTCACGATTGCAGATGCTGAAGATGCTCACAAAGTCTTTGATATGTTGATGGGAACTGATGTGAGTGGACGAAAGTCATTCATTCAAGCAAACGCTACAAAGGCAACGCTCGATGTCTAAAACTTTACAAAAGTAAAGTTATATCCTAGCATTCCTCTTGGTTACGTCCGTCTGGGGGTCTCATTCGGGGAGCGTAGCTATCTAACCAGCACTAGGGAAGGACACTGACGCATGTCAGCACCCAAAAAGGCAAAGTCGGGTAAACAGAAGGCCAAGCTCCTCAAGGCTCGTCGCGGCACCAAGGGTCGCGCGTCGCCGGGTATCGTCGCTTCGGCGATGAAGGCTTCACCGTCAACGGTGGGCAGGGGGTGGAGAGCCTGAAGTAAGCTCGACTGAGCTCTGCGCTGGGTGGGGTGCTTATCGCGAGATGAGCACCCCCCCTACATACATACAACCTCACAGCGGTGAGCAAGAAACCAACACAGCGCCCCCTTCGGGCGTTTTGTTATGAAAGGAAATAATGTATACGTCAAATTGATTTTAGTTGTATACGCGCTACCATTTTTGTGGGTACGTCGTTCTTCTGCGATGATAGTCGTTGCAGGGCGTATGCCAAGCCGGAGGGTACAACTCATGTCAGCTGGGAAGAAACGCTGGGCACATCGTTCACCGAAAAAGCGCGCGAAAAGCGGCAAGCAGAAGGCCTTCTTCGAGAAGCAGGCCGCTCATCGGAAACGCGCCAACGCGGCGGTCACAGCACGGCGTCAAGAAGTAGAACAGCTCGCTTCGGCGAACTGACCCAACGGTGGGGCGACGAGACCAGCCGTCGCCCCCTCATCCTTTTGAAATAAAAATACCGCCTACTAAAAAATAGAGGCGGTATTTTTTGTGTCGAGAGGATTTACTGAACAACAATCTGTCGTGAGACGCCGTTGTTTCCTTCTGAGGTCTCTGCGATCTTTTTAGTTGTATCTACATCAATTGCGATAATACCTGTGCCAGACGCGAGTTTATCGAAAGTCATGGTGAGATGTGCAGTCGCACCTGCATACAAGTCTTCTTGTACATCTGAGGCGTATGTAAATACTGGATTTGATGGAAGTGTTGCAGAGAATGTCCATGCTTTTGCAACTTTCGTACCGTGATTGGTAACATCAAATCGAACAACTACAACATCACCTGGCTTGAAAACTGTTCGCTCAACGAGTGAACCATCAACAAGTACACCGACTTGAGTGATGGTCGGCTTCAAGTCCGCAGTGCCAGTATCATCGGATTTCTTTACAGGAACCATAACCTGCTTTGCTTCAACTGGCTTCTGTACTGGCTCCGGCTTTTTTGCTGGAGGTACGACAGGTTCAGTCTTTGTGGTGTCTGTTGGGGGGACCACTGCAAGTGGTGCCTTGATTGTTACCATTGAGACATCCTTAGTTGCGTTTCCTGAAGCGTTCGTGAGTGTCAATGTGAGCGGGAGCTCAACCGGTGCGTTTGCTTCTGAGATTGCAGTGAGTGAAAGTGCGTCAGCTTCTTGCGCGATAGTGAATGGTGCGTTACATGGAATAGCAAATGCATTCTCAGTAGTGTTTACCTGCAGGTATACATATTCACGACATGCGTATGTGAGCGTCAGTGTTGAGTCTTCGCGTTTTGTTGAAGACCAAGAAACAGTGAATGCCTCGCCTGGCGTGATGTTTTTCGTATCAACTTTGATAGATACACCTGCACTCGTGAGTCCCATGAATGAGCTCACGCCTCGTGTTCCAGAACCAGAAATCATGTGAGAGCCTTGCTTTACGAGCTGGATAGTACTCCAGAGTCCTGCAATGAGGAGGGCGATAAAGCCAAGTATTGCGAACACAGTCAACGCTGGGTTGCTGTCTTCGTGCGGTGTGTTTTGTGTACTGTTTTCCATGTATAAACGATAAAATGCTAAATCAATACGCACTGTATTGGTACGAAGTAACTACCATATAAAATGGCTTTTGTCAAGAGTCGCTTATGGAAAGCGAGTCGTCATTGTGTTGGGTTCGCAGGGAAAGAACTAACGAGATTCAGCATTACCACTGCGGGGTGGTACTACGGGTATACCATGTACAACTCATTTGACACAAGGTGAGTATGAGTGTCATCGTATGTCGATGTCATCTGCGCAAAAAGCACCTCATGCTCCGCTCCTGTTTCTTGTCTTTTTTTCATGGGTTTTTGCTGGTTCTTTGGCTCTGCTTAATATGATTGGTTTCGTTCCGTATTACGTGGACGGTACTCCACCGACAGTCAGTGACGTGTACATTCCGGGGGAGGAGAATATAGATATTCCTCAGCCTACTTTTGAAGAAAGTACTTCTATACAGACGAGTCCTGAAGAAGAGATGCCGTTACCTCCTGAGCTCATTGGCTATTTACCTGAGCGCATTGTTATTCCTTCTTTGAACAAAGTCTTGCCTGTCGCGAGCCCTCAGTCGCGAGATGTGGCAGTGCTTGATAAAGCATTACTTAAGTCAGTCGTCCGTTACCCTGGATCAGGACTTTTGGGGAAGGAGGGAAATATTTTTATCTTCGGCCACTCGACAGGATATCGAACCGTAAATAATCAACTCTTCAAGGCGTTTAATGGTATTCAAAACCTCGAGCAAGGAAGCATCATTCAGCTTGTAGGTCAGGGCAAGGTGCACCAATACCGAGTCACTTCTGTCATCAGGGCTGATGCAAATGATGCGCTCGTGGACCTCCGTGTTGAGCCTGGGCAGAGAAAGTTGACGCTTTCCACCTGTGATTCATTTGGTACGAAATCATCCCGATTTGTTGTTGAAGCTGAGTTTTTCTCTGAGTTTGATGAACCTGCTCAGCAATTCGAGTAGGACTTGACTTTTGTACAAAAATGTTGTAGTAAGCAGATACGATATGCGTCAGCACTATCGGTCATTATTTGCAATTTTATATATATTTCATGAGTAACATTATTTCACGAGCTGTCATTGTAGCGCTTGCACTCTCTGCAAGTGTTGCCTCTGCGCAGACTGCAAATCCTGTAACTTGTTCGTTTGAGTCATACAATCTTGGCAACGGTAAGACAAAGCTTGTATGGGGTTCGGCGAATGCAATGTTTGCGTCAATCGACAATGGTGTCGGTGCGGTTGCAGCTGATGGTGAACTTACGGTAAACACACTCGCTCAAGGAGCACACACGCTCCATGTCTGGAACAGTCAGGGCACGGGTAGTTACTGTACTGCACGTGTTGCTGGTTCATCATTTGTTGGCAGCGGGCAGGGTGGAGTAAATCCTATCGTGACTGTCACCAATACAGGTAACCCAAACCTCATCTCACTCAACACAGTGCCATACACTGGTGCTACAGAGTACATCTCAGTTGCACTTTTGTTCGCTCTTATTGTTTCAGGTCTGTACGGCTTCAAACAATCAAAGCAGGTACTAGGCTAAATTGTAATAATGACCAGAAAACGCCCCGACTGGGGCGTTTTCTTTGACTCGCGGCAGCGCACGATGAGTCACTTGACAAATCAGTATTTTGTGTGATATAATATAACCATTATGCAAAAGATATCAGCACTTATTAT
>CAZGUV010000026.1:7419-8094 GCA_964528735.1 uncultured Candidatus Saccharibacteria bacterium | reverse complement strand
TGCAATATCACCGTAGAGATGCGGAGCGATTGAACAGTACCAAATAATATGTGCATTACTTCCTTGGAGCGCTTCAAGTTCATGTATTGATTGTGTTATGCCGTCGTACAAAGATTTTTCGTGCAATTCTCCCTGTATATAAGAAAATAGCTGAATGAACTCATCGTCAGGCTCTACTCCAAGAACTTCCTTGACTGCACCACGCACAAAATCCATATATGCCTCAGGTGAATGGCCGGTTCTTCCAAGCCCTATAATGCGTACATTCTTGTTCAGTCTCTGTTCCTTAAACAGTGTATAGAGCGATGGTGCAAGCTTTCGCCGAAACAGATCACCTGTTGCGCCAAATATTACCAAAACAGCGAGTGCGCTGTTCATACAGAAAATGGGTTATAGGTAATATGTGTGTCGAAAGTGTCAATCCCTTCTGCCTTTTTCAGCGCGTCGACTGCAAGATAGGTAAATGGGGTCGCTATGATTTCAAAGCCAACTTTGAATACATAGTTACTGATGAGCATGATGTAAAGTTCGTGCGATGCCATCGTACCCGCGAAAGCAATGAGAACAAAAAGTGTTGTATCTATTGCTTGGCCAACAATTGTTGAACCAATTGTACGTTTCCAGAGATGCTTTCCTTTTGAAAGAACCTTCATTCGTGAAAGCACAAATGAATTT
>CAZGUV010000026.1:0-7409 GCA_964528735.1 uncultured Candidatus Saccharibacteria bacterium | reverse complement strand
ATGCGAGGCACTACACCAAGTATTGTCTCGTACGCGTGCTGGTCAGCCCAAAATGATGCAGCAGGAAGATATTGAACGAGTGCATACGTGAGCGCCATAAGCACTTGCGCACATATAGAATACCAAATCACCTTTCGAGCTGTCTTGTAGCCATACACTTCTGTAAAAATATCTCCAAAAATATATGCGAGTGGGAACAGAAGCGTTGCAGCATCAAATGTGAACGGACCTATTTGCGTAATCTTTATCGCCACTGTATTGCTGATAAGCAGTACGGCAGTAAAGAGCATCGTGAGCGGTATAAGATATTTTGTCTCCTGAATGCTGTGCATCACAGGATATCCTACATTACTTACTCAATATATGCACGAACTATTGACCCATTTTGTACTCAAGCGTACTTGAGTATCCAGACATATTGTCCAATTTATCTACAATTGAAGTGTTCGGTGTCCCCGTGCATGCGGCGAGTGCTCCACTTGCTGTTGTTTCAAGCAATGCGCCTATACAATACGAACCACCAGAAGCGTCAGAAACGTACCAATAACCTCTTGCAGCACCTGTAGCTGCACCAGACTGCCCTGCACCAGTTCCAGCAACATACTGAGGATCCTGAGGCACACGTGTCATGTATGAAGACGTGATGAGTGTTGAGTCAATGAGTACTGCGGTAGCATTTCCTGGGTATCTATTGTTGTCATGATTCATCATTTCAATCGCTGTCTGAAGAGCTTTTATATCTTCCTTCCTTCGAGTATCGCGAGATTTTGTTCTGCTTGAATTCATTGAAGAGATGACCACTCCTGAAAGGAGGCCAATGATTGCGATGACGACGAGGAGTTCTATGAGCGTAAAACCTTTGCTGGATCTCATTGTAAACATGATACTGCAGTTTGCGTATCATTCAATGAAATGGTGTGGAAATATGTGCCCCTAGGAGGAATCGAACCACCAACTATCCCTTAGGACGGGACTGTTATATCCATTTAACTACAGGGGCGCGATACATGCACCTACAGACCGAGTGCAATCTTCAAGCGCTCCTCGTCAAAACCGATAATGGTTTCAGAATCAATTTCAATGACCGGCACACCCATCTGTTTTGTCTTCGCAACCATCTCACGCGCTTTTTCCTTGTCCGCGGCAACATTGATTTCTGTATACGCAACATCGTTCTTCTTAAAAAACTCCTTCGCAAGATTGCAAAAGTGACAACTAGGTGTTGAGTAAATCGTTACTGATTTTTGTGTCATATATTACTTATTAGGAATAATAGTGAGTATATCACATGTCACATCTTAGAAAAATGGGACTAATGAGCGGATGTAGCCCCATAATGAAGCCTCCTCTGCCTGAGCAGATTTTGTTTCATCTAAGTCAACAACGACGATCATTTCTTCACCTTCGCGACCCATATCGTACTGCTCACGGAGTGCAATTTCTTCACCTTTGTCTGTGCCAATTCTCCCAAGTGTCGCAGATAGTCTGTCCTTTCGTAATTCCATCGCATTGAGCTCTCTCAGTAGTGTTTCTCTATTTTCTCGAGCGGTGTCATTTTTTTCGTAGAGCGAATAGTTTGCACGGACTAAAACGACGAGGAGAACCAGAGACAATGCCACACCAATAGGTGAAAAGAATATACTTTTTACGATGTGCTCTTTCCGTTGCCTCATCACACTATTTTACATGATATTTAACATTTGGCGCAAAAACAAAGCCCCGAGGGGGGCTTTGAGAGTTGTGTATGCTACTTATGCGCACCACTTACATGTGTCATTGCATTTGACTGCCATTGCACCCGCTCCATTGTTCGCCACAAGAAGAAGTCCACCAATGATTGAGAAATTCTTGAGTGCCATGAGGTAGTTTGTATAATCACCCCATGTTGATGGTGAGTGGAAGAATACAATCGTAAGTAATGTGAAAAGTGCAAGTCCAAGAGCTGCGTATCGAGCCTTGAAACCTGCTGCAAGTGCAAGTCCTCCAAATATCTTGAGTGCAATCGCGAGAACTGCGAGCAATCCTGCCATTGGAAGTCCAGCGCCTGCAATCATACCCTGATACCCTGCAAATGCCTGAGCACCGCCGAGTACTATTCCTACACCTGAAGCAATAAAGAGTGAGCCGAGCAATACTCGAGCTAGCACTTGTACGTAACCACTGTATGTACCAAACATGTCTATATTTTATGCGCACATTATAATGCACATAGTATACAGCTTTTAGGTATGTGGCTGCAAATCATACTCACGTATGACAAGAGAAAACAGCTCTGCAGCAATATTGTGCGACTTTCCTTGTGAGACTCTATGATGCACATCGATATATGGTACCGAATTACATTCGATTACACCGTATTGCTGTGAAGACAGCTCTCGACGATGATCGACACAGATAAAATCAAAACCAAGCACTGGAGACTTCAAAATGCGTGCGCATTTTTGTATGTATGTATGTATATCTTGATGCACTTCCTCGGTTACATCTTCTGCAAGCGTACCGTTTCTCCTGCTGTTCTTATCACTTACGACGCATTTTTCACCCAGTGGCACAACATACGATGAAGAAATCCCCCTCTGCACGAGCAGGTTTTTCTCATAGTCGCCAAAGACAATTTTTCTAAAATATACGCCGTCTCGAATGGGTGACTTATTTTCCATCGCAACCAATTCGTCGACTGTATGCACTCCATCGCCTATAACTGATGGGTATTCACGGCGAGCGACATACACATGAGTGCCCGAAACTGCAGTGCACCGAAAAACAGTACCTTTCAATTCTTCCTGAACTAGAGCGCGTGTGGAAATGGTAAATGCGCTTGAAAGTGCTTGCCAAAACGCATCGACTGTCGTGATATGTAATGTAGTATGCCTGCCCCTCGTGCCAATCCTTGGCTTTACAACAAACGCATCATCCTCAGATGGCTTCGGGAGCTCGTCGATCGTTGTATGTTTGGTGACTGACCATGACTTCGGTACTTGCAAGCCATGCGATCCAAGTAATTGGATGAGTTCATATTTATCATCGATATATATTGGCGAGCTGTACGGAAGTAACTCGTGTGGCAAATACTTAAAGCTCAATACATGACCCGACGCATCCTCAAGAATAAACCGAGAATGTAGACCGAAAAAGCACACCTCTGTAAGGTGTAATCGCGCTTCACTCGCACCCTCAAACACTGCATGCACACGACTATCTATGGTATGTTTCGCGTCGGCATGCAAAGTTGCGATACGTACACTCGATAGAAGTTGTGCGATTCTAAAAAAAAGCTTTGAATTCTTTTTATACTTTGGGACAACACGCATGCTCACGTATTTTCCCGAACGTTCCTCAAGCCATGAGAGTAGCTTTTCAAGAGGATGGATCACACGCACCTCACCACATCCATCACAGTGCGGAAGATGTGGTCTGCGACGTAATACATTTTTTATGAATTCCATAGGTCAATTACGTATTGCGCAACAGGTGTAGGACTACCTTTGAGTGGCAGGTAGTGCAGGTCGATAAACGGGAGAGTGTTTGCCTCAATTATTCCCCACGAACCATCGCTCTGCTTTGAAAGAGGGTCATTCACAATGACATCGAAGCCTATGATTGGCGCACTGAGTCTCTGTGCTGCTTTTTCGATTGACTGAGTAATCGAAGGATGAATTGCATTGCCGTACTCTTCGGTCTCACCGCCAAATAGTCTTCCTGTGTGCAAGTTCAGTGTCACCTTTCTACCACGCTCAAGCACCGTCTTTCTGTTACATCCTTGACGTCTCATGTGCGAATCATGATCAGTGGTGAGCACTATCTCTGCAACGCGCTCTGGTCTCTGTGCGTTCTTGATTTGCACAAGCTGCTCAATCGTCGAGGTACCATCACCAACAACAAATGGTGCCTCTGCACGCAAAAAACCTCTGAGCTTCCCTTGCACCGTGGTTGCTCGGCACACACTACCTTCAAGAAAGTCCTCAATGACTACGCAAACACACAATTGACGTGCAATCTTGAACGCTGAAACAAGCTCATCTTCATTTTGTACATTTACAAATGTATGCCGAGCGCGCGAACCTATGCGTGGTTTTACCACCACAGGGCCCTTAAACGATGCGTACGCCTTCTTTGCCCCACGCACGCTGTACACCGAGACTGAGCGTGGTACTTGGACACCCTGCCCTGACAATACGCTCTTTAGATAAAACTTGTCGTCCATCCACGCGTAATCAGATTGATCAAATGTGTACGGGATAGGAATACTTTCGAAGTAGTACCACTGTGATCGAATACTCATTCGATATAAGTCAACCGGCTTACCAAATACGAAGATTTGCTGCATCTTAATGCCTCGCCGCTGTGCCTCTTCCCAGATGACCTGCGAGCGATACGTACTCGCTTTCGTTGTGTCATTTGAAAATGAGAGGATACCCATCATTGCAGCAAGTGGGTAATGTACTCTCTGGACCCAGATGAAGATATATCTGAGGCAGAGTGTGATTACTCGATAGAGCTTCCACGAGACGAAATGCTTGTAGAGAAACCCGACATAGACATTAAAGCTTTGGAATACAAATGTTGGGAAATGAGGCACTGGACTATTTCCACAATATGAACAGCTTCCAGCCTTTTCTTTGTATTCAATAAACTCCATACCCAGAGAGTATATAAGAAAACAAATGAAAAAGAACCCATTCGGGTTCTTTTTGACGAGTGCGAAGGACCATGCATTCCTTTGCAAACGTATGCTGATAATTAATGTCCACCGTAAACCATACCTGTAGTATGACATATTTTCAGACAACAAGCAGTGTACTGTGGAAAAGTGATTTCCTACTACGTGTTAGTATACCTTGATGATTGAGGTACTATCTCAGAAGCCAGTCATTGCGGCGATGGTTTTGCTTGGTGTATTTCTTGCCATCGAGTCACTGCTCAGGATGGCGAAACACAAACTCAAAGGTGATTTCGATTCTCGTACTGATACCGCTGACGACGCGCGTGATGTTGAGCAGATTTCTTTGCAGTACAACAAAAAGGCACAGCTCATTGACCTCGTGCGTCTTGCCTGTGTTGTGCTTCTCCTTTTGTTTGGAAGCCTTTTGTACGATGTACAGCTCTTTAGCTATATGCTTGTCGCGCTCGGTGCGCTCATTCTTGCAATGCGCGAGACTGTAAACTCCCTTTTCGGTTACTTTTTCGTACTCTCACATTACGATATTGGAGATGATATACGCGTCAACGGGACACTCGGCGAGGTCGTGCGCATAAAGCCTGTACTTACATCACTTGCGGGCAAAGACGATAACGGTGAGTACAACGGAAAGCTCATACATGTTCCCAATTTCTTCTTTTTAAACAATCCTGTCGAGCGACAAGAGTTGAAAACCGATAATTATCGACGAGTTGTTATTCAGGCAGTCTATAATAGTGAATCATTTGGTATCGCATTCTCAGAGTGGCTCAAAAAGACAAAGGACTTTCTTGACGACGAACTTCCTATGCGAAAGCTAGAACATGTTGGCAACTACCGCGGCTTTGCAGGAACACGATACAAAATGAACTATGACTATGATACTGATGGTGAAGTGCTCATTAAAATTAGCTTTATCGCTGACCCCGCAAAGGCACTTGCCCGAAAAGAGAAAATCGTTGCGTTTATCGAGTCTCTCCGCCAGAAACCTATAAAAAAGAGAGCAAAGTAGTTACGTACCCTCCTGCCACGATGAGATGTACTTCTTTTGTGCGGGGGTAAGTGTATCAATAGATATGCCGAGACTTCTCAATTTTTCTACAGAAACAATATTCTCAATGCTCGTTGGTACATCATGGACACGAGCGTCTTTAATTTTGCTTTTGACAAGCCACTCGGCTGCGAGTGCTTGTGTTGCAAAACTCATATCCATAACTGATGCAGGGTGACCTTCTGCAGCGCTGAGGTTCACGAGACGACCTTCTGCAAGCAAATATATCTTTTTCTTTCCAAGTACATACGCATCGACATGCGGACGCACGTTCTTTTCAACGCGTGATGCAAGAGATTTGAGTTGTGGAATATTTATTTCGACATCGAAGTGACCTGAGTTACAAACGATTGCTCCATGCTTCATATTCTGAAAATGCTTCTTTACGATGACATCCTTGTTGCCTGTAACAGTACAAAAGATATCTCCATGCTTTGACGCCTCATCCATTGTCATCACTTCGCATCCATCCATCGCTGCTTCAAGTGCCTTAATCGGGTCAATTTCCGTGACGATGACACGTGCTCCCAGACCTCTGGCACGCTGAGCAAGACCCTTACCGCACCAGCCATATCCAGCAATAACACATGACTTTCCGGCAAGCAGGATATCAGTGGCTCGTATAATGCCGTCCATAGTCGACTGCCCTGTGCCGTAGCGATTATCGAAAAGATTTTTTGTTTTTGCGTCGTTTACTGCAACAACGGGAAATCGAAGCGCACCTGCGGCACTCATAGCCTTTAGGCGTATCACTCCAGTCGTTGTCTCCTCAGTGCCGCCTAGCACTCGCGAACAAAGCTCAGGGTACTCTGTGTGGAGTGTGGTTACGAGGTCAGCACCATCATCCATGGTGAGATCAGGTTCGTGTTGAATGAGAGTATTGATGTGTTCAAAAAATTCTTTGGTGCTTTCACCTTTCCGCGCATAGGTCTGTATCTTGTACTCATTGATAAGCGCTGAAACGACATCATCCTGCGTTGAAAGAGGATTTGACGCAGCAAGGAGCACATGCGCGCCTCCTGCATGCAATGTACGGACAAGGTTTGCCGTCTCCGCAGTCACGTGAAGCACCGCCGAGAGCTTTAGTCCCTTAAAGGGCTTCTCCTTCTCGAACCTCTTTTTTATACTGAGCAATACAGGCATATCATCTGACGCCCATTCGATTCGTCGCTTTCCTTTCTCAGTTAATTCATTTTTCATTGGCGGTAGTATACAGCTGAATGTCTTTTTTGTAATGGTCACGGTATCGTTTTGAGATTTCGTCAACATGAGGACGATGTGATTGTGTGCCATGATGCTCGACGCAAAATGACGCAAGCGTGTTGCCGATCTCGACCGAATCACGTACTGATTTCTGTTCAATGATGCCCCAAATATAACCCGCACGGAATGCATCACCTGCACCCATGCCATCGATAGCGTGCACCTGTAGTGCTTCGATACTCTCTTGAAGCTCTTTTGCATACAGAGAAGCGCCTTTTTCACCACGCGTTATGATAAGGTTACTGACTCGAGTAAGTACCGACTCTGCATCAATATCAAGCTTGCGTGACAAGGCTCCCCATTCAAATTCATTTACAATCAATGTATGCGCACCAATAAGTGACTGCATGAGCTTATCTGGTTGGAGTGAGTGGACAATCTGACCCGGATCAAATATAAATGGTACATGTGCATTTC
>CAZGUV010000025.1:0-8978 GCA_964528735.1 uncultured Candidatus Saccharibacteria bacterium | reverse complement strand
GCTGTATGGAGGATAATATGCGTATGAGTTACCTACATCAGAGTACATTCGAAAACCAATTGTATCGTTGAGTGCTAGGTTATAAATACCAGAAATTTGTGATGTCGATTGGTCGTACGAGGTATAACCCTGTGATGCCAGTGTATAGTCCCAACTACCGAACCCGTTACATACAGAACCACCATTACAAGTAGAGATAGTGTGGTGGTACCCCGCTGCAGAGTAACTCTTGTAGCCTTGGAAGAAACAAAAATAGAGTCCCGCTTCAGGAGCTGTGAAGAGCCCTGTCGAAGAGTTGAAGTTCGCAGCTGCATTTCCTCTTTTCACACTCAACGCAGTCGGATAAAGCCATGTCCCCGCACCCTGTCCTTGCCAGCCTTCAGCATTTCCTCCAGCCACAAACCATGGCTTATCAAGCAATTTCACCCAGGTCCCTCCTGAATCTTTTACCTCAAGCTTCCCACCATTGTTTCGAATACCGTATCCTGTCGATCCGGTGGTATTGCCAAAGTTGAGATACTGGTTCGATCCATAGATGTTCACAATGTTTGCACCGACAACAGCTGGTTTAAATTGATCAGTACTACTCACGTTTACGGGAGCAGCGATGTTGTTTCCAGGAGGTGCCGCGGTCGGACCAGTCCATGCAAAAAGTAATGTCGGGATGGCAAAAAGAATTACAAAAATACTAGATGCTCTCATACAGTGATGATACCACGCACTCAGACTCATCGAATGTGAGCGTGTGCACAGCTAGTCCGTGCGCGCATCGGTTGGCACTGGAGGCGCCGGCGGAATATTGTCTTGTTTGATGAGCGGAGGTGAAGACGCTGGACCGCCGAGTGATGCACTGCTGTCAGGATCTGCAGCAGGTGGGCCAGATGGCGCGGGAGTTGTTTTAGATTGGACATTTGATGACGCAACAGTCTCAGGCATTTTTGATGGAGGCATATATGTAGTATCAGCCGCCTTCGGGGCGAGGCTCGGTGACTTCATGCCACTTGTTGATGCCGTCTCAGGTGATGGATTGATATTGTACTTTTTTTGGAGTGTCTCAATCTCCCGCCCGTACGCCTGCATGGTCTCGATGTCTCCCTTGGGTGTACCACCCGGTTTATAGCCATATGATTCATTTAGTTTTTGAAGTTCGGCGAGATACTTGTTTGCAATTTCTTCAGTGATTGCAGGATTTACAAAACGAATCATATCTTTGACCTCCCTATCAAATGTAGGAGCAGTAACTACTTCTTTCGGCGCAGGAGAAAACACTGCATAGAGCCCGACGCCGAGTCCGATGATGAGAACACAGACACCTGCGATTACGGTAAGGCGTGACATGTTAGTTTATGCGAAGAATGTCGAAAAATGTATACGTATCATGAGCCCAGTATGACATCGCTACAGGAATATAGTACGCATACCCCACCGTGTTACCTGCAGCCAAGTCAAAGGTAAACTCAGTGATATTTTGTCCCCACCACCCTGCAGGATAGTACGCATGCTTGAGTCCCTCACCTGCTCCAAGTGGTCCACAGTTTTCACTGCCATTTATCATAGGGCACCCGTATGCTGTCCACGCCGTGTTTGCTGTCGGAATCATCATTGTCTGTAGTCGTATACGATACACACCCGCTCTGTTTACTGTAACTGTCCCCGTACCATTTGGTGTAAATGTCACTGTGTCAGTATTGACGTACGTTGTCCATGTATATCCATAGTTCGATACACGGACCCACGAGTTGATTGCATGATAACTTCCGCATCCACCACCACAGTAGTTGAGCGCGACTTTTACATAACTCCCCCTGCCTTTCCCTACCTCAGTCCACGCCGCAGCGGTATTGTGCCCAGCACTTTGCTTGTACTCAACAATGCCCGCGTTATTTCTAAAACCAAAACCACTCGAGCCTGTTGTTGTTCCAAAGTTTATGTACTGACCAGAACCATACACATTGAAAATATTCGCACCAATGATTCCTGGTTTCGACTGGTTTGCACTACTTACGTTGACTGGTGCGCTCGTATTATTGTTGGGAGGTGCTGCCGTTGGACCTGTCCATGCATAGGCAATTCCTGTCACACAGGAACACACGACGAGAAGAGAGAGTACTTGCTTCATGTATCTAGTATATGATGGATGCATAATAAAAAAATAAATGGTGTGGACTAATTGACACGAGTTACTTCAACAAACGTATAGCCATTGTTCGCCCAGTATGACAACGTATAAGGAGTGTAGTATCCGTACCCGACAGTGGCGCCCGCAGCGAGATCGAAGACAAACGTGTTTATGTTTTGTCCCCACCACCCTGCAGGATGGTACGAATGTCGCAGCCCTTCTGGTGCACCAAGCCCACAGTTTGCACTCCCACTCAAGATAGGACACCCATAGATATACGCTGCATCAGTAGATGGTATAAACATTGTCCCAATACGAATGCGGTAGACACCCGCTTTTGAGATAGTAATGAGCCCAGTACCGTTATGTGTAAATGTTGATGAATCAGTATTGAGCGATGTTGTCCATGCGTATCCGTATGATGCGACGTTTATCCACGTGTTGAGCGCGTGGTAACTCGTACAACCACTCGGACAAATACCGATGGTAATCTTCATCACGCTACCTCTCCCTTTTCCTACTTCATGCCATCCAGCGGCAGTGTTGTTTCCTCCCGTCTGTTTGTATTCTACGATTCCACCATTATTTCTAAAGCCAAAACCTGCTGAGCCCGTCGTATTGCCAAAGTTTAAGTACTGGTTTGCACCTAAGATATTGAGAATATCAGCACCAAGTACTGCAGGTTTAAACTGGTCAGTACTGCTCATATTTACCGGCGCCGAAATATTATTTCCTGGCGGTGCAGCAGTGGGACCGGTCCATGCATAGAGCATTACCGGCACTGAAAGTATGAATAGTGTGATAAGTGTTCGCTTCATACTATTCCTCATACAGAGGCTCTTACTTCTCTTGCCACTTCGGAGCAAACTTGATAACTACGGTTTGTGTGAGGTTACCGCCGACACCAGTACAGTTGAGCGTATAGGTAGATACGGTATTGATTGGGCTTGTTGTTTGTGTGCCTGATGTACCGGTCCATGAGTTTCCATTTCCTGTGACTGTACACGAGATAGCGTTTTGGATATTCCACGTAATAACTGATGTACCGCCCGGAGATACGAGTTGTGGTGTTGCGCGGAGACCACTCACAACTGACGGTGGTGGTGTTGAGACACATTGGTTTGTAGCCGAAGAACAGCCACTTACTCCACAATCAGCAATGATAGTCGTCACCGTACAGTTTGGATGGCGATGTTGCCATGAGTTGCCGCTACAGAAATCTCCTGCAGTTTGTGCACATGAAAGCTGTGCTGACCAGAGAATCCAGCCTGTCACGTCACTTCCCCACGCCCAGTTTGAAAGAACGTTATCTGACTCGAGCATCGTCTGATAGTTTGTACCATTGAGTGAAATCCATCCATCCCAACCGCTCGTTGCGTTTAATGCCTTGAGCCATCCTGATACTCTACCGAGAGATGAGACACTCACTTCACACGTACCGCTCGGACATCCTGAAAGATCTGCGGCGTTTGCACTAATCCAGCCAACGTTTTCACTCCACGCAAAGCCGATAATTTTGTTTGAAGTATTTTTTCGGAGTGCATAGTTTCGTGTTGCACACGTACCTACATCAGAACAGTTCAAAGAAATCCATCCGATGTTATCACTCCATCCCCAACCAGTGATTGGTGTCCCCGAACCAGGACAATCTGCTGAACAGCTTCCAGCTGTTTCATGCGCGTCACAGACTCCGTTACCACACGTAGCTGAACACAAACTGTCTGATGGTGTTGTCGCACTACACGTACCATTACACTGAATGGTACCGGTGTTTACAAATCCACACGCGTTTGCGCCACTTGAACATCCGGTGCCGTAGTTTCCTGGAGGACTCGCGCAACCACACGTTGCAGGGAGTACTGGCTCAGCTGGAGTTGATGCAGAACAGTAGAGTGTCGGACTTCCTCCTGAACAGACAAGCGTACCTGAGTTAGTCGTACCACAACTGTTTGCAGTACCAGTACATGTATTACCGTATCCGACAGGGTTTGCTGGAGTTGTTGCACTACATGATCCATTACACTGGATCGTTCCTGCGTTTGTCTGACCACAGGCATTTGCTGAAGAGTTACATGCATTTCCATATCCTGCAGGGTTCGCAGGAACTCCCACACTACATGAGCCATCACACTGGATGGTGCCGGTATTTCTCGAACCACACGCATTGTATGCTGAATAACATGTCGTACCGTAACCCGCTGGCGCATCATGCAAATCAGATGGACACGATGCAGGGATCACTTCGCCAGCAGAATCACCGAGTGGTGACTGCTCTGTGTACCCAACCTCAATATACTTATTGGTGTCTGGTGTTATGTAGTAGAATGCCGCACCCAATAAGAGTACGCCCGCACCAAGTGATGCGAAAAGAGTTTTATGATTAATAACGCGTGCATGGTTACGCTTTGTTTTCATACCTCAGTACAGAGTATCACCCCTATTGTATTTGTGTAACATCGTTTTCCACTGAATTGAGTTGGGCCCGCACCCGCTCTATGTTCCTCTGCACTGCCTGCCGCGATGCATCGAGCCCATTTACATGCTCTTGCGGTGCATTCCCAGGATATGAGATACCCCAATCACTCGGCTTAAGTTTATTGAACCCCTCTTGAGCTTTTTCAAGATACGGAAGTGCTTCCTCTGGTCTCTCTTGTGCAAGGAGTGCAACGCCAACCGCATTATGGAGCCATGGGTTTTCTGCTGCTTGTATCAACCCTTCTCGCGCTGTTGCCTCTGCATAGTGATAGTTGCCCTGCGCAAAGTATATCCATGAAAGATCGTTGTACCCTGCCCAGTTAAATGAATCAAACTCAATAAATTTTTTGAATTCATATTCTGCATCGCGGAAATTTTTCATATACCCTGCGATGAGACCTTTCATATAGTGTACTTTCCCAAACTCAGGTCGAAGTTCTTCCTCTTTCAAAATCTCGGCGTACGCTTCTTCAAGTCGCCCGACGATAAAATAGGTTCTCCCCAGTTGATAGTGCGCACCAGGGAGTGTTGGGTCTATCCGTGTCGCCTCTCGATAATGGTACTGTGCTTGACGAACATCGTATTGAGGATTTGACGTAAAGAAGTATTCTCCAAGTGTAAAGTGTGATTCTGCACTCTGCACCCCAAGAAATGACGCGACCCTGCCGCAGGCACCGACTGAGCATAAAAGTTCACCAAAGGAAGACCGGAGGGACACACCGCCAAGCACTACAATGAACACTATACTGACAGCCACAACCCATAACCTTTTTTTTGGTTTAACTATTTTTTGCTTTTTTGTACTACGACCCTTTTTCATCAGGCAATAGTGACACACGAACTTTGTTGCGCAATCAAATGCGCTGCGCGTCTGTGTAGAGCGTCATGCCCTACGCGTGAGTCGCTCTTGTGGTACTATACGTTTATATTCTTTATTTCGTGATAACACACACACCATGAGTCTACGAACAAGACTAGAACGATTTGTTACCAAGTACCGTGAGATTGCAGATGGCACTACCCCCAGCACTCAGCAAACAACTCAAGTAGCGCCGCTCTCAATAGTCTACGATGTAAGTAACGGTACGGTGATTGCTATCACCAACTCAGTCCCGCCAGCGAATATCATTATTGAGACCATGCTTGATACTGGGTACTTCCACGGAATCATTTCGAGTGAAGCCCACGCACTCCTTGCGCAAGACCCTCACACATACCCGGAGTACGTGTGGGACCCATTTAAACGCGTATTTAAAAAGACACACCCAGATCTAGTTACTGAAGAACTCCGCGAACGCGCACGGTTTGCAAAAAAGAAGATGGACGCTATCAGTTTTGCAATCGCTGCCACAAACAACATCCGACAACGCCTTCGAACTGGTGTGTGGTACCAAGAGCGCATATACGAACTCAAAGAAGAGCAAGCTCGACGCTTTAAGAATTCTGGCTTTGACGAAAAACTACTTGAGAGCATCCCGTATGTGAGACAAGAGGCAGAAGATAGAAATGTATCTCTTGTCGAAGCAACAGAAGATATCATCCTCCACGCAGATTTGTTTAACGAATTTCTCCTCCGCTCTGAGCAGAGCAGACTCTCACTCTTTCGTGCAATAAAACGAGCAAAGACTGACGCCGAGGTCGACAGCGCAATCGCAAAGTTCCGTCTTGACGGAATTCTATGACCAAACTCATTTACTGTAATACTGCGCTCTTTCGCGAACCTGAAGTTGCATCCTTTCCGGGCATGCGCATGTTCAGCCGCGTCACTGATGTTTACGGTAAGTGGGTTATACCTATTGATAGAAGCCACACCATCACGACCCCGCTCCACCTCGAAACACTCCACCCACTCCCTGCATATCGTACATTTACTAAAAGCTACGAGGATATATGCGATGATCGTGCCGTTGAGTTGCTCGCGCAGGCAGACGCGCTTGATATATCAATATTTGTTCGATATTCAGGAGGGATTGATAGCACATTGGTGCTTGCCTCTCTTCTTAAGCATGCAACCCCTGCGCAAAAAAAGCGTATCGTGGTACTCCTCTCCCAAGAGTCGATCGCTGAAAACCCGCTTTTTTACCAAGAGCACATCAACAGCAAACTCCGTGTTGAGTCGAGCGTTCTTTTTGCAAACTATATTGGTGAAAACGACATGCTTCTTTCCGCAGAGCTCAATGACCAGCTCCTCGGCTCAAACATGCTCCAAAGCCTCATCATGACATGCGGACCAAGCATCATTCACAAACCATACGACCGCGATGTACTCGTTGATGCATTTACACAATGGCTCCAGGACGATGCGGAAACAGCAACGTTCTATTACGATCTCTTTGAGCGCATCTGTAAGGCAGCACCAATACCTATCACTACAAATCTTGATTTTCTGTGGTGGATTAATTTTGTAACAAAGTGGCAACCATGCCTCTATTACGTACTTCTGTTTACAACACCGAAGCACACGCAGCACATTACCCAAAACTACATAGATACTCGCTTTGTATCCTTCTATAATACTGTCGACTTTGAACTCTGGAGCATGAATAACCTCGATAAGCGCATCAAAGATACATGGAAGAGCTATAAATGGATTTCTAAGGAAGTCATCTATAAATTCAATAAAGACGCGGATTATCGAGACAACAAAACCAAGGTCCGTTCACTACCGACCGTCCTGCGCCAACAAAAAATCCACAATACATTCCTCACCGAAGGGTGGAAGTTTACGAACGAACTCCCTCTTGATACATTTCTTAATCCTAAAAACGACTTCGTATGAAACGACTCATCTACTGTCTCCCGAGTATATTCCAAGATCCTGAACTCCAGGCATACCCGGGTATAGAAAAGTTTCGAGGGATATTTACGATGTACGGAGATTGGGTCATCCCTGCTGATAGAACAGACACTGTCACAATGCCTATCCATATAAAGGCTGTGTGCCCCATACCAACATTTCAGACGTTTACGAAAAGTTACGAGGAGCTCTGCGATGAGCGAGCACTTGAGGTACTCAACAGTTCAGAAAAAATTGGTGCGCCAATTTACATCATGTACTCCGGAGGAATAGACAGTACCTGTGTCGTAGTCTCAATGCTTAAAAATGCAACTGAGGCCCAGCGAAAAAAACTCACCATTCTCCTGTCTCCACAGTCAATTTCTGAAAACCCACGATTTTATGATGAGCACCTCAAAGGAAAAGTACGTATCGAGTCGAGCATGCTTTTTGCTGACAGACTTGGTACAAACGACATCCTCCTGACAGGAGAACATAACGATATGATTTTGGGCTCAGAAAAGATTGGAAAGCTTATGGTGAAATATGGAGCTGACTCAATCTATAAACCGTACAATCGCGAGATGATGATTGATTTTTACGCGGGGATGGTGGATGGAAACACCGCTCTTTCGACATTTTATATTGACATGTTCGAACGCATTGCCACAAAAGCACCAATGCCACTTACCTCAAACATGGATTTCCTCTGGTGGATTAACTTCGCAATCAAATGGCAATCATGCTACGCGTATATACTCTTGCTCACTCCACAAAAAAATGCACACCTCATCAATGACGCGTACCTCGATAGCCGATTCATTTCTTTCTATAACACTGACGGCTTCCAGCTCTGGAGCATGAACAATCTCGATAAGCGCATCAAAGATACATGGAAGAGCTACAAATGGGTACCAAAAGAAATCATCTATAAATACAACAAAGATGCAGAGTACCGCGACCACAAAATGAAACGTGGTTCGCTTACCCCACTCACGTGGCGTCTATTCCATAACAAGTTTGTGGACGATGAGTGGAAGTTCTACGAACACCTCGACCCGAACGAGTACATGAACCCAACGAATGATTTCCTATAAAAAGAGCGCCTTACGGCGCTCTTTTTCTATTGTTGAGGAGGTACGGGCTTGCCGAGCAAGTTAGAAAGCTTGGTGAGCTCATCAAGATACCACTTTGCTTGCGCAGCACGTGCTGTAGCAACGGTATCTGCATCGCCGACTGGCACGACAGTAAGTCCAAAACGAAGTGATGGCTCATTAAACGAAGGAGACTTTCGTATCTCAAGGAGCGCACGAGTAAGTTGTTGCACCATCTCGTCAGGTGTCCCCGCTGGAAACGCGAGAGCGTTCATTACTGTGGCATCAACTTCAGGGTGTCCTTGTTGAGCAAATGTAGTGACATCAATACCATCAGTAGGACGAGTGAGCGCGAGTGGTTTTACATTACCTGATGCAATTTGCTGACTCGCATCGGCAGTAAGCGCGCAGAGTCCATCAACGTGACGTCCCATCACATCACGAAGTGCCTGACCTGCACCTTGGTATGACACCTGATTGATAGGGCCTTTCGCACGCGCAACGAGCTGTAAGG
>CAZGUV010000024.1:0-11117 GCA_964528735.1 uncultured Candidatus Saccharibacteria bacterium | reverse complement strand
CCGGCACAAAAAAGTTAGACAAACCGCTGGGCGTTTTAGAGTTACTTTTTGTAGCCGGAAGAGGGACTTGAACGCCGGAGCACACAAGTCCGATGGTAATCCATCGGGTGCGAGGTGAGGCAAAGACCACTTAGCTGTATCCAGCTTAGTGAGTCTTGCCAATTCCCTAATCGACTTAGTGATTGCGGGACAAGTCCCTCTAGGATTAGAACTGGGACAAGTCCGCTCTGCGCATGTCATAATAATACCGATGAACAAACAGAAACTCATCATAATTGTAGGACCTACCGCATCGGGCAAGACTGCACTTTCTATTCGACTTGCACGTGAGTATACCGGTGAGATCATCTCTGCAGATTCTCGGCAGGTCTACAAAGGTCTTGATATCGGTACCGGCAAGGTGACGAAGCAAGAAATGGATGGAATACCCCACCACCTCATCGATGTTGCAGATCCAGTAGATACATTCTCCGCTGACATGTTTGTCCACATAGCTCGCACCGCAATTAGTACGTGCAAAGACCATGGGCACGTTCCGATTATTGCGGGCGGTACCGGATTCTATATTGATGCATTACTAGGAAATGTTCATCTTGGTGGTGCACCAGCAGATAAGGAGCTTCGCTTCAGACTATCAACATGGCCCACGAGCGACTTGTGCGCACATCTCCAGTCACTCGATGCGCGACGGTACAATAGTATTGTCGAAAAGAATGAAACAAACAACCGTGTTCGCCTCATTAGAGCGATTGAAATAGCCACCCACTCACCTGCACACACCCTCCACAACAAAACTGACTGCCCCTATGACGCGCTCTGGATTGGTATCACTCATCCTCGCGAAGTACTAAGAGAGAGGATACACATACGACTCCACGAACGTATCGAAAATGGCATGTTTGATGAAATGAGGCGCTTGCATGCACGCGGACTCACACTAAAGAGGATGCATGAGCTCGGACTTGAGTACCGATATGGTGCAGAATACATACAAGGGAACCTATCTCTTGAGGAAACCGAGAGAATACTCCAGCAAAAGATATGGCAGTACGCAAGACGACAAATCACCTACTGGAAGCGAAACACACACATCCGATGGTTTGATGTACGTGACATCCAGGCAATTTCAGACACGGTGCGGAGTTTTCTCGTACGCTAGTAGTAGTTGAATTGACACTGGCTCGTGCAGGTCCACGTACCTCCAGTCTGGCAGGTGTAGATTGGCATCATTGCAGCTAGGCACTGACTCGCCGTAGGCTCGGTGCGCCCTGGAGTGATACAGCCTTGTGTTGTTGCCCCAACACTAAACTGCACTCCACCCGCCTTACAACCAGTTGTTTTTGTGGTTGGGGTTGTTTTTGTGGTTGTCGTGGTAGGTGTGGTTGTCTTTTTTGTTGTATCGGTTGTCTCTTTTGTATCATCAAGGAGCGGTTGTTTGAGAGATGGGGTTTTGGGCTCACTGATATCAGTCGTACTCGTAGAAGCGACAGTACAGGCGTGATGACGATAGCTCAAATCACCCTCGAGCTGTCCATCATTACACATTCGTATCATTGAAGGGCACGCACCTCCCGGTCGAGCTACCGTATATTTATAAAGACGTACTTTCTCACCATGTCGAAATGTCTTACCACGGTGAACACATGCTTGCGGTTTTGGGGCGACGACTTTTTTCACCTCCTTTACAGCGGGTGTCTTCGTAACGGATGGCGTTTTTGGTGAGGTTACTTTTGCTTCTGTTTTTGCGGGAGTAGTTGTCTTCTTTGTATCGACATCTTTCATAGATTTCCCAAGCCACCCGAGCACTATTCGATTGAGCTCATAGCGGGTCTTGGTACCGACGATACCATTTATTGGCACTATGCCTTGCTTTGCTTGAAACTGTGACACTGACCGCGAGATGACAGAACTGTATACCTCAGTCAGCTCACCACCATAAAATCCTTCCTTTTTCAGCACGATCGAGAGTCGATAGACTTCTTGATTTGCAGGCATACCTTCAAATAGGTCTTTAGTGAACGGCAAGTCAACAGCATATACAAAAGGAGCGAAGAAACATGCACAGAGGATGAGTACGTACTTCATACGCCATAAGTATAGCGCATGTTTTTGTGAGCAACTCTGTACCCACAGCTCACTTGACCCAAATCAGTTTTCACGTATTATATGAATATATGAAAAAGTCTTCATATATTCACGCCAACCCGTCAACAAAGACTTGCACCGATGTGCTCATCGTGAGCAAGATACTTTCAAGCTGTGCACGCTATAACATACTTGTCACATTGCTCCTCTCTGAAGAGGCAGGTAAGGAAGCGTGCGTAAAAGAAGTCGCACACGCTATCGCTCATTCCCCTTCTTCAACGAGCCATCAAATCGCACTACTTGAAGCGCATGGGATTATCGAAGGAGTGAAACGTGGTCAGCAGGTGTGCTATACGATGACCACAACGCCACTTGCTGAGCGAATACGAAAAATTATCAAGGTCTTTAATTCATAATCATGAAAACAGTTACCATCTACTCAACCCCCACTTGTCATTACTGCAATCTCGCAAAAACTTTCTTTAAGGAGCACGGGATTGCGTACACCGAAATAAACGTAGCCGCTGATAGAGAAAAAGCTAAAGAAATGGTCCAGAAAAGCGGACAGCTTGGCGTGCCAGTCATTTCTATCGACGAGACTCTTGTCGTAGGCTTTGATGAGTCAAAATTGCGAAGCTTATTACTCGCGTAATACCACTACCATGAAGCACAATCCTTGGGAGCGTGCGAAAGAGCAACTCAACGATGCGCTACAAAATACGCATCTTTCCCCCGCAATTCAGGAGCGACTCTTGCATCCTGACCGAGTTGTTGAGGTGTCTATACCTCTCACTAAAGACGATGGTTCAGTGCACACCTATACTGGATTTCGTGCACAACACAACAATATTCTTGGCCCCTACAAAGGTGGCCTTCGATACCACCCGCATGTTGATATGGATGAAATCAAGGCACTCTCATTCTGGATGACAATGAAAAATGCTGTCGTAAATGTTCCGTTTGGTGGAGGCAAAGGAGGGATTATTGTCGACCCAAAGACACTTTCCCCTGCTGAGCTTGAGCGTCTGTCTCGTTCGTTTATCCATGCCATCGCACCAATTATCGGAGAAACAACGGATGTCCCCGCACCAGATGTAAACACTACGCCGCAGATTATGTCGTGGATGGCAGATGAATATTCAAAAATCGTTGGGAAGCATACCCCTGCAATAATCACTGGGAAGCCGATCTCTCAGGGTGGCTCTGAGGGTCGCACCGAGGCAACCGGCTTTGGTGGCGGATATGTACTCAACGCACATCTTAAACACACCGGAAAGACGGCTCAGGGTATGCGCATTGCGATTCAAGGTATCGGGAATGTTGGTAGCTACTTAGCACGGAGTGCCCAATCCATGCAGATGAAAGTCGTCGCTCTTTCTGATTCAAAAGAGGGAGTTCATATACCTGATGGGATTCCTGATATTGATGCATTCCTCAAAGCAAAAGAAGGCACCGGTTCACTCAGTGGCGCAATGACCACACTCTCTCTGACGGGCACAGTACTCAAACCACACGAAGTACTTGAACTCCCTGTGGATGTTATCGCGCCTTCAGCACTAGAAAATGCTATCACCGAAGACAATGCGCACCGCATCAAGGCACCTCTCGTGCTCGAACTCGCAAATGGACCGACGACTCGTGAGGCAGATACTATTCTTGAAGAAAAGAAGTGTGTGGTCATACCCGATATTCTTGCAAACGCTGGAGGGGTCGCGACAAGTTACTTTGAATGGGTGCAGAACAGAAATGGCGAACACTGGCACAAGGAACGCGTACTCAAAGATCTACAAAACCTTATGGAGCGTGCATACGCCGACGTCGCGCAAGTGCACGAGTCACAACACATATCACTCCGCAAATCAGCTTTTATTGTTGCACTGAAGCGGCTTGAGAGTGGATTTACGCAGTAGCGTTCACACGGTACTCATGGATAAGTGTACGGATACACACAGCGAGCAGACAGACAAAAAAGATAAAGCCGAGTGCACACGTCGGGAGTCCGAGCATATACGCTTTCACACCTTCCGAAAACAAAAGTGGCGACTCGTCGAGCGTATACGACCCTGCAAAGAGAACTCCGAGCAATGAGACAAACGTCATCACCTGAAGGAGCACCCTCCTCGATAGTCGTGAAAAGACGAGCAGCGTCGCACTTATCATCAAGATTACAAAGAGTGTGAAGCCAAAGTAACATGCCGGATAGCCTAAAAAGAGCGGGCATGTCTCCCCAAACGCGCATTGGCTTGAGAAAAACTTTACACCGCTCAAATATCCAGAAAAAAGCACACCTGCTAATGAAAGGTACAAAAGTACAGTATTCATACTAGCAGTGTAGCATGCTCTATATTTGGCGACGGAGTGGCTGGCGCGCACGTGACGCGAGTACTTTGTCTATGCGACGACCATCGAGGTCGACAATTTCAAACTTCCATCCGTGGAGTTCGATAGACTCGCCAACCTTGGGAAGATGCTTAAGGCCTGAGAGTACGAACCCTGCCACCGTCTCATATCCTCGCTCTGCAGTAAGTTTTACTCCGAGTTTGTCAGCCATTTCATCAACTGCCATAGAGCCTGAAATCAACCAGGTACCATCGGGGCGCTCTGTAGCAAGCGGCTCCTCACCTTCTGTATCAGAACGAAATACACCAGCGATTGTTTCGAGGATGTCAGCTGGAGTAACCAGCCCTTCAAAGTTTCCGTATTCATCGTGAATGAGCGCCATAGGCACATCAGATTCACGAAGTATTTTGAGAACATCAAGCGCATCGGTGAGTTCTGGTATGACCGGTGCTTTACGGACACGTGAGACGATATTGAGCTCCTTTCCATTCAAAATATCTGCAAGCAACTCGCGCGTCTGCACGACTCCGATAAAGGCATCAGGCGAACCTTCACCGACTGGCAGTCGTGAGTGTGGTGTCGTGATGAGTCGCTCCTTCGTCTCGCTCGCTGGAGCAGATATATCTATCCAATCCACATCAGTGCGAGGTGTCATCAGTCCGATGACTGCACGGTCCGCAAAGCGCATAACACCAGAAATCATTTCTCGTTCACCCTTTTCAAGCACACCAGCATTTTCTGCCTCTGCAATAAGCGATTGGATCTCTTCATCGGTCACCTGCTTTTCATTGACCATTGAGATACCGAAGGTGCGAAAAACGAGTCGTGTCGACGCATCGAGCAACCAGACTGCCGGCGATGCGAGTCTTGAGAAAAATACCATGAGTGGCGCGACCGAGCATGCGATGCGCTCTGGATTTCTGAGCGCAAGAGTCTTCGGCACCAACTCTCCAATAATGACAGAGAGGTACGTAATGAGAATGATGACTATAGTGTACCCGAGCGAGCTTGCGACTTGTGCGCTCATCCCATACCCGCTAAGTGTCTCAGCGAGCTGGTCACCAAAAATTGCACCGGAGTACACACCGTTTACGACACTGATGAGCGTGATGCCGATTTGTACCGCAGAGAGGAATTTACTTGGATTTGAAGCAAGATCGAGCGCACTTTGTGCCCCTCGCTTACCTGACGCCGCAAGGGCTTTGAGATGAGAATGGCGCGCCGAAACAATCGCTAGTTCAGAGAGCGCGAAAAGCCCGTTAAAGGCTATAAGTATGAGCACAATTAGAAGTTCTATCACGGCGTTTCGGCTGAAGCGTTCCGCCGCTTCTGTAACCACTTTTATAATACGACTTTCTAGCCCAAAGTCAATCGAGGAGTTTTACCCGTATTTCTTCTTCATATCCTTCATGGACTGCTTGATAATCTGTTCAAGTACTTTTGTATCAATGTCTGAAAGCTTATTGATGTACAGACACGAAACACTTGTCTTGTACTTACCAAGTTTTTTCAACTGCGTCGCATAGTTCTTAAAGCCAGGAATGATGTAGATGGAGATATTTGCCTTGCGAGGAGAAAACCCGGTGCGCATCCAATCACCTTCCTGACTACTACGCTCTGACTTGTAGTGATATGTGCCAAAGCCGATGATTGCGGTGCCCCACATAGTGGGTTTCATTCCCGTCGCACGTTTAAAGATACGTAAGAGCTCATTGCAGTCCTTTTGCTTCTCTACGGGGAACCCAGAAAGAAATTCAGAGACCGACGCCTTTGTCTTCTTCGTTTTGAGCTCAGCCATAGAGTAAAGTAAGTGTATGTCTAAATCGTGGACATATCATACCCGACAAACCCAGGTATGTATTCATTTTTCTCCTTCCACATCTCTGCAAAAATGCGTATGTAGCGACGAATCTCATTCCCCCGATAGTCAGAAGCTTTTTTGTTGAGATCGCCCTGGAGGTACTCAGACACTGTCAGTCCATTTTCTGAACTAAAATCAGAATAGATGTATTCTGTAGAAATCGCTGCAAGAACTTTTTCGGCCGTCGACACACCTTTATCTTCTGCAAAAAAAGTTGGTAGACCTGCGACTGTTCCATCTCGAGCAAAGACCGCTCCACCTGATGAGCCCTGCTGACCGGCAATATTCCCCTTAAAGAGCATGACATCTTGCGACGTTCGTTTACCAACTGACTTTACACCTGAGACGACCGACGGTGAGGCGATTTGCGAAAGATTCTTCAGTAGTGTTTCGTAGCCCAAGAAACCAGCAGCGTAGCCCGCAAGATATACCTGCTCTCCTACAGCCAGAGTCTTCCCTGTAGACATCGGCACATACGGAAATGTCGTCGGCGCAGTGTTCGACGCAGCGTACGGACCAGTTATGTACAAAAATGCATAATCATGCTCACCATAGACTGTGTTATCTTCGAGTGTCTGTGGCTTGTATTGTATCGCCGCGATATCTTTCACAAATTTCTCAGAGATGTATATGAGTCGAGCTCTATACAATGGACTCGCTGGAGAACCTACTCGTACGACACAGTCATACAGACTAGGACTTGGCCATTCCGAAAACAAATTATAGACCACCACATGCGCGTTAGTGAGTATAACTCCTCGCGGATCTACAATTACACCGCTTCCACTCGTAACTCCTCCGCCGCTTCTATCGGTACAAAAAAGATTGACCACCGCATCCTTCCATGCAGGATTAAATGCAAAGGGTGAGCTTATTTTCGGTGGAATCTGAGGTGCACCCGCACTCCTCACTTCTGGCTTTTGAGTTCCGTCAGCATTTGGTGGCTTCGCGGTTGCCACACTTGAGAGCTTATTGATAAGCGCTCGCGTCTGAGGACCGACAAGCCCAGTAGGAGAAAGACCGTTTGCCTTTTGAAAAGCCTTTACCGCCGTGAGCGTCTTTGCGAAAAAAGAGCCTGTTGCTTCTCCCTGAAGATACCCTTTTGAAATTAGAAAGTTTTGCAACTCAGTTACCTGCGCACCTTTAGAACCATATCGCAAATCAGTTGTTATGGCGGCAACAGAGACTAGCGGAGTTATGAGAACAACTGCCAATGAGATTATAGATACCTGTATGAGTTTTGAAACAACTCCTTTCATTAGCCAAATTATATCACATTCACATGCTTCATTATTTTGCCATAGAGGTACGCGTGATGTGAAGCATGCATTTACCGCATCACGAGAAGATTAGGAAATATGGTGACTGTCCCTATATTTCCTATATCTATATTTCAATTGGCCCGAACGTTAGCGCATAAGAACCACAAATCAGCACAAGACCGGAGAAAATAATCCCCGCCATATACATTTTGACCCAGAATGGTTTGCTTAAATCAATCCAATCACCATATATTTTTTTATAGATTGGGGAATGAATTTGCCTAATCTTCTTTGAGATTTTTCCAGCAAAACATATCATCAACACACCAGAAGCAAGGAAGACTATATTCATGAAATTATTGATACTTCCAATACTGAAGTTTATTTAAGTCATCTGGATAACTCTCTTGGACTTTATCATCATTAATACTTTCTTCTTGAATAACGCCTGGTTGTCTATCAAAATAATCTGCGTCTTGGGGAGCAGCTAATATCTTATCAGTCGTGAGGTTTATCGGTCTCCAGTCTGGGTCTCTAGTATACTCTTCTGTTTTTACATTTTTTTCATGAATCAAAGCTCTATTTGAGTACCCGTACTTCTCAAAATTCTGTTGAGCCTCCAACAAATTTACTTTGTTTGCACCAAGTGACATTGGAAATCTCAGCTGAGAAATATCATCTTCCCAACCACACACATGACATATCTCATATGAGCCGATTGGCATATCTAATGACATATAACCACAGCATGGGCAGGTATTTCTTTTCATTATTTTATCAGAATCAATCGCCATAAAACGCAAGGTAATGATGATTCATCTTTTCAGTTCTTTCAAAAATCTCAATTATTTTTGGTATATTATTAAGTTCTGGATATTTCTCTCTTAACTGCTTGAGTTCAAGTATTACGTACGGCATTTGATATTTATTAAATACGGTACGTCCATACGGGTCTATAGTATTGAGCCATATTAATGAGGGTACGGTTTCGGCTGCATACCATACTTGCCCAAACGAGACATCATGCCATTCCTTTACTTCCCCTTGCTCGTTCTGTGTTGCCATTCCAATGTTTTGCATATGACTTTATTAGAATTATGAAGGAAATATAGTTTCCAGAACTAAATCATTATTCTGAATTATAGCATGCGGTCACAAGTATTTTCTCTGACGAGAAAATCTCGCGACCCCGCCTCGGTATGCTCGCCTTGTGATTACACAAACTCGCATATACCTACGGCTCCCGCAACGCGTAAAAACCATGCGAAGGCATGATTTTTAGGCAGTTGCGGGCCCTAGAGGAATCGAACCTCTACTAGCGGTTTTGGAGACCGCTGTTCTACCACTAAACTAAGGACCCGTGGGCGACACGATACCACACATTCACGCAACAAAAAAGCGACCAGAGGTCGCTTTTAAAATTACTTTTTCGCCTCCTTGAAGACTACGTGCTTTCGCAACTTCTTCGAGTACTTTCGAAGCTCAAGCTTCTTTTGAGTTGTCTTTCTGTTTTTTGTGGTGAGGTATGTACCTGCGCCCTTTGCAGTAAGTTTAATGAGTTTATCTTGTGACATAGTGGGGGCAGATTACCCTAAAAAGCGACTTTCTGCAAGCCTTAGAGCTGGCACTTGTTCCAGACCGTAATACGCCAGACCTCAGGTAACTGCACGTACTGATTACTACATGAGTCAGCATAAATATCATCCGCACCCTTAGTGAGCACGTCAAGCAAGAAGGCGTCAACCACATCATTTCGCAAGATATCGAGCACATACCCTGTCACATGGGTGTACGAGCCACGCTCACGCTCAATCGGTTCGCTCCCTCTATCTATAACCACCGCACACGATGCGCCACACGTTTCTTTTATAGTCACCATCTGTTCGATGATGTAACGTCTCACACCAGCCATACTGATACAGTTGTCACTAGTGCCCTCGCCTCCGGTACAAGCTCCACGAGAGAAGCTCACGCCATTTTCGGTGAGATAACTTCGCGCATCGAGCCCACCATGATTGTCTGGACTAAACACACCACCTGAACCACCGCGCATTGACATCGACTCATCGTCATTTCTACTACCTGTATCATTATATGGATCTTCGATACCTATGAGGCCGGTGCGATTTCCTCGAACGCCGACAGGATTACTGACCTCACCTGTTGGTGTTGCGCATCTGAAATCATTCCAGGGACCAAACTGACTCCCCTGTCCACCAACCAACGCTTTCATGAGCGTATCAACGACAAGCCATCCAGCGAGAATCGCCACAAAACCAACGATGATTGCTTTGAAGATGCGCTTTGCTTTGCTGATGTTTTCGGTACTACCGCCGTTTGTTATATACAAAAATCCAGCCCACATAAAGAGGAGCGCGGCACACATCGTACCCAAAAAGATTGCAAAGTTGATGAGATTTTGGACCATCTGCACCATCGAACACCAGGTACAATCGAGTCCATTACATGAGACGAGTCTATTTTGACCAAACGCAAGTGACGGGAGAGTAAGCACAACAACGGCGAGTATTTTCACCGCGTTACTTCGTGTAAATCGCATAGGATAAGTATATCAGCTTAGAAATAGGACGTTAAGGGGTATGCACAGATTGCTGGTGAGCCTCTGCATATGCCTTAAAGGTGTCGAGTATCGCCTGCCACCCCGCACGCTGCATATCTTCAGGGTTCTCATTTTCTGGCTGAAACGATTCAATCACATGCACATCATCATTATCTGCGACCATACTGACTTCCCAAAATCGCCCGTCATCCATCGTGGCAACAAACGACGTAGGGGTCACTTCGTTATAGACTCCAGAAAATACAAATGACGCACTCCCATCAAGCGCTTTCATTTCGACAGCAAACCTCCCTCCTGCCTGCACATCATTACTCACCGCACCGACACCCCAATCTGCTGATGCATGATTCCATTCTTTGATGTGCTGTGGCCCGGTAAAAAGTTCCCACGCTTTTTCAACGGTGATATTACTAATGCGTGTTTCTATGGTGATTGGATTACTCATGCGCATCTGATTTATTTTTTCGTAATGTGCCACCAAACCATACAAGTGGAAATGCAGTGACTGCGAGTGCTATGGGGTACCAGTGCTCAGATAAGTCCCACCCCACGTACACGCCGACGCATCCACCAATAGTACCGAGTACTCCGAGTGCTGCGACATGCTTCATCGGATGGTGTGGTGCAAGATGCGCCGTCACAAGCCCACCAAGCACTGCGTATGCACTTCGATACAACAAAGCAATCGCCAAGAGTTTTCTATCAAAAAGTCCTTCTGCAGGATTTGGGAAAATACCCGCTGACTCAAGTGCTACATCGGTAAGGACTGAAAGAATAAAGACGGTTAAAAATCCTCCCAGTACTGCCCCGATGCTTTTAAGTGTGTTCATAGATCTAGTGTAGCATTTTTAAAAAATGCCCGGGGGATTCGTCCCGCAATATCTAATTCGCTTTGCTCATAAGATTTACTGGACGCGGCTCGGTAACGTTTTGATTACAAAACGGCTTCGCACCTCCGCCGTTCGAACCCCCCCCCGGCGCCCCCAAC
>CAZGUV010000023.1:0-13367 GCA_964528735.1 uncultured Candidatus Saccharibacteria bacterium | reverse complement strand
ACCTCGCAAACAGCATTCAGGGAAGTGACATCGTGAATGGCACCGTTGCAAACGCAGATCTTGCGAACTCAACCATCGGCCTCACCACCGGTACCTCTGGTACTGATGTGAACGTCTCAGGTTCTCCCGCATCGTTGGGTGGGTCACTCACACTCAATATTCCAGACGCGGGTGCGTCAGCTCGAGGACTCGTCACCACCGGTACACAAACCTTTGCTGGAGCGAAGACCTTCTCATCACTCCTCACTGCTGGTGCGGGACTTACCTCAACCGGTTCAGCAACGATTCAAACAGGAACTGCAACCGAAGACCAACTCATCCTTTCTGCATTTGGTGGGGGATCGAACCGCTTCGCCGGAACACTCACCAGTGTTGACCTCACCGCTGCTCGTACGTACACCTTGCCTGATGCATCAGGAACCTTCACGCTCTTGGGCAACAGTATTGAATCAGCAGAAATCACCGATGGTGAAATCGTCAACGCTGACATCAATGCATCAGCAAACATCGCACTTTCAAAGCTTGCCTCTGGTTCTTCGATTGTGACCAGTCTCGGTACCCCAACCGGCACGAGTGCAAACGGTGGAAGTATCACCTCAAACGTCCTCACGCTCTCGCTTGCTGATGGTACGAACCCGGGACTCGTCTCAACCACCACACAAACCATTGCTGGTGCAAAGACCTTCTCATCACTCCTCTCGGGCTCAGCAGGCCTCACCATCACCGGTGGTGCTGCATCAATTAATGCCTCATCAAACTTTGCAACGAACATCAACACGGGTACCTCAACCGGAGCGGTCACGATTGGAAACTCAGCAGCAGGTGCAATCGGCCTCACGTCAGGCTCAACGGTTGGTATCACGACTGGCACTGCATCAAACTTCACCACCACACTCGGCACCACCGGAACCGCACGCTTCGTTTCTTCAACTGCAAACTCAGACACGATTGCTGTTGCACCAGCAACGGGTGGCGCAAACGCATTTGCAGGTACCGTCACCTCAGCTGACTTAACCGCAAACAGAACCTGGACATTCCCTGATGCAACGGGCACCGTCATGTTGACCGGCGGCACACTCTTCACCCTTGCAGGTACGTCAGGCACCAACTCATCAATTGCATCAGGTGGCACCGTCTCAATTCTTGCAGGTACCGGCATCACCACCACGGGTGATGGCAGTGGTGGCGTCACCATCGCCGCAACACTCGGCACCGCCATTGATTCAGCTGAAATCACCGATGACTCAATTGTGAATGCCGACATCAACTCAGCTGCGGCTATTGCACTTTCAAAACTTGCATCAGGCTCATCAATAGTCACCTCACTTGCAGCGCCAACAGGCACGAGTGCAAACGGTGGTTCAATCGCCACAAACGTCCTCACCTTGAGTCTTGCGGATGCATCAAACCCTGGTTTGATGAGTACAGGAACACAGACTTTTGCAGGAGCGAAAACATTTAACGCAGCGCTCGCTGCAAGTGGTGGACTCACCGTAACTGCAACATCAGCAACATTCCAAACTTCAACAGGAACACAAGACCAGATACTCATTACTCCATTCGCTGGTGGCTCAAACCGATTTGCAGGAACACTCACTTCAGTTGATTTGACCGCCGCTCGCACCTATACATTTCCAGATGCTTCAGGAACAGTCTCGCTTTTGGGTACTGCAATTGAATCAGCAGAAATCACCGACGACACCATCGTGAATGCTGACATCAACTCAGCTGCGGCTATTGCATACAGCAAGCTCAATCTTTCAAACAGTATCCTTGGTTCAGACGTAGTAAACGATACCATAGTGCTCACAACTGACACCTCAGGTAACTACGTCTCAAGTGCAACTGCAAGTGGCGGTCTTACACTCACCGGAACAGAAGGAGCGTCGCTCGGTATTCTTCTCCCAGCAGCAACTGATGCACTCTCAGCGACAACATCGTCTGGTTCAGGTCTCGAGCTACTCTCAGGAGGACTCGCGATGCTCCAAGGGTGTTCAGATGGACAAATCTTGAAATGGAACGAAACATCAGATACATGGGGTTGTGCAGCAGATTCCGCAGGAGGTGGCTCACCAATCTTGTCATCTATTACTGCAGCAGTCGGAACAAACAGTATCAATAACGGAAACAACGCGCAGACATGGAACTGGCAGCTCTCATCGACAACAAACGGAATGAACTTTACCGAAAATGCGGCTTCATCTGGTACGGGCTACATTATGTCAGTCGGCACAATCGCGTCATCAACCGCAAAGCCGTTCAATATTCTTGCACGAGGCAACACTATCTTCGATACGACAGCGACAGGTGGTATCACACTTGGAAGTACCGCTGGAAACACGACAGTTGCAATCCAGACGGGGACAGGAGCAATTGATATCGGAACTGACGCAACGGCGAAGACCGTTACTATAGGTAACACAACTGGGGCAACGGCTGTAAACATCAACACCGGTACAAACGGCGCAGATATTATTTCAACAGCAACAACAGGCACAGCACTCACGGTAACGGCAAACTCACTTTCAACAGGAAATGGCTTGAGTCTCACTTCATCGGGCACCATTACTTCTGGAGGAGAGCTCGCTGAAATAATCGCAAACGGAGCTACAACAGGTAATGTCGTCAACATATCGAGTACCTCACTTACTTCGGGCAGCACTTTGTCTCTTGTGGGAGGTGGTGCAAACATGACGAGCGCAGGAGATGTTATCGATGTAACGACTGGTGCAAACACCGTCGGTTCGGGTGTTCGTATTACCTCTACGGGTGCATACACCGGTACGAGTACGACTGACGGTATATTGAATGTTACAGCTAACTCTGCAACTACAGGTAATGTTGCATACATCTCAGCGACAGGACTTACCTCAGGTAGCGCGCTCACTATTGTTGGCGGTGCTTCAATGGCAACAGGCGGTGATCTCATAAATCTTGATATGGATGCAGCAACCGCTGGAAACGGTCTCAATATCACTACAACGGGTGCTTACACGGGGACAGGTCTTATCACGCTTAATGCAGACTCAGCGACAACAGGAACAATCGCTGATATTTCTGGATCAGCGCTTACTTCTGGCACTGCGCTTAATGTGACTGGGTCGACAGCAGCGAGCTCACTCTTCACAGGAAATGTTGGAATCCTTTCATACAATAAGACATATACGGGAAGTACTGGCTCAGAAACAGGTCATGTTATGAACCTTGCACGTACACTCGCTCTCAACAATGGCGCAGCAACACTGACAGCAACGGGTGCTGTGCTCGACATTGATGATACACTCACCCAGACAGCAGGTACCCTTACACAGACTGGCGCTTCTGCGCTTCGTGTGACATCAAATGCAACGACAGGAAATGTCACCGAAATAAACGCCGATTCAGTGACAACGGGCACAGCACTCAAGATAAACGCAAACGCTCTCACGACAGGATACGGACTCCAAGTCACAGGACCAGATGCATCAAACGACAACCTCTTCCGTGTAGGAGCAGTCGATGGAGATGTGCTCGACCAGGTGCGAGTCACTATCGGTAATGGTGGCATCTCATCTTCAAAACCTGACTCACTCGCGCGCGACCAGCTCTATGTGTTCGGTCGCATCAACAGTAGTTGGGATATGGTCTGGGAAGACTTCATTCATGGCCGAACTGCGCTCAGTGCTGACGGTCAATATGGAAACATATGGTTCGATGAAGTCTCTGCGGGTACACTCACTGGTACGTCTGTTGCTGGTAACTCAGGTATTGTACGTATGGCGATTGCTACAGCAGCAGCAAACGTTACAAACTGGATAAGTGCAGCGGGTGTACAGGTGACTGAACGTACTCTAAACCCAGTCTTCTCAGTGCGTGTACAGGGTGATGCAAACACTGACCACCGTATCATCGCCGGCCTTCACCAGATTGCAGTAAACGCAACTATTGCAGCGGATACAAACAACTCTGCAAACGAAATCTTCTTCCGAAAGCAGGCAGCGGCAACTAACTGGGAAGCGGTAACACGTAGTGCATCAGGTGCAGAAAACATCACCACACTTGCAACGGCCTGTGCGGGCGGTACTGCATGTACCACAAACACCATGCGCATCCTGCGCATCGAAGTGCAAAACTCCGGTGCAAACGGTGTCGTGACATTCCTCATTGATGGTACCGTTGTCGCGACCCACAACACCGCAGCAATCCCGGCGGCTGCAACGCGTCTCACCTGGGGTGTCGGTCATGCGGTCACTGGTACGACTGCCCGCAGTATAGATATCGATTATGTTCGAATGTGGTCTGATGACCCGCCAGGGGAATACGCATCATCAGCACTTGATGTAAATGCAACCGAAGCGGTACCAGAAGAATCAATTCAACTCATAGTTGATGGAGAGGAGCAGACGGTGAAGAAAAATGATATTGACGATGAAGGGCTTGGGCAGGCGGTTGTCGATATGAAGTTCTTCATGTTGAAGACAAAGGAGTTGATAGTGGGAGGTGTGCTCAAGGCGCAAGAAATGGTTGCAGACATCTTTAGGGCGAAGAAAGTAGTGACTGAGGAGCTCTGCGTCGGAACAGAGACAGACAATGTTTGTGTGACAAAGACGCAACTCCAAAACCTCCTCAATGGCGCATCACAGCCGGCAAGTGGTGCTGGCTCTGGCAATGCTCCAGAAAGTGGTGAGGGTGAAAACACGCAAGGAGGTGGTAGTTCTGAGACGGGAAATGGAACTGGTGAGTCAGCTGATACTACTGCGCCAACTGTTTCAATCAGTGGTAACGCTGAGCAGGTAATCGTACTTGGTACCTCATGGGTAGATCTTGGTGCAACAGCAACAGACAATGTTGGTGTTGTCGGAGAGATTACGGCAGCACTTAACGGAGGGACGCCACAGACAGGTACAGTAACCATTGATACATCAGTCGCAGGTGTTCACTCAGTTGTTTATTCAGCAATTGATGCAGCAGGAAATGTAGGTACGGCAACACGAACGGTTACAGTAGTAGCAGAAGGGCAGTAGGAGCGATAGAATACATACATGCGTCACATGAGACATATTAGTTTCTGGGCTCTCTTGGTATACCTAGTGCTTGGTGTGTATGCGTATGCATCAGAAAGTAATGGAACTATTACTGCGGGTTCACATCTCACTCGCGTGTGCAAAGACACAACGTGCACAACACCCGCACCAGGCATCATCAATTTTCGACCGACAGGCACGACTGCAGTTACGATTGAGGACACTGCAGGAATAGATGGTATCGCATGGGGAAGTGAGATTGGGTGGATTACGTTTGACCCCACAGGACCAGAGGGTGTAACCATAAATCCAGCGAATGGTGAAATCAGCGGCAAAGCGTGGGCACAAGGTGCGGGCTGGATTAATTTTCGTCCAGCAAATAGTGGGACATCGGCACTCGGCCTATCAATTGGTGTCTCTATCAATGCAAATGGAGAGTTTGTTGGGTGGGCATGGACTGGAGGACCACATGGTGGGTGGATGAAGTTTGATTGTGCGAGTGCTTCTACGTGCATTAAGACTGATTGGCGTCCGACAAGTGCGCGAAGTACAACTCCACCAGCGCCAACTCCAACGCCGACACCATCTACAAACGGTTCGCCGTCAGGCGGAGCTGACTTGTGTGCGAATATCTTTGGAACACAAGTGACTATTCCTGCTGGGTACACATTTGATGGAGGTGTGTGTATTGAAATTCCGAAAGATGCATGTGACAACTTGCCAGGATTTCAAGCAGGTGTACCACAGGGATACGTGCGTGATGATGCGGGGATGTGCGTTTTGCCGATAGATTTTTGTAGCAACATTGCTGGACTGCAACAACAAATACCGCTCGCTATGGTGGTGCGCACCGATGGTACATGCGGCGCACCCGAACCGTTTCAAGTCGATGTAGATAATGATGGAATCGTTGATATACCGGGGACCGGCGTGTCGAGTACAGGTTCAATATCTGGATTGCCAACAATTTTTAATCCAAACACACAGAGTGTCCCAGATTTTCTCAAGCCATACACCGAACGATTTGCTGACTACTGTCCAAACCTCGAAGGATTTCAAGCGAGTATACCGCTCGGTTTCGTCACTGATACTGTCGGGTGGTGTGTGCCCGCGTATCTTGATTATTGCCCAAACATACCAGGCGAACAGCCGATGATACCTTCAGATTTGTTTATCGATGAATCAGGGGCGTGCGTGATTACCGACGAGCGCGCATACCTCCATCCAGTTGAAGAAGGTAAAAAAATCATATCGCTTTCATTTGTTCCACCTGATGTGCGTGTGCCACTTAACTGGGGTTTGGCAGCATCAGTACTCGACGGTATTGCCGGCTTCACACCCCAAAGTGTCGACACACCAACACTCGCTTCAACAGGTGCGCCTGACTATCCGGTTGATTTCGTCAGTGTGCTTTTGCTGATTGATATGCTCTTTGTGATAGCGCTCGCGGTCTTTATTTTAGGGCGTAAAGTGTTCAGGTTGCTCTAAAATACGTCACTTTTCCGGATAGTAACCTTGAGTGAGTCTGATTTTCGGGTGATACTGTAGAGAATGATACGATCGCTCCGAAAGAAAGTCAGAGTACTTCCCGTACGCCAAAGAACAGTCGTATCACGACTCTTGAATATGCTCGAGATAGTGGCGCTTTTGGCGCTCTTTTCAGGCGCTACTTTCGGTGGGTATGCGTATGTGACCGATATCATGGGGCAGCGCGCAGAAAGTAGGTTCACGACTCAAAGTGATCGACTGAGTAAGGACATTAAAGAGCGTGCACTACTGTACGAACAGGCGCTGTTGCAGGGTAAGGTTGTATTTGAAACATTGGGCGAGCTCGATCCGAGTGCATGGCGCAGGTACACCCGTGAGATACAGGTGACGAGGCGCTACCCAGGCATGCAAGGCTTCGGTTTCATCAGTACATTTTCTGCCAATGACCTTTCGCAGCATATATCAGCACAGCGGAGTCGAGGTAATGGCGAGTATAAGGTACACCCTCAAGGAAGACGCGATGAGTATAGTGCCGTTGTCTATTTTGATGCACCAGTACCCGTACAAGATGTATCTATCGGCTACGATATGTTGACTGACCCCGAGCGACAAGAGGCGATGAATCGGGCGCGTGACAGTGGTTCGATTACTGTATCGAAACGAGTACTGCTCGCAAATAGAACAAACAAAACAGAAGACCCAGGCTTCATTATGTTTGCTCCAGTCTATAGAGAAGGAGCTTCGACGTTTACTGTTGGTGAGCGAAGAGATGCGCTCGCTGGCTTTGTCTTTGCAACATTTGTCGCCGATGCATTTATGGAATCAGTGTTGCGCGGGACGACCGACCTCGGGGTCGCACTCTATGATAGGCCTGAGGACACCTCACCACTTGCACGTTTGTATTGGCGTGCAACACCAAATCTTGTCGGTGCCGCAGGTGACTCACTCGCGACAGATATCGGTACACCAGGGCAACGTTCTGCGTCGATGAAAAACGAGCAGACACTACTCGTTGCTGATAGCCCGTGGACTATCATCTATTCCGCAGAAAGAGATTTTGGACTCACAGACACTGAGCAAGTACTCCCACAAATCGCACTTGTCGTGAGCGCGCTCTTTTGGGCTGTGCTCTGTCTCTTGCTCTACATGATGCTTCGCACGTACAACAAAGCACTCACAACAGATGATAGTGAGCGTACAATCATAGAACAACAAGTATAGTTATCTGCGTTCGTTCACCACTTCCCATTCATGGAGTTCATCGCCAGGGATTTCGTCTTCGTAAGCGTATTCGTAACCGTCCTCGCTTTCTTCATCGTCTATATCACCATTGCTGTGTTTTATGAGGTGGTTAGAAAGTAGGTGAGCACGTTTTTTATCAATCAAAGGAAGGAGAAAGTCCTGTTCTTCCTTTCTCTTATGGTTGTGAATCGTTTTCGAAATTCCAGAGTCAGTGTTCAAAATGATATCTACCTGCGCGAGGCCGAGCATTCGGTAATGATACGGCTGTTCGATACGCACGGTTGTTACCTGGAGATAGGGGACTCGAATTTCACGGATTCTAAATATACCCCTGCGGAGCTTGAATGCTTTTTTATCGACAGTGAACTGGTACTGCTTAAACAAAACAAATGTACGCAACAGTGCGATAAAAAAAACAGAAGCAGCAATAAGAAAAGTCATGAGTGTGATGATAAACGTATCGAGAAACCACTCAGGATGATTACCTAAAAATGTCGCGAGCCATACTCCTGCAGACCCATACGCAAACTGCAGCCCAAGATATACAAGTAATCCGGTGATGATAGAAAGCCACCATCCATATTTCAGGAACATGAACAAAAACGTTCGCACCCCTAGTGTATAGCGTTGCTCGTATTCAAGCATATATCTATTGTACTACATTATAGTATCTCATCCGAGGCGGGGCTGGGGCAGATGCCTGCCAGGGTTGTGAAAACGCTTGGTAGTGAATCGCGTGGCGCATGATAAAATATCTCTATGAAGACACTTGTGTTTGTGCCTCTTGCGTTGTGCGTATTTCATTTAGGAGTAACCGCCTTTTCTCCTGATATCGTCGCTCGCTCAATTTTTGCTGAAGCAGTCTCGAACAAATGTGAAGGTGAGGATATGAAGGCTGCAGAGAAAAAGGCGCAAGAAAAAAACGAGGAAGAGAAGAAAAAAAAGAGCCCAAAGCGATGGGGACCACAGCTCAAATATCAGATTGATGACAAAGGGACTCCAAACAAAATCTCTGACGAGCCCGTTGATGAAAAAGAATCAAAAATCTGTCAGTGTCACGACTCGTTCAAACTTGCCGATGGTCAGTCATGTGTAGTGTGTAAAGGGCAAGGCGGTGCAGAAATGGTCAAGAGTGGACCTGCTGAGTGTGCAAAAAAGACCAGTCCCAAAACTGAGCCGAAACAAGATCCAAAGCAAGACCCGAAACAGGACCCCAAGCAAGATCCGAAAAAAGACGGTGGAGATCAAAAAAAGGAGGACGATAAGAAAGGTGGCGGTGAACCAAAAATGCCTGAGATGCCTAAAAAGGAAGATGAAAAAAAAGACGACAAGAAAGATGAAAAGCCGTGGTGGTGGGATGATCTCTATGGAAAAGATAAGCCGACCGAGCCTCCAAAGTGTACTGAGGATTCACTCACCGCAACACCAAAAGTAATAAAGGTCGGAGAGGCGTCAACACTTTCTTGGGATGTAACAGGGAAAGGTACGATAAAGACATTGATTAACTTTACGACAACAGACGACAGAGGTGCTGCAGAAAAGGGAAGTCTCGGTATTGTCGAAGGCAACTCAATAGATGTCTCTCCGGAGCGTACGACGACATACACAATTAAAGTTGCAAACGAAATTGGCACGACTACGTGTGCGCCTGCACTCAAAGTGTTTGTGAAGCCTGCGGATGATGATAGTGATCCAATCACTCCCGATGACGAAGACCCGACAACACTAAAAAACAAAGTGCTGCTCACGTGTGATCCGGGCACTATACGTCAAGGCGAGTCCGCAACAATCGCGTGGTCATGTGTTGCGGTGACTGGTTCATCGTATGGCAGTAGTACTGAAGATGGAGAATTCTCGACTGGAGGAGATACTGAAGGATCAGTCGACATGACTCCCCTCAGGGACTCCACCTATGTCGTGCGTTGTCGAGATAAGTTCGGCAAAGAGTTTGCGCGAAAATCATGTCGAGTCACGGTCATGAGTGGTGGTAACGAAAACACAACATTTACTGGTATAGGAGGAAAAAAGACTTCTGGGCAAAATGCATCAGTACTTCCTTCGGTGCGTATCTTCGCGGAGCCTCCGCGTGCGTCAGTCGGCGATGAGGTGAAAGTTTCATGGAGAAGTCAGAACACTGCATCATGTGTAGTCTATGGACCAGGATGTGACCGGTATGGAAAGGAAAGTCCAAAGTGCTTCAAGGAAGTTGGGCGTTCAGGATACATCCTCGGCAAGTTATACGAAACAAGTGACTTTAGGGTGGAATGTCTCGCCCCAGATAGGAAAACTCGCGCATCAGATTCGGTGACAGTTGAAGTCGCGGACGAAGAGCAGGAAGCCACTGAATAAATACGCGTATCTTTTCGAGTCTCGATTGAGAAATATCTATTAGGACAGTACTCTGTACTCTATGAGAAGCAACCTTTCATCAGTTCATCCGCAAGCTCTCGTTGATGCAATAGATCGGCAATCTGAGGCTCGTGTGAGCAAGGTGCGGGCGTTCATGGCTATCCAGCAGCCAGCAGTTGATGTGCTTTTTGTTGTTGATTCTCAATCAATACCTTCGCCCGAATATGCCTATCTTGGATTTCAGTCGTCGACAGAGACTCCACACATTGTGTGCATTACCGCAGATTCACTTGAGGAGGCAACAGACTTTTCTACTTTCTTTTCTGCCCATGATGAATTAGTGCAGTTAGTGCAAAGCGGTCGAGTTGCTGTTGAGTCAACTATTGAAGGGGCTCTCTATGACACATTGATAGATGCATGCAAGGTGTGTAATAGCGAGATCACCGTCGAGCGCTTGAGCATCATAGCCGAGATACGAAGAGAAAAGACAAATGAAGAAATAGACCTCATGGATGCGGGACAAAGCGAGCTCCTCCACTTCATGAAAGTAGAGATACCATCATATATGTATGAAGGTATGACAGAGTACGAACTTGCACAGAAAGTTGAACATGTGATTACACATGCAAAGCAGTGGGAAGTGAGTTTTCCTGCGATTGTTGCCTTTGGTGAACACGGCGCGATACCGCATCATCGTTCAGGTGAGCGTCGTCTCAAAAATGGCGAACCTGTGTTGATTGATTGTGGAAATATATACATGAACCGAGTCTGTACTGACATGACACGTAATTACTGGTTTGGAAATACTCGGGGAGTACTGAGGGCAGCGTATGTAGCTGACTACGAGCGGTTGCAGAGTGCACAAGAATTGACGACGCCACTCTATGCGATAGGGAATAAGACTGCAGATGCAGACCGTGCAATACGCGAATATGTGGGTGATATGCCACATGGGCTTGGGCATGGAATCGCAGGGAGAAGCGTGCATGCGCTCCCGTACATTTCTAAAACATCACCGCATGTATTTCAAAATGGAGACGTTGTGACTAACGAGCCAGGTATCTATAGAGAGGGTATGTACGGCATGCGCATTGAAGACATGATTGCGATTACTCCAGATGGACCGCGCGTGTTTGGAGATAGTAGTGAAAGCAGGAAGCTTATAGATGTGCCGCACCGAGTCTATGAGAGTGCGCGAGATGGAAGCGTACACACACCGCCCAAGGTCATGACTGTGGGTGAACAGAAAAAAAATATTCTACACATTCAGACATTACTGCAAAAAAATAACGCGAGCGCATATATATGTATAAAGACAGAGGAGTCAGTGAGCAGTGCACTTGAAGTACTCATTGGGTTTCAGGGTACCCACGGATATTTAGTCGTCACTGCAGACAATGCATTTTTTATTACTGATGGAAGATACGAAGGTGCAGTGCAGGATTGGAAAGATACCGTTGGGATCACGCCACTTATTACGCGTCGAGCGCGTGTACTTGATGGTGTCGAGTTTTCTGAAATGACAACTGCATCATACCTAGAAACAATACTACGCAACCTCACCAACAATGATACAACGAGCTCGGTAATCCATATCGAATCGGGTGCGAGTCTCTGCGCAGAAGCACCTTTAAAAACAGTACTCAAAGAGGTAGGTTATGGGTGGGTACGAAGCACCTATCTATAGAGGGGTACGGCGGTGCTGGGGAGCCCTTTTGTTGAGCCATTATGAGGTGCGCAAGACTGGGGAGAGACTCTCTATTGACAGCCTATAGGGGGCTAGTATATAGTACGCAAACTTTATGAATACCACCCACCAGCAGGCGACACACTAATGAGCGTTTGCTCGTTACGACAGTCGCCGCGGGAAGCGGCATTTTTTAAAGTTTGTACTTTGACAATTACATCTCCGCACATGTTGTCGTCACGAAAGATATGACGCGATAACCACTGGAGCGGAACAACAACTCATAAATCAATTGCAGGCTATTGAGTGATTTCAATCACTTAATAGAATGACAAAAATTGTATTTCATCAAATCGTGACACATGTAGAGTGTCACGTCATCTTCTCATATTGATAGGAATCGAATGAGAGATGCAAAGAACTTAGTGGTTCTCAGAACTCCACACAGGAAGTTCTGATAAGGGCGTATGGAGGATGCCTTGACTCTTACAAGCGATGAAGGACGTAGTACGACTGCGATAAGCACCGGGGAGCTGTCTAACAAGCGTTATATCCGGTGATCTCCGAATGAGGAAACTCGTAGAGGGTAATACCTTTACACTGCGAAAGCAGAGCAGACCCAGGGAAGTGAAACATCTCAGTACCTGGAGGAAAAGAAACCAATTGAGATTCCCTTAGTAGCGGCGAGCGAAACGGGAGGAGCCCAAACTTTTTCGTAGCAATACGAAAGAGGGTTGTAGGGCAGATACGTCGGTCGTAAGGCTGACATAAGTTACAAAAGATGCATATAGCTGAATGCGCTGGAAAGCGCGACCCTAGAGGGTAATGGTCCCGTAAGCGAAATATGTATCTCTTATGCGTATCTGTTCCTGAGTAACTCTGGACACGAATAGCTTGAGTGAATCCGGCGGGACTAACCGCCAAGGCTACATATTGTAAGAGATCGATAGTGAACTAGTACCGTGAGGGAAAGGTGAAAAGAACCCCGAGAGGGGAGTGAAATAGAACTGAAACCATATGTCTACAAGGAGTCGGAGAGGTGCTTGCACCTCGACGGCGTGCCTATTGAAGAATGAGCCAACGAGTCACTGTAAATGGCAGGTTAGGTCTAACGGACTGAGCCATAGCGAAAGCGAGTGTGAATAGCGCGTACGTCGTTTGCAGTGGACCCGAAGCTAGGTGAGCTACCCTTGAGCAGGCTGAACCTCGTAGAAATACGAGGGGAGGGCCGAACCGGTGGATCGTGCAACGTCCTCGGATGACTTGAGGGTTGGAGTGAAAAGCTAATCGAACTTGGTAATAGCTGGTTCTCTCCGAAACAGCTTTTGGGTTGGCGTCGCGTGTTCCTTCTGGGGGTAGAGCACTGGAAGGTCTTGAGAGGTAGCAATACCCCAAGATCTATCAAACTCCGAATACCAGAAGTAAAGAGCGCGGCAGTTAGGCGGTGGGGGCGAAGCTCCACTCGCCAAAAGGGAAACAGCCTAGATCGTCGGTTAAGGTCCCTAAATTTATGCTCAGTGCACTTAAGGATGTGTTGTTCCTTTGACAGTGAGGAGGTTGGCTTAGAAGCAGCCACCCTTTAAAGATAGCGTAACAGC
>CAZGUV010000022.1:7134-14768 GCA_964528735.1 uncultured Candidatus Saccharibacteria bacterium | reverse complement strand
AAAAAGCTTGGTGCAACCCTCGGAACAACAGTCTCACACTACAACGCGGGGTATAAGGAGCTTGGGAAAATTGATAAAGATGTCATCAAAATTGCTGGCAGTGAGGGGAGTATCTCTCCACTTTCGCTCGATAAACCTCAAGAGGAGTAGTGTGCGTCACTACTCTTGAGTATTTTGGCCACGCATAATTGGCTCAAACGTAATAGTCGCGTGTGGGCATGACTGTTGTAGAAATGCATGCAGCTGCCGCTCGGTTGCTCCGGTACTTTTGATATCATCAACAACAACGGCGTGAGTTAGGTTTGCGTAATCTTCTGCGGCGATGAAGCTCACCTTACCATCCTTTATTTTAATACCCGTCGGTTCGTTGCGGCTCGTCACATCTGCGTCAGAGGCGCTAATGTACTGCGGCATGAGAATGTAGAGGGTCTTAGGGTTTTTTTGGTGTTGAAAGGTGCGTATAAAATAGGGAAGACCTACAAATGTTGCATGACCAACAAGAAATACATCTCGTGAATCGTTGAGGAGTCTCTCAGCACGATCTTGGTACATACTCTCAAGCACAGTCAGGTTCTTGCCCAGTCTTCCTTGGAGGGTGTGAGCGTCAACCGCCCAATCATTTCGTGCGTATATCTCACGCTCTACAAAATCACGAATCTGTGAGCGCATTTGTGTCAGGTCATCTCCATTCCTCAGAATAATATACGTGACATCTTGGAGGAGACGCATTTGTGTTTCTTTGTCTTGCGCGGAGCCCTTTATGATGAGGTAGAGCGCTGGGTAAGCAAACTCAGGACGTTCGCGTGGTGACGTACCGTCACGCACAAGCGCTTTGAGCTCATTTGCTTTTAAGATCGGTATACCGGTTTGGAATTGTTCTCGTACCGGAAACGGCGTCGCAGGCTCTGTGTCGGCAGGTCGTGTTGATTCGTTTTGCACACTTCTCCTTTTCGGCCCAAACAACGTACCCCATATATCTTTCATATATGTATTGTACTCCACGGAGTCGTCAGGGCGAGGTATTGATAAATTAAAAATATATGGTATAATAGTCTTCTGTGCGCGCGTCAGCCTCAGGAGAGGTCACATGGGCTACTTCTACCAGAATGCAATGGTCATCGTCGGTGCAGTCATCGCCGGACCGCTTCTCGGTATAGTCACATGGGTTCTCGTCCAGTAGAGTTCTGTTGCGTTCGCGTCAGCCCCGTAGACTTGTAGTAAGTTCCGGGGCTTGTTTTTTGCTACCAAAAAAACTACACTCAGGAGATGCCTCGAAAAAAACATACACCCAAAAAACAAAAAGATGCTGGCGCAGAATCGCTCGCACTTCATAAAAAAATCCGTGGTAAAATCGGAATCGCACCGAAAGTAAAACTCACCGAAGCTCTGTTGCGACTCGCGTACACTCCTGGCGTTGCTGCTGTCTCGTCACATGTCGCACAGAATCCACGCGATACTAATATATATACATGGAGGGGGAATACGGTGGCGGTTGTTTCGGACGGTTCAGCGGTCCTCGGACTTGGAAATATAGGTCCTGAGGGCGCACTCCCCGTGATGGAGGGAAAATCATTTCTCTTTAAGTCACTTGCTGGTATAGATGCGGTACCTATCGTACTCTCTACTCAGGATGCGGAGGAGATTATTGCTGCAGTAAAAGCAATTGCACCCTCATTTTCTGGTATAAATCTCGAAGATATTTCGGCGCCACGTTGTTTTGAAATTGAAGCGCGTCTCAAAAAGGAGCTTGATATACCTGTTATGCATGATGACCAGCACGGCACTGCGATGGTCGTACTTGCCGGTCTTATCAATGCGCTCAAAGTTGTGCAAAAGAAAAAAGCAGATGTACGTGTAGTCATTGCTGGAGCTGGCGCAGCGGGGAGTGCAATCACAGACATGCTCCTCGGCTATGGAATAAGCAATATACTGGTAGTGGATAGTAAGGGAATTATATCGCTCTCTGACATCTCACTATCTGGACACAAAAAGGAGATAGCAGAAAAAACAAACAAGCATCTTGTCGTCGGCTCTCTCTTCGATGCCTTGCTCGGTGCCGACGTCTTCATTGGGGTTTCAAAAGGAAACACCGTAACTGCAGAGATGATACAGCTCATGAATAAGAAGCCAATTGTCTTTGCGCTGGCAAATCCAGTACCAGAGATTTTTCCTGATGATGCAATTCGAGGTGGCGCTGCGGTCGTCGCTACAGGTCGATCTGATTTTCCCAACCAAATCAACAACTCACTCGGATTTCCAGGAATCTTTCGAGGCGCGCTTGATAACAAAGTAAAGATTATCACAGATGCTATGCTTGTTGCGGGTGCTGAAGCCATCGCACGGTTAGTCAAAAAACCAACAAAGAAAGCCATTTTGCCAAAAACCTTTGATACAGCGGTTGTTCGAGCGGTTGCGCGGGCTATCAAGTAGTCATATTTGGAGCTTTTCTTGCTTTTTTAGCGTCTTTCAGCTAGTATTCCCCTCATTATGGCAAAAACAGCTACACACGAAGGCGCACTTGCAGTTATCGCTACCGGCGGAAAGCAGTACGTTGTACACGAGGGCACCACTGTGTCTATCGAGAAACTTGATGGGGTAAAAGAAGGTGATTCAGTCACTTTTGATCAGGTGCTTTTGGTTGACAATGGCTCTGCAAAAGTAGGTATGCCTACTGTCGCTGGGGCAAAGGTCACCGCAAAAGTCACAGAGGTTGGTCGCGCAAAGAAAGTAGAGGTTGTGCGCTACCGACAAAAGAGTCGCTATTTCAAGAAAAACGGTCATCGACAGCCATTCGTAAAAGTCGAAATCCAGAAAATCTCAGCATAAGTAAAGAGCCCGAACGGGCTCTTTTTTTGACAAATGGCTCTAGCTAGTAGAGAGTTCACGCAGTCGTCATAACAGGGAGCGGTTGGCGAAAGCTGCCGTAATAGACATGTTCTCGATGACTCATGCATGGCCTCATGCACAGGCGCAGGCCTCGTTCGGTCTGGTGTCTGGATTCGGTGCGTCAGGGAAAACGCATACGATGGAGGAGATGCTTGCGTGCACGTGTGAGTGGATGCTCACTCGTTCGCGAGCAGGTAAACCATTTTTAACTGGCACATGCTCAATCCAAACGCTCGTATACGCATACCCTTCGGGTGGCGAATGGGCTGGCGGGGTTGAGGATGCGGTGGTTTTCTCTGGGGCACCTGCGCTCTACAACAATTCCCAGAGTGCTGATGTCAGGGACATGCTCATCGACTTAGCGCAAGCGGTTGCCGAGCGTCTCGGTCAGTCACGCTTCATCATCTTCGTCAATGGTGAGGCACAGGTTTTCGCACGGGACGGTGCGGAGATACCACAATGACGAAATGGCCATGCCGCGCGAGCGACATGGCCGTCTTTTATGATAGGTGTCACTCTGCTACACTGCAGTTATGACACCATCAATACAGACTGCATGGGACCTTACTCAGTTTTATTCAAAGGATACAAGTGTTCAGATTGAAAAAGATATAAAAGCGATTGAAAGTGCATGCACAGCATTTGAAAAAAAATTTCGAGGCAAACCATTTATTAAAACTGAACAGAGCATGTTCCAGGCGCTCACGGCATATTCTGCACTATACGAAAAAGTCTCAGGTGCAAAGCCGCTAGTCTACTTTCATTAACGTCAAGCACTTAACTCATCTGATGCAGCTGTTTCTGCGCAGATAATGAAAGTCGGGGAACGCCTCACACGAGCAGGAAACAAACTTCTCTTTTTCGATGTGGCACTTTCTAAGACTCCTTCAACCCTTCAAAAGAAGTACCTCAAAAGTAAAAAACTCGCATTTTACAAGCACCTTCTGGAGAATGTGTATGAGTCAGGTGCACACACACTCACTGAGGCAGAAGAGCGTATTTTGAGCTTGAAGAGTCAAGTTGATGGTATGTGGGTGGATGGTGTTGATCGTGCTCTCAATAAGCGCGTCGTGAGCTATAAGGGTGAACAAATACCAATTAACGAAGCAATACCAAAGATGGGAATGCTCACCGAAAAAGCCGATCGTGATGCGCTCTGGGAGGGGATTCACACCGAGCTCAAGACAATTCACGATTTCTGCGAAGCAGAGCTCAATGCGTTCTATTCAAATAAAAAAATAAGCGATGAGTTGAGAAAGTATGAACATCCGTATAGTGCGACTCTTTTGAGTCATGAAATGGACGGGAAGACGGTCTTTGCCCTGCGTGATGCCGTCAATGGGCGAGTCGATATTGCGCATCGCTTTTTTGCACTGAAGAAGCGAATACTGAAGCTCGATGAGATGAGGATGCACGATTGTAATGCTCCAATGAAAACGGGGCAGAAAAAAATGACGTTTAAGGAGTCGCATGACACCGTGCGAGATGCGTTTAAGGCGTTTGACGCTGACTATGTGCGCATTTTTGACCGCGCGTTTGCACAGGGGCACGTGGATGTATTTCCGGCAGTTGGGAAGAGTGGTGGCGCGTTCCAGTCAAAGACACATGGTAATCCAGGTATGATTTTATTGAACCATGTTGATGATATTCGCTCAGCATTTACACTTGCGCATGAGATGGGGCACCTGGTGCATTCGTCGCTTGCTGAGGAAGCACAAAAGCACCTCTACCAGGACTATTCAACAGCGACAGCTGAAGTCGCTAGTCGCTTTGCGGAGCGGATATACTTTGAGCATATAATCCCAACCCTCACGAAAGAGGAGCAGATAGCACTGAGAATGAAAGTCGCGTACGAGGATATGAATAACATCTTCCACGCAATTTCTGATTTCAACATCGAGCACCGCTTCTATACTGAGGTATATAAGCGCGGTTTCGTGCCGTTTGATGAAATGTGTCAGATGTTTGTCGAAGAAAACAAAAAATGCTTTGGAGGTGCTGTTACCATGAAGCCTGAAGATGGGTATCGCATTATCTACATCTCACATTTCAGACTCCGCTATTATCTGTACTCATACGCGTTTGGTTCACTGGTTGCCCGGGCACTCCATGCAAAAGTAAAAGAAGACTCGAGCTTCATCCCTGCTGTAAAAACATTTATGCAAGCGGGAAGCAGTCAGCGCCCAGCAGAAATATTTAAAAAGATTGGGATAGATGTCTCAAAGCCTGCATTTTTTGACCGCGGCCTTGATGCAATCGAAGAGGATATTAGTGCACTTGAAAAGCTCATGAAGGTCTAAACAGTATGCTATACTTCACTGCAACACCTCATGTGTTGCATTAGCAGCTAATGCACACAACTCATGCGTATTGATACCGAACCAAAGCTTGATTATGAGGATGTGCTCCTTCGACCGAAGCGGAGCACACTCACGTCGCGAAAAGATGTTGAGCTCACACGAACATTTAAGTTCTATCACTCAAAAAAAGTATGGACCGGGGTGCCTATTATGACTGCAAACATGGCGACCTGCGGGACTTTTGAACTTGCATGCGTACTCTCAAAACACAAAATACTCACTACATTTCATAAGTACTACACGATTAAGGAGTACACGACCTTTTTTAAGTCGTTTAAAAACCCTGATTATGTTGCCTATACATTAGGTATCCGCGATGAAGATATCAAACAGCTCAAGGCAATGAAAAAGGCGGGTCTCTTGAAATGCTTTTCGTTTATCTGCATTGATGTTCCTAATGGATATCTCAATCGATTTCTCGATACAATCCGCGAAGTGCGAACGCTGTGTCCTGATCATATTATTATTGCCGGCAATGTAGTCACTAATGAGATGACCGAAGAGATAGTTTTGGCTGGAGCGGACATTGTAAAAGTGGGGATTGGCCCTGGCTCTGCGTGTACGACGAGACGCATGACTGGCGTTGGCTACCCACAACTCTCAGCAGTCATGGAGTGCGCTGATGCAGCGCATGGTATCGCAAACGACCAAGGGCACGGGTTGGTGATTGCCGATGGTGGACTCAAATATCCATCGTGTGTTGCAAAGGCATGGTGTGGTGGAGCCGACTTTGTCATGTCTGGGACGCTCTTTTCTGGCTATGAGCAGAGTGGTGGAGAGACAGTAGAGAAGGACGGTAAGAAATACAAAGAATATTTCGGTTCATCTTCAAACAAAGCGCTTTCGGTGTTTTATGGTAAGAAAGAATCACACCGTGCGAGTGAGGGAAGGTATACACTCATCCCTCATAAAGGAGATATTGAGACTTTTCTCCAGGATTTGTTTGGTGCGCTTCGAAGTACTGGCACATACATAGGTGCACGACGCATAAAAGAATTTCCAAAACGCGCAACATTTATCCTCGTTAGTAGGCAACTCAATACGCTCCACGAGCACTACGACACTGGCAATTAGCTTTGCATAGCGCTCTGCTTTGCCGTACACTGTCCAGCATGTCATTCTCACCAAACGAGGTCCGTGCGAAGTATTTAGCATACCTAGAAAAGAACGGTCATGCCGTAATACCATCAGCTCCTATCACTCCTAAAAACGATCCTACAACGCTCTTTACCGGCTCGGGGATGCAGCCGCTCATTACAAACCTACTCGGTGAGCCACACCCAAAAGGGAAGCGATTGGTAAATAGCCAGAAGTGCTTTCGTGCAGAAGACATCGAAGAAATCGGTGATAACCGTCACACCACCTTTTTCGAAATGCTCGGAAACTGGTCGCTTGGTGATTATTTCAAAAAAGAGCAGCTGAGGTTTTTCTTCTCTTTCTTAACTGACGAGGTGGGGCTCGACCCGAAGAAGCTCTACGTCACCGTCTTTCAGGGTGCTTCTGAGCTCAATATCGGCCGCGATGATGAGTCAGTTGAAACATGGAAGATACTCTTCAAAGAAAAGGGAATTGATGCAACATTTCGCGATATCGGCTCAGAAAAACGAGGGTATGAGGTGGGCATGGGTACTGACCGTATTTTTGCGTATGAAGCAAAGAAGAACTGGTGGTCTCGGGCTGGGGTGCCTGCAAATATGCCTGAAGGAGAGCCAGGAGGACCTGACTCAGAAGTCTTTTATGACTTTGGGCTTCCGCACGATACAAAATGGGGAGCAGAATGTCACCCAAACTGTGATTGTGGACGATTCATGGAAATCGGCAACTCCGTGTTCATGGAGTTCATCAAGAAGGATGGAAAGTTTCCAAACTTGCCCCAAAAGAACGTAGACTTTGGTGGTGGGCTTGAGCGAATCACTGCAGCCTCAAAGAACAATCCAGACGTATTTCTTGCAAACGATTCACTCCTTGCAATCATCCGTGCGCTTGAGTCAGCAAGTGGCAGTTCGTACGAAGATGAATCAAAGAAGCCGAGCTTTCGTGTCGTTGCAGATCACATGCGTGGAGCGGTCATGATGATTGCTGATGGGGTGATGCCTGGTAATACCGACGCAGGATATTTTGCGCGACGGCTTATTCGCCGCTCGGTGCGTCACTGTGACGTGTTGGGTGTGCCTGCAGGGCTCTTGAAGTCGCTCGTTGCACCAGTCGTAGATATGTACAAAGAGCACTTCCCAGAAGTAGGAGAGCATGCAGCGATGATTGAATCAGCAGTTGGGGAAGAGGAGGCGCGATTCCGCGAGACAATCACCCGAGGAATGAAGGAGTTTGAGAAGCGAGCAACGACAACCATCTCAGGTAAAGAGGCGTTTGTACTCTTCACGACGTATG
>CAZGUV010000022.1:4024-7124 GCA_964528735.1 uncultured Candidatus Saccharibacteria bacterium | reverse complement strand
TCGCGCCTGGTGAAAATCTGCCCTGTTTTTTTAATGGATTTCCCGTTGAGCTCACCCTTGAGCTTGCAAAAGAGCGTGGGTACACCGTCGATATGGATGGATATAAGAAAGAAATGGAAGCGCACAAGGATGCTTCACGTATGGGCGCTGAACAAAAGTTCAAAGGTGGTCTTGCTGACCAATCAGAAGCGACGACACGCCTGCACACCGCGCATCACTTGCTCCTTAAGGCGCTTCAGATTGTACTTGGTCCTCACGTAAAGCAGCGAGGAAGTAATATCACCGGTGAGCGACTTCGTATCGACTTCTCGCATACCGCAAAGATGACTGATGAGGAGAAGAAGAAGGTGGAGGAGATTGTAAATCAAAAAATCAAAGAACACCTCCCAATGATTCGCTCGACGATGCCTAAAGAGCAAGCAGAACAGCTCAATGCTGAGCATGAATTTGGTGCAAAATATCCAGACATGGTGTCGGTTTATTCGCTCGGCCCTGTCGGTGCTACTTCAGAGAATCCGCAATTTGATAATGCGTTTTCGATTGAGTTTTGTGGAGGTCCTCACGTCAGCAATACCGCTGAAATTGAGAAGGGAGGAGTATTTAAGATTCAAAAGGAGGAAGCCGTCGCTTCTGGAATACGCAGAATCAAAGCCATCCTTTCGTAGGATGTGCCTTTGATGTAGGGCGCTATTTGGGGTTGCTTTCAGTATCTACTTGTAGTAGTATGCCCGCCTATATGGTTACCAAAGTATCACACGCAGTTCAAGAGCTCTACGACGCAGGGCTCCATGTTGGCTTTTCTCGAACACGCCGACATCCATCAGCAGAAAAATATCTCTATTCACAAAAAGGTAAGAACGACATCTTCGACCTTGAAAAGACTCATGCATGTCTTGATGATGCACTTACCGCTATCACTTCAATCTACAAGACAGGAGGTAAGATTCTTTTTGTGGGGGGAAAGAATGAAGCTCGAGATTCAGTGCGCTCAGCAGCAATTTCATGCGCAATGCCGTATGTGGCAGGACGATGGATTGGTGGAACACTCACCAACTACCGAGAAATCCGAAAGCGCGTTGACCGTCTTGAGAAGCTTCTCGCTGACAAAGAATCAGGTGGTTTTGAAAAGTACACAAAAAAGGAGCGTGTTATACTCGACCGAGAAATTTCTAATTTGACTGAAATGTTTGGTGGTATCACTACCATGAAAGACAAGCCACAGGCTGTGTTTGTTATAGACCCACGTCATGACGATGCAGCAGTGCGCGAGGCAAACGACCTTAAAATCCCTGTAATCGCACTTGCAAACACTGATTGTGACTTCGCACGCATCCAGTACCCAATCCCTGGAAACGATGCGACAAAGAAGAGTATCAGCTCAATAACCACAGCGGTTGCTCGAGCACTCAATGGTGCGACAAAGGCTCAGTAGTCCACAGACTACATATCTCCGTGGTATACTGCCGACGCTCTCTACACATTACACTTTAAATTTTCACTTATGGTCAATATGGATATCGTCAAACAGCTTCGAGATGAGACAGGAGTTGCTATTATGCAGTGCAAAAAGGCACTTGAGGAAGCGGGTGGAGATATCGAGAAGGCAAAGGTGCTTCTTCGAAAAATAAGTGCTCAGGCGGCCGCAAAGAAAGCTGATAGAACACTTGGTGCAGGTACAGTGCAGGTTGCAGTAGCGGGCGATAAAAAATCAGTTGCGGCAGTCGTACTTGCTTGCGAGACAGATTTCGTAGCGCGAAACCCAGAGTTTGTCGCGCTTGCAAAGACAATCGCTGAGAAGGCAGTATCTACCGGTAGTGATGCAATGGCTACGAACCCGGAGGTAATTCAGATGGTAAACGAGGCAGTGCAGAAGTTTGGAGAGAAGACAGAGGTTGCACAGACAGTCATCGCGAAGGGATCAGTGGTGAATGCGTACGTACACTCAAACAACACCGTTGCTGCGGTCGTTGCTCTCAATACAACTGCAACAGCGGATGCACTCTCAACACTTGCATACGATGTCGCAATGCATACCGCTGCGATGGCGCCAACATTTGTTTCTCGAGCTCAAGTAAAGGAGGAAGATATCACTGCAGCAAAAGCGATTTTTGAAGAGGAGGCTGCCGGAAAACCAGCAGATATGAAAGAGAAGATTGTTGCCGGCAAGATTGAATCTTTCCTCAAAGATAGAGTTTTGCTTGAACAGTCTTACGTTAAGAATGGTGAGCAAACAGTAAAAAAAGTCGTAGAGACAGTCAGTGCGTCAGTCGGAGCTCCTGTTGAGGTGATTCTTGCTGAAAGACTCTCAGTCTAATCTTCTATGTTCGCAGTCGCCACATTTGTGCTTGCATGTGTCGGACTCGCTTTGATGTATCTTTTACTTGAGCGAGAAAAGGCAACAGGCGTAAAAAGCGCATCAGCATTTCGCGCTTCAATGGATGTAAAAACTGAGGCGCTTTTTGCATGGCTCGATAAAAACGCTACTCCTGAGGTCCTTTGGTCATGGTGTGCGCATGCCATGAACGCTCTTACGCACTACTGTGCACGCGCTATGGCGCGCCTTGCGCACAGTGTGGAGTTTCAGGCACGTACTGTCGTCCACAAGACCTCAAAGCGTGTCAGGAGGGATATGCATTACCTTGAAGAGGTAATTGATGGGAAACTGGACACGGACGAAAAAAAAGGTAATAATACCGCGTCCGAATAGTGTTCTTTGTTTCGTTTTATGTGAGCCGGCAAGTCTCGGTTGGTAAAACAACTCACTTGTAATGAGTAGGTCCCAGTTCATTTTGATTGTCTATGTTTTGTAGTAGAATCCGTTCAGTCTGTAATGCGGTCGCAGGGTAAATCAGTTCAAATCTGACTGCAGACACATATTTGTTCTTTGATACATACGTAGTTTTTTTGGAGCCGGCATAGCTCAGTTGGTAGAGCAACTCACTTGTAATGAGTAGGTCGTCAGTTCAAATCTGACTGCCGGCTCCAAGAACACTACATCTCTCAATAATCAGTCTGTAATGCGGTCGCAGTCCTCCACAGTCATTTTGACTGCCGGCTCCAAGAACACTACATCTCTCAATAATCAGTCTGTAATGCGGTC
>CAZGUV010000022.1:0-3924 GCA_964528735.1 uncultured Candidatus Saccharibacteria bacterium | reverse complement strand
GCAGTCCTCCACTTGACTGAGCGTTACTTCTTCTTTGCCTTTGTAGGAGTAGACTCCTCCTGTACCTCTTTAAGATTTTCAATCTCAGGAATAAGCTTCTCTACGTCTTCAACAGAAGTAAATCCATTGACTGGCCTGTCGTTGATGACCAATGCAGGAAGTTCTGAACCAATGTCACTTTGCTTGATAAGTGTTTGAAGAGCGGGCACATCGAGATTGTAGTCGAATGAATAAATGCGTAGGCGTGGGTATTTCTCAGAGAGGGCAGTGAGTACGTGACCTTGCTTTGTACATTCGGGGCATACCTTGTCTGCGCCATAGAAATAGAGAATGAAAACTGGGTTGAGGTTGCACTTCGCTGAGACGCGCTTCATAAGTAAGATGTCCTTGATCTCAAGAAGGGAGTATTGGCGTTTGAGGCGGATCACTTCTTCATTGTCAGCACCGAGTTGTGCTTCGGTGTAGGAAAGGCGCGCTGAGAGGTTCGCGAGTTCCTTTGAGAGCACCGAATTTTCCCTAATGTCTTTGCATGAGAGCTCTTGGAGGAGTTGAAACTGTGTCTCTAGAGAGAGAATATCAATCGCCATGTTTTCTTGAATGGTGCGTATGTTGTTTACGCGTGCATCGTTGATGCGATTACTTACCACAAATGCAGTCATAAATATGAATGCAGTGATGATAAATGCCATTATGTAGCGAGACCAGTTCATATTATCTCCACGGTGCTTGAGACTTTAATCCGGCACGAATAACGGCACCAGTGAGCCAGAGTGGCGCGAGAAAGCCATAACAGACTACATAGAGAGGCACATCGATTGACTTAAATGATGTCCCTGAGAGTGTCCGTCCTATGATAAGAAATACGAGTGCAAGTACAAGAAAGATGCAGGTAAGTAGTGTGATTGCAGAGGTATTAATAAAGAATACCTGAAACGAAGGAAGTGAAAGATTGATGCCAACAATCGAGTACTTAATGTACAGGTCAATAATTCGCATTGACGCATGAACGACTACGCTTGCTGCGAAATAGAGGGCAACGAAAATAGATACAAAAGCAGTTGGGAGGACAACCATTCCAAGCGAGCCGTACTTCTTATTGAAGAACATATGCTTGTAATCGAGCGCATTCATCAAAAATCCATACGTCCAACGGACTCGTTGTCTGTTCAGCTTTGGAATGGTATCTGGTGACTTGGTGAGTACGTGTGCTCGTGGAGTATTTGTAAGTGTGTAACCAGCATTTTGTAAACGAAGTCCCATTTCCAAGTCTTCTGTACCATGCGCGTGCTTCCATCCTCCGACGGCAATAATTACATCTCGTCTAAAGAGTGAGAGGGGCCCAGGAGTGATGAATATTGAACCCATTGCAGAGAATGCACGTCTAATAAAAATACCAAGTGAGTATTCAGCGCGCTGGATAAGCTGGAGGGCGTTTTTCGGTTCGTGTACGACAATCGCTGGTGTTACCGCTGAAGCACCTGTTTCTACCAATTGTTTGATGCTTGCAGTGAGAGCGTCGCGCTCGACGAATGAGTCAGCATCGAGACAACCAATAACTTCCGCAGTGGTTTTGTTGAGTGCGAAATTCATTGCGCTGTGCTTGCCACCGTTTTCCTTTTGAAATACTTTTACTCTATCAGACGAAAACTGTGAAGCGATTGCGTAGGTGTTGTCTTTTGAGCCATCATCTACAACAAGTATTTCAAGCTTATCTTTTGGGTAGCTGAGTGCAAGGAGTGACTCAAGTGTACCTCCGACCGTTTTTTCCTCATTGAAGCAGGGTACAATAATCGCAACAGTAGGCACTCTTTGGGGGAGGGAAAGTGGCTCCCCTACATCAGTTTTTTTGTACCCTTCGAGGAAGGACATCAAAATAAACACCTCAGCGTAGAGGGTTATAAAGAGTAGGCTGTATGTGATTATGGACGTAATCTCCACAGGGATATATATTACCATAAATCTGCCTCCAGTCTAGTCATTGAGCCATTCTCTGGTATACTGCTCCACTATGCGTACGAACATAATCCACCCGATGACAGCGGCTATAAATGAGATACGAACCATCTTTGAAAAAATGGGGTTTTCAGTTGCTGACGGTCCTGAGCTTGAGAGTATTCATTACAACTTCGATATGCTCAATTTTCCGAAGGATCACCCAGCGCGAGACATGCAAGATACGTTTTTTGTAGCAGGAGACAGAGTTATGCGCACTCATACATCGCCGATGCAGGTGCGATGGATGGAAACCCATAAGCCACCAATTCGTGTCATCGTTCCAGGTAAAGTCTATCGAAACGAAGCAACTGATATGACGCATGAAGCACAGTTCTACCAACTCGAAGGGCTTGCAATCGATACAGACATTTCTCTTGCACAGATGAAGAGTGTACTTTCTCAGTTTTTCGCAGAATTTTTCAAAGGATCAGTTGAGGTACGCTTTCGTCCGAGTTTTTTTCCATTCGTTGAGCCAGGAGTAGAAGTAGATATGCGTCTCATGGGAGATGGTATTCCTGCAAAACTCAAAGATAAATGGATTGAAATCATGGGGGCAGGTATGGTGCATCCTAACGTAATTGAAGACGCAGGGCTTGATCCAAAGAAGTACCAAGGATTTGCCTTTGGTTCTGGCATTGAGCGACTCTGCATGCTCAAGTGGGGGATTGATGATGTGCGGTACTTCCACAACGGCGACCTCAGGTTTGTATCTCAGTTTTTCTCTAAATAATTCCTATGAAAATTTCCTATAACTGGCTTCAGACTTATTTTGCAGAACCACTTCCACCAGCGGATGAATTTGCTCACACACTTACATTTGGCGCATTTGAAATTGAGTCAGTCGACAGTGTCGGTTCTGATACGGTAGTGGATGTGAAGGTGTTACCAAACCGCGCGCATGATTGTCTCTCTCATCGTGGCATCGCACGAGAATACGCGTCTCTTTCGGGTCGAGCACTGAAAGTAGATCCACTCAAGAAGCCGATGCCGCAGTTTCAGCCGCAGAGCAAAACGATGAAGGTCAAAGTATATGACTTCGAGCGATGTCAGCAGTACTGTGCTGCGCGCATCGAAGGAGTACAAGTAGGACCATCTCCTGCATGGCTCAAAGAGCGTATCGAAGCGCTCGGGCAGCGGTCAATCAACAATCTTGTTGATGCGACGAACTATGTGATGATGGATGTAGGCACACCTCTGCATGTGTTTGATGCAAAAAAGTTTTCAGAAAATGATGGCGTTGTTTCTATCGGCATTCGTCAGGCAAAGGAAGGTGAGAAAGCAACTATTCTAGGAGGAAAGGAATATACGCTCACTCCGCTGGTCACCGTCATTACTGACGAAAATACTAATGAAGTAGTTGCGCTTGGTGGAGTAAAGGGTGGTGCAATACGTGAAGTTACTGAGAGTACAACATCTATCATAATAGAAGCTGCTCGTTTCCATCCTTCAATCACTCGTCGCGCTGCGCAGTCAGTGGGAATCCGAACAGATGCGTCAAAGCGATATGAAAACATGTTTGCTGAGTCACTCCCGCGCTATGGACTTGAGGCAGTTGTTGCACTCATTGTTGAAATCGCAGGAGGAGCAGTAGAAGGGTACGCAGAAGACGGCATTGTTACCCAGGACATGAAGCCAGTCAGAGTGACAACACAGCGAATCAATTCAGTGCTTGGATTTTCACTCACTGATACTGATATCGAAGCGCTCTTTAAGAAGCAGGATTTTGCAGTGAGCGTATCAAATGGAGTCTTCACCGTGACGCCACCATTTGAACGACTTGATATAGAGATTGAAGAAGATTTGATTGAGGAGGTCGGGAGAGTTCATGGATATGACTCTCTTCCCGTCATCCCACTCCAGAAAAGTGATGCGACATACTTTGAAGAAAAGCTTTGGAATGCGAAAGATGCGGTGCGCAGTGCACTCAAT
>CAZGUV010000021.1:2598-14800 GCA_964528735.1 uncultured Candidatus Saccharibacteria bacterium | reverse complement strand
GAGAAGGAGAGGGCGACTGACAGCGCTCGACAAGCACACGCCAATCAAAAAGCCCCTGGACGCACGTTGCGCCCAGGGGCAATTTTTTACACTATCTGTTTGAGTTTGTAGTCAGGTGGTGCGTTTCTCAAAAATTCTTCGAGTTTTTCTCGAGTCAGCAATCCCTTTTGTGCCCCGACGTGCTGGACTACATTCATAGAGTTTATCGGTCCTCGCAACAGCGCCTCGCCAAGAGGATAGCCTAGTCCGAGGTACGTAGTCACTGTAGAAGCAAATGCGTCACCCGCACCTGTGCGTGATATTGGCGGTTTTGGATCTGGGTACATCGGTACAAACCAAGCTTTTTCACCATCAAATGCGTATGCTCCATTTGGCCCATCAGTTATGACTGGAATCTTTGGTCCAAACATGCGCATTGAGACGAGGAGTTCGCGCATGTCGTTTTGTGTCGTGTCGAGTATCTGCTGCGCTTCTTCTTTGTTGCAGAAAAATACTTCGGTTGCTTGGTAGAGTCGCTTGAGCTTGCTTGCGCCCATTTTTATTTGGAATGTTCCCGGTTGAAATGCGAGTTTAGTTTCTGGATGCTTCTCTATATACTCTGCGACTTCATCGTGAAATGGGAGCGCGTGCTCACCGAGAGACGTAAGGTATATCCACTTCGGCGGTTCCTGAAAATTTGGGAGTACGTATTTGTATTTTTCTTGCTTTACAAGAATAGTTCGCTCAGGGCCAAACTGGAGAACGTAGTGATAGTTTGTAGGGGTGCCTGGCTGTATGCCAACATACTCAGTCGAAAGCCCCTCTTCTTTTAGTGCTGCTATACAGTCTGCTCCATTGCTGTCATCTCCTACATAGGTGTGAAGTGCTGATCGGACACCAAGTCGGTGCGCAGAGACTGCTGCATTTCCTGCGTTTCCTACGGCGCGCACCACGGTGACAGAATCAAAAGGGACTTTCTCGCCAAAACGTACACAGAGCTCCTTGCTCGCATGGTTCAATCCTTCGATAACATGCGCGTCCGAGAGTTTTATAAATGCATCAGTGGTGATATCACCAATTCCAACAAAATCATACTTCATAGATACAGAATATCACGTGTGGACACGAGGGGGAGGCATTATCCACGTGTGGTACGATAGTCGGATGAAATCATTACGTGAAGTTATTAAGGATGCTCGAGAGAAGGGGGTGGCTGTGGCGCACTTTAACGTTTCAGATTCTACCCAACTTCACGGAGTCGTGGAGGTGGCTGATGAGCTTCAATTGCCTGTCATTATCGGTGTTTCTGAAGGAGAGGCAAAATTTATTGGCAGACGATTTGTTGCAGCAATGGTAAAAGAGTACCAACGACAGGGTAAGCCCGTGTACCTCAATGCTGACCATACGCACGATCTTCAAGGTATTCAAGAATCAATTGACGCAGGTTTTGATGCGGTCATCATCGATGCCGCAAAATTGCCTATCGAAGAGAATATTAAAATTACTCGTGGTGCTGTCGCGTTGGCGCGCAATTCTGGGCGAGATGTACTTGTTGAGGCAGAGCTCGGGTTTATTGGCGAGGGCTCAAAAGTTATTGACGCTGCGCCAGTTGGTTTAGAGAAGACAAATCCAGAAGTTGCAGCACGTTTTGTACGCGAGACCGGCATTGATCTCTTCGCGCCAGCGGTGGGCAATATTCATGGGGTCATTGCAGGAGGTGTAAATCCACATATTGATATACCACTCTTGCGTGCTGTCGTATCAGCATGTGACGTTTCCCTTGTGCTTCATGGCGGTTCTGGTATTCCTGATGAAGATTTTACTCAGGCAGTGCAGGCGGGAATTGATATCATCCATATCAATACAGAGATTCGCATGGCGTACCGAAAGGGTATCGAAGAGGCGCTCAGTGCCGATGTGAAGGAAGTCGCGCCTGCTAAGTATCTTGGAAAAGGTAAGGATGTTATGAAAGAAGTAGTCCGTGCTCGCATGAAGCTTTTCGCACGAATGTAAGTATGAAGGTATATATTACTCGAGAGATACCGGAGAGTGGAGTTTCCATGCTCCGCGATGCAGGGCTTGGGGTCATTGTGTCATCTAAAAATGATGTGCTAACACATGATGAACTTGTTTCTGAAATTGCAAAGCATAACCCTGATGCATTGCTGAGCCTTTTAAATGACACGGTAGATAGGGCAGTGTTCGATGCAGGGAAAAATCTCAAGATATGTGCAAACTATGCTGTCGGTTTCAACAATATTAGTCTTGATATTGCACGCGCAAGAAATGTAGTAATTACCAATACTCCGGATGTACTGACTGATGCTGTTGCAGAGCACACCATCGCCCTTATCTTGGCAGTAGCGCGACGGATTGTTGAGAGTGATATGTATACTCGACAAGGAAAATATACGGGATGGGGACCGATGCTCTTCCTCGGTACTGAGTTGAAAGGAAAAAAACTTGGGCTGCTTGGTGCGGGACGTATTGGTTCGCGAGTTGCGGAAATAGCTCGGAATGGATTTGGTATGGAGGTCTGCTACTACGATGTCAAAGAAAATCCTCTTTTGGAGAAAAGTACTGGTGCAACATTCTGTCCATCGCCCGATACTGTTCTTTCTGAATCTGATGTCGTCTCAGTGCATGTGCCGCTTCTTCCGTCGACACAGCACATGATAAACGCAGACCATCTCAAAATGATGAAGAAGACGGCGTATCTCATCAACACTGCCCGTGGCCCGATTATCGATGAAAAGGCGCTTGTCGAGGCATTGAAAAATGGAGTGATACGAGGCGCAGCACTCGATGTCTTTGAACGTGAACCAGCACTTGAGGACGGTCTCTCAGAACTTCCGAATGTAGTCATTACACCTCATACTGCCTCAGCATCCGAGACCGCCCGAAGGGCAATGGCGGAGGTAGCTGCAAAAAATATTATCGCTGTACTCTCTGGAAAGGCGCCGTTCAATCCTGTACAGTAATGAAGTGAAATATAGTCTTGATGAGCGAAAACGGCGAGCACGGGCAATTGTACGAGTGCTCAAAAAGCTCTACCCGGTGGTATATAGTGAAATGCGGTATGAAACCCCTATGCAGTTTCTCGCGTGCGTCATTATGTCTGCTCAGTTTACTGATAAGGGTGTAAACAAACTAACTGATACGCTCTGGAAAAAGTATAAGACAGTTGACGATTTTGCGCGTGTGAGCCCCCAAGTATTTGCGCGCGATATCCGTTCGGTGAGTTATTTCAACAGCAAGGCACGCTATATTGTCGCTTCAGCGCGCATTATACGAGATGAGTACCAGGGCGTACTACCACAGGATAAGAGAGCGCTCGTACGACTTCCGGGTGTGGGAAGCAAGACTGCTAATGTTGTGCTCGGAGAGCTCTATGATCAGTGGGATGGAATCCCTGTGGATACCCATGTAAAGCGGTTCGTGCGAAAATTTGGAATCTGTACGACGACTAATGCAGATGTTATCGAGCGTGAACTATGCTCACTAATTCCTCGAAAAGATTGGAAATATGTGAACAACGGCATGGTGCTCTATGGGAGGTATGTGTGCCCTGCACGAGTACATGATTGCGTGAAGCACCCTCTGACACAGCTCATTCCTGGCTCAGAGCGTGTATGGCCAAAGGCGGGGTAGTTGCTCCTTCTCGCTGACATCGTATACTTTCTCTATGGTCCAAGGAAAAAGGCGAGAGACACAACCATACGCTGTCTTTGATGTTGATGGAACAATTTTTCGCTCATCGTTACTCATTGAAGTAGTCAATGATTTAATTAAGGCAGGAATTTTTCCAAAAGCGGCAGAAAAAGTATTTGATGATGCACACAAGCGTTGGCTCGACCGAGAGGGAGATTATGCGACATATATTCAGAAGGTAGTCGATGCTTTTATGGTGCATATTAAAGGAGTACATTACGGTGATTTTATGGATGTCGCCCGAGCGACTGTTGCGTCTCATCAGAAACGCACATATCGGTATACGAGAGATCTCCTGAAGTCGCTCAAAAAGGATGGTTATTTTTTGTTGGCGATATCACACTCACCAAAGGGAATACTTGACTTGTTTTGTCCTGCGCTCGGATTCGATAAGGTATATGGAATGTTTTATTCGATCGGAGCGCACGATAGATTTACTGGCGAAATCGAAGAGAAATCGCTCATTCTTAATAAAGCAGCGATTCTCAAGCGGGCAATTGAAAAGGAGCATTTAACTCGTGGAGGTTCTATTGGCGTCGGAGATACCGAAAGTGACATCTCATTCCTAGATGTTGTTGAACGCCCTATCTGCTTTAACCCCAACAGTAAGCTGTACCAGGTTGCCAAAGTCCGTGGGTGGGATATCGTTGTAGAACGTAAAGACGTTATCTATGAGCTCTAGTGGATTTATTATTCTCTTTGTCGCTACGCCGCTTGCGGTCTATGCTCTGTTTGCGTGTATGGTCGTATTGGGGAACATTCGTACCGGGAAGAGACTCGTCGAGAGTTCTCCAGCATTTTCACGCGATGGGCAATATCCTACGAGTATACTTGTTGTGGGGGATAGTCTCGCCGTAGGGGTTGGGGCGTATGGGGTGCAGACACTGCCCGAACGACTCGGACACATGCTCAACGCATCTGTCGAGAATAAAGCACAAGCTGGAGCGCGTATGCGCGATATAGAGTATCAACTCCAAACGAGTTCTAAACAGCAATATGATTATATTTTTATTGCAGGTGGTGCAAATGACATCATTCGGAGAACCCCAGACGGTGAGTTGCAAGACGCGATACGAGCTACCTATGGCGCAGCAAAGATGAAGTCCGAGCATGTGCTTGCAATTACTGCGGGTGACATCGGAAAAGCACCATTTTTCGTCTTTCCACTCAACTACTACTTCTCAAAGCGTTCGGCTGAGACACGCCCGTTCTTTGTTTCAATTGCAAAAGAGTTGAGTGTTGAGTATGTAAACCTTATGGAGTATCCACTCGTTTTCGATACCGATGCTCCTCGTTTTTATGCTGAAGACTTGCTTCACTTGAGTGCAGATGGATATGGTGTATGGTACGGGTACATCAAGGAGCGAATGGAAAAGGTATGGAATATTCAAGACAAAACACCTCAAGAGATACTCGACAGACAAAAGTCATCAATCGACTGGAAAAAGGAGGAAGAAAAGCCAAAAGAACAGGTAGTACAAGGAATCCAGTCAACACCAGCACTGTAAAGAAATTCGTACGCACAGTGCAGGATTTCCACCAGCACAACGGCAGGCACACACTCCCATGGCGTATCAACGTAACACCGTATAAAGTACTCGTTTCTGAATTGATGCTTCAGCAGACTCAGGTCGAGCGGGTCATCCCAAAGTTTATTTCTTTCATGGAGCGATTTCCAACTATTGAGTCGCTCGCACATGCACCTCAGAGAGAGGTTCTTATTCTCTGGCAGGGTCTTGGATATAATCGTCGCGCGCGATTTCTTCATCTCGCTTCGCAGGCACTCGTCAAACGCGGTAGTTTCCCCAATTCAAAATCTGAACTTACAGAGCTTCCTGGTATTGGTCCATATACTGCAGGCGCGATACGTGCTTTTGCGTATAACCAGCCGGAGTTATTTCTTGAGACGAACATTCGAGCGGTCCTCATCTATCACTTTTTTGAAAGTCGCAGAGATGTTACTGATGCTGATTTGCTCCAAGTTTTGCAAATGTGTATGAATTATGTTGCGAGTCCAGCTCGCTGGTACGCAGCTTTGATGGACTATGGTACGCATATCAAGCGAACGATAGGAAATGTCACACGAAAGAGTGCGACCTATGTGCGGCAGAGTCCATTTCGCGACTCAAGACGGGAGATACGAGGCTCCCTCATACGTGCTCTTACTAAGTCTGACCTGAGCCATTTAAAACTGATGCGTATGCACGAACGCTTTGGGCTTGAACGAGTTGAGTCCGTCCTCGCTGACTTAATTCGAGACGCGCTTATTGTCAAACGGGGACGCGTGTATACATTACGCTAGTCTTCAAGAAGAAAGCTTGTATACACACCATAGAGCATGAGTGATGAGAGGAAGAAAAATACTGTTGTGTAACCGCCTATAAAAAGAAGAGACGCTGCGAGCGCAGGTCCCACAACTGCAGTGATTTGGTAGATAGAACGAAACGCAGCAACCTCCTCTTGCTCGACTACTTTCACATGCTTAAAGAAAAATGATTCAAGACAAAGTTCTACCATCGCACCACCAATTCTCTGAACAAAGAGCAGCATCATCCAAAAAAGTGGGGTAGCTATCTCTACTGCGAGTGGGATGATAGTTGTCGTTAGGGCAAGTATAAAAAAACCAATCATCGCGACGGTCTGTTCGCGCCACGCTCCATCGATGAGTTTGCCAAGGGGTACCTGTACTAATACATAAGGGATTTCCATGCACGCAAGCACAATACTCATGAAAGCAATTGCCATTCCTACTGATCCAGTCAGAAACAGACCAATGTATGCTGCAGAGATAATCGCGAAAGTACGGTATATTGCTTGTGCAATAAACACTTCGCGGAGTTGTGGTGTGCGGAGAATTTTTCGTATTGCGCGGTGTGCCGTATGCGTATGTCCCTCCTTCAGTTCACGAATATTGGGAAGATGCCGATAGACAAGAAAAATAAACGGTATCATCCCGCATGCTGCGACCACAAAAAGAGATGTATAACCCATGGTTGCAGCGAAAAGCCCTGCAGCAGCAGGGGCAGCTATGTATGCGATGTTTGATGCGGCAAGAAAAAAACCACGAACTGAGCCGGTATTGTGACCTTTCGAAGTGTTTTCAGAGACATACGCATCGAGAAAGCACACAATGAACGATGTTGATATAAATGCAAGCGCGACTGAGATGAGTAGGCTTACAAATGAATGCGAATAGGCAATACCAAGCAAGCTCAATGAGCACAACAATGAAGATGCAATCAGAGATTTTCGAACACCCCACCGTTCGGTCACTGCGTGCACACACGCAAACGCAGGGATAGAAAATGCTGCTGCACATGCCATGAGATATCCAAATGATGTTTCAGATATACCGATACTTGCAGCAAAAGTACCGAGGTAGAAGAGTATAAGAGCAAGGCTTACATTGAGAAGAAAGTTGAGCTCGTAGAGCGTACCACGCATGCGTGCGCCAAACAGGCTTGCGTGTCTATGTGTCATACATGCAGTTTAGCAAGCTTTTTTAACCGTCTGGGCCATTATGCACAAACCCCCATGCACGCGAGGGTGCATGGGGGTTTGAGAGAATAAAATTACTGTGTCGTATCTTGTGCTGAGGACTCTGTGTATCCTTGAACACCACACGCCTTAACTGCTGTGTTAAAGGTCTTGTATGCAGAATCAGCGGATGCGCGGAATGCTTTACGTGCAGTTTCTGCAGATGAGCGAAACTTTTTCCATGCGCTCTCGCGAGCGTCACGTCGCGCCTTTGCATCAGCCAAATTCCATGCAGCTTGAACTTCTGTCTTTCGGATGCCGAGCGCTCCGGTAAGTGCAGTGTTTCGGGTGTTGTGTGCAGAAATAAGCGCATCATCTCTAACTCCGACAGCTGTAGCAACACATGCGCCGTTCAATGTCGCTCGTGCTGGCTTCACCATTCTCTGTGAAGGTTGTGCTGGTGCGCCAGCTGAGCCTGATGTGTCGGTCGTCTGTGCAGAGACAATGTGTCCGCCGATAAGTGAGAGAGAAACAATAGTGATAAGTACTTTTTTCATACGATTATATTAATGAATTTTATAAATACATGCTACTGCGTGCCTTTTGTAGTGACAACGCCATCTTTCGGCATCTCACTATAATCAACGCCACATGCATTTACTGCGACGTTGAAGTTAGGGAATGCTTTCTCAACACTGCGTGTGAAATCTCTCTGTATTTGTGAATTTGTCTGGTCAAATTTCTTAAGTGCAGCTATACGTGCCTTTTTTCGTGCCTCAACATCAGTCAGATTCCATGCAGCGATAAGCTCTGTCTTTCGTGTCTTGAGTGCAGTAACTACGCTGTTGACCCGAGCTGTGTTTGCGCTGATGAGCGCGTCTTCTCGTGCGATCACTGCATCGATGACACACGGCGCGCCCTTTTTGGTGCTCTTTTTAAGGAGTACTTTTTGTGCAGTTGGCGCTTGTGGCATAGGGTCCTTGGTTGTCGCAGTTTGTGCCGATGCAATCACTGCAAAACCAAGCATACAGAGAATGAGGGCAGTTCGTGATGCGATGTGTTTCATACGATTATGTTACCTTGAGCTAATACCTCTATCGTACGGCAGAATTAAAATGTCACAATGGAGAGGAGTGGATGACGCATACTATTTCACATTTGTTCAGGTATGATTGCTTCATGGCACATCCTGAGACACGACTTGAGGCAAAGGAGACTGTTTCGATACCTGAGCGTGTGTGGTTCGAGCATTCACTCATTCGTCATGAGGTTGGAGATATGCATCCTTGTGTTGCACCACGGCGGATGCAAAATCTTGAAGGGAAATGGGTAGATCAAGGAAAATCACTCTATGAAAATCAGTGTGCAATTCGAATGTCTGATGCGCTCCGTCGCGCGGGGATACGAATCCCCAAACATATTTTGCAAGGGGTAGTAACGTGTGGTGCACATGCTCCAGAGGATATGCATGTACTTCGCGCGCGCGAATTGGCTCAGGCACTTGCAACTATGTCCAACACACAAAATCTCCCAGGATTTAAGCGAGTCAAAAAATTGTCAGGTGATGAGATAAAGCGCTTCTTTGCAAAGATTCCGCAAAAACCTGGGATTGTGTACATATCTGGTTATTGGAGAAAGCCTGGGGATCCAGCCCTGCGCGGTGATCACATAGATATGTTTAATGGCTACCGAACAACTGCGAAGCCGTATAGCCAGACATTTAATGTTGTCGGGGGGCTTCCAAACTATCAACACGCTCAAGAGGTGTGGTATTTCGAAGTAGAAGATGAGGTGCTTCGACAACTTCAACAAAGGAAGGCAAGCATGCGAGATGATGCACCTGTGCATCGTCATGCAAGTCTTGCGTCTACGGTCTCTGCGCTCTCATTGTCCCTTCGGGTGCACCTCGGGCGAACTATTGGTGGAACCTTTGATGATGCAGAAGGTGCTGATAACCGAGAACTCCTCATGAGTCGTCGAACCGCCCTCGGAGTAGGTGCATTTGTTGCAGCTGCCGTACCATTTCTTTCAACTCCTGCTCGGGCGCAACAGCGCCAGCGTGATAGGAAGGCACAGGGGACAGAGCAAGTACGCGAATCTGTGTATGCGACGCGTATACGAGTATTTGAGAGGCGATTGCAAGACGAACAATCAGTCTTGAAAAACGGCTCAGTACAGGACGTGCAGAGGCTACTGTTTGCTCGTACTGAAGTGCCGGCATTCGAGATGCTTCCCGAGGCAGAACGCCGCGCGCTCCACACAAAAGTACACACTGGGTACCTTACTCCAGAACAAGAACGAGAGACTGGGCGCACGTCGTTTCCGATTGTTCCAAGTAAGATAACACCGCCAGCAATTTTTGATGCGAAGAGAGGGTTCCCTGACTATTCAGAGATGCATCGCAACCCGCTCATTCCTCTCTATGACGGAAGCACTTGGTATTCAAATGGTGTGAGGGTTGGTGAAGAAGTGCGCTTGCTTGAGGGTATGTATGCGTTTTCTGTTTCAGGTAGACGAGAAGATCTTATGGGCGCGATGAAATCAGGGCAGCAGTCGTTTGCAATCAATCGAAAATTATCGGGCCCATTTTCGAAGGCAGGCGTACTTTCGTTTGACGAGCATGTATCTCGTGCAGCACATGGTTCATGGGTGGATGCGCTTTGGTTGAAAAATCCAGATGTGACAGAAAACAATGGAGGTGTTGAGAGTCGCTCACTTGAGTGGGATGCACAAATTGCCGGTGGCTTTTTACTCGATGTGAAAGAAAATCCAGCACTGATGAGGTTTGTCGAGCATACGGTACGCCAGTACTCAACGAGGGGTGAGTCTTCGACTCACCAACTACAGCAAGAGCTTGTGCTCGGCGCACTCCCTCACTCACGACTCCTCCTTCTTTCAAATAGCGATGTGCATTATTACGAACATACAATGCAACATATTTCTGGGGGTGCAATTGTGAAGGCAGATAGTACAGGTAAGCCGGTATTGATAGGGCAGGCGTTGTGGCGAATCCACCTTCCCAAGGCGGATGGAACTCATCAAGTGGCACTGATTGTGACCGATACTGACCAGACAAAGCAAGCATTTGGGCGCTCTGTATAGCTGTATCTCTGATGCGCAAAGGGCATTATACTTGACATTTTGCATACTATATGGTATATATAGATTGTTCTCCGTACCCAATCGGAGTCAACACCAGCTGAGGAGTGCGTGTCGATTCACACGGACACGGAACCAACTGGGGCGTCATTCTTCTCGGTGGCGCAGCCGCTCTCTTTGCACTAGCTCTGCTGGTGCACGGACCGGATCTGTTTCGAGGATCGGGAAATAATTACTCGCGAGCACCCGATTACCAAAGGCCCGCGATCACACAAGGTGCAGGCAACAGATGTGCGAACGTCTGTCGCATCGGTCAGGATGAGGGTCGGATCATCTCCACTCCCGCCGGCAGATGCCAATGCTGAGACCCGGGGGGACGTTGCACCCGCTTCGTCCTCCCAAACCTCTTTTCTTGCAATTTGTTCTTTGAGGTCATAGAAAGAGAGAACACCTACCCTGAGTGTACCCCATTGTGGGTCTAGTCAGGGTGTGTGTTCCCCCCATTCAAGTGGAGCACGATTGGTTCTGCGCAACCAACCTACCTCACGGAGGTGTATAATGCGCGCTCTGATAGCTGTACTTTTGGCCCTTTGCGTGACTGGGTGCTGTCTCCCGCCGCCCCAGCCGGTAACGTACTACGGAGGACCGTCGTACTATCCCTCTGTGCCGACTTATAATCGGTGCGCAGGTGTCTGTGCGAACGGTGATCAAGGTCGGGTCGTTCGGACTCGATTTGGCCTCTGCCAGTGCTGAACCTCGGGAGGGTAATGCGCAAGCAAAGCCCTCCCGAACACACTATTTCGGAAGGTAAAGGGTACTTGACAAATAAAATATATATGCTATACTCATCAGAGAATAGAGAGATTGCTAGCACATATCTGAGCAGACATCTGACCAGATATGTCCGAGCAATCGGACAATTGTTCTTTAAAAACGTACAACTTGAGTTCAGGAGTTGATTGAATAAGGACGTTTCCGCAAAGTGCATACTGTGCATTCTGCGGAGACGCCCGCTGCCATTAAGTGCGGGTTCAATCAACGTGGAGGTCGTCATGACCCGTTCCAAGCTCCTGATTGCCACTTCGGTGGCGCTTCTCACTGCGGCGGCTTCGGCTGCCCTCGCTCAGGCAATCGTCATTCCGTCGGTTACCGCCGTTCGTACTACGACGAACGTCGGCGAACCCGATGGGTTCTTCGCCGCCCGGATCAACATCCCGGGGGGCAAGAACGTGCTGGTTCGCTGCAAGGCGGACGGCACTGGTTGCCAGACGCGCGTCGAGTGAGGCGCAAGGGGTACGAGGCCGGCATCATGCTCACGCGTGATGTCCGGCCTTTACTTTGATTTTTAAGTCAGACAGTCTTGACAGATAGCAATTATTATGATAGTCAACGGGTATTGGATATTATAAATTTATTACATTAGTACATCATCCATGAATACAAAGTCAGAGACAATTCGCGAAATGCTCAACAAAAACGTTTTTGCGCGTTCTTTCGTTGTCGTAATCGCAATTCTCGTTCTTGCTTCGAATCTCTTTTTCGTCGCAAGTTCAGACACTACCGCAACTCCGCTCACATTTGATGATGGAGGATGGACTGATACAAGTGCATGGTCAGACAACTCTTGGTCTGACACATCTGCATGGGACACGAGTTCTTCATGGGATTCTGCTTCAACTTGGAACGACACAGGCTGGAACAATACTTCAGCATGGGACGATTCTTCATGGAACTCATCATCTGCATGGGACACTACTTCTGGCTGGGATAACACTTCAGCTTGGAACGACACCTCATGGGATTCTGCTTCAACTTGGAACGACACAGGCTGGAACAATACTTCAGCATGGGACGATTCTTCATGGAACTCATCATCTGCATGGGACACTACTTCTGGCTGGGATAACACTTCAGCTTGGAACGACACCTCATGGGA
>CAZGUV010000021.1:1405-2498 GCA_964528735.1 uncultured Candidatus Saccharibacteria bacterium | reverse complement strand
GGAACGACACAGGCTGGAACAATACTTCAGCATGGGACGATTCTTCATGGAACTCTACTTCAGCTTGGAATGATACTTCTTGGAACGACACATCAGCTTGGAACACGTCTTCTTGGAGTGATGCAGGCACTTGGAACAATGATGGTTCTTGGTCAAACACAACAAACTGGGGTGAGCCAACATGGAACAACACTACAGAATGGGCAAATGACCGATGGACAGATGCTGGTACTTACAATGGAACTCCAATCAACGATCGTTACGACGGTACACCAATCAACGATCGTTACTCAGGCACACCAATTAACGACCGTTACGATGGCCGCCCAATCAACGATAATTACCGTGTAGCATACGGCGGTTCATCAGGGTACCGAGCAGCGTCATACGGTGGTGGATACTCATCAGGTATGTCATGGCCTCCAGCGCAACAGCCAATCCGACCTTCACAACCGTACCCATGGGGTGGTTCGCTCGGACTCAGTAGTGGCGGCGGATATTCAACAGGTGGTTCGTCATACCGACCTTCACCAATCGTCGCGCAGTCATACCCATCACTCGTACCATACTTGTACCCACAACCACAGCCACAACCAATCCCTCAGCCAATTCCACAACCACAGCCGGTACCACAGCCAGTCTGTACAATCAGTCTTTCTCAGACATCAATCAACATTGGTTCATCTGCAACATTGTACTGGAACGTACAGGGTGCAAACAGCCAACAGCACCGAGCAGGCATCATGGGTATCGGACAGGTTGCATTCAGTGGATCTCGTGTCGTACGCCCAGCACAGGGAACACACACATTCACCCTTGAAGTTCGTAACAATCAGGGAGTTATTGCGCGATGTTCAGCGACACTTCTCGTTGAGCGACCACAGCCAATTCCTCGACCAATACCACAACCTATTCCTCAGCCGATTCCACAACCACAGCCAATCCCAGGACAGGCTCCAATCTGTGCGCTTCGAGCAAGTGCATACGATGTGACACCAGGACAGACAATCGTTCTCTCATGGGCAGGTTCATCAAATGCAACAAGTGCAACACTTTCAGGATTTGGTGGCGTTCCTCTCATTGGAACACGAAC
>CAZGUV010000021.1:0-1395 GCA_964528735.1 uncultured Candidatus Saccharibacteria bacterium | reverse complement strand
TCGCTCCTCAGGTTGATACTGTCTTTGCATTCACAGTCGTCGGACCAACAGGAACACGTACCTGTACCGCAGAAATCAACGTCAATGAGCCAGTTGTACAAAACCCTGGTATCGTTCAGCGAGTTATCCAGACAGTATTCCCACAATATGCAACAGGTGGTGTTCGACAAGTAGCAACACCAGTTGTCTACGAGCGACCAGTTGTAGTTCAGCGACCAGTTGTCGTCGAGCGACCAGTTGTCGTCGGTGGCGGATCATCAGCAGGTGGTACACCTCGCGTTTCAGTCAACAACACTACGTTCCTTCCACTTGAAAAAGTACCTCTTAAGGAAGGTGCAGTGCCGGAGACTGGATTTGAAGACATGGTGCTCCCATTCTTCATGATTGCATCAGTCTTGACTGCATTCTACGTCGCAAAGCAGCAGAAGTTTGTCTAAGGGTAAAACCCTCAAAAACCCGCCTTATTGGTGGGTTTTTTCGTGGGAGTTGCATAAGGCGGTCTAGGAGCAGATACTTGACATTTGTACTTTTGTATGATATTATATATATCGTTAGTTATTAGCTTATTTATTGCATTATGCATACCACATTTATCGCACACACACGCACATTTGTAGCAAGTATCGCCCTCGTTGTAGCTGCATTCATTGTTCCATCAATGGACACTGCTCACGCTCAGGTACCGCCTCCAACATGTACGTTGTACGCGTCTCCAAGTACGGTTTCGTACAATGGTTCGACAACACTCCAGTGGTATACAACTGACGCAACATCACGAACCATCACAGACATTGGTTTCGTAATGACCTCAGGCATCCAGCCAATCTACAACATCACATCGTCAAAGACCTATGTGATGACAGTATCTGGTCCTGGAGGAACAAATACCTGCCAGACAACTGTGAACGTTTCAAACCAAGCGTCACAGACTCCGTCATGTAATATCGTGACATCAAGTGCGAATATCGGAAACGGTGGATACGGTACAGTCAGTTGGAACAGTACAAACGCAAGTAACGCATCTCTTACTGATTACGGTTCAGTAGCACTTTCTGGCTCACAGTCAGTTGGTCCAATCTACGGAAGTCGTACATACACACTTAATGTGTCAGGAAATGGTGGTTCAAACTCATGTCAGGTTACCGTGTATTCAAACAACACGACAAACAATAATGCACCGACATGTTCACTCGATGTGTCACAAACATCAGTAACATCAGGCCAGCCAGTGAGCCTCTACTGGAGTACTGCAAATGCATACTCAGTATCGGTAAACACTATCGGTTCAGTCAACACGAGTGGATCACAATCTGTGTATCCATACGCAACAACAACCTACGTGCTTACTGCACAAGGAAATGGTGGGACAACCACATGTACTCGCACCGTGTATGT
>CAZGUV010000020.1:0-15690 GCA_964528735.1 uncultured Candidatus Saccharibacteria bacterium | reverse complement strand
CTCTTGGGCAACTTTGAAACTTCCTGTCTCGTCTCGCTCTTCGTCTGTTTCATCTTCGTTCTGAGCAGGAACGTGCGCAGGGTCGTAGAGGAATGAGACGTCATGATTTATCACACTCGTCGTGAGACCTAGTGCCCAATACACTTGCCCCATCCACACTGCGTCACGTCGTGACAAGTAATCGTTTACTGTAACCACGTGAACACCTTTTCCGGTGATTGCATTGAGATACGCTGGGAGTGTCGCGACCAATGTCTTACCTTCTCCCGTACGCATTTCAGAAATATCTCCATTATGAATTACTGCTCCACCAATGAGCTGCACATCAAAGTGTCTTTGGTTGAGTGTGCGGCGAGATGCCTCACGTGTTGCTGCAAATGCTTCTGGAAGAAGTTCGTCGAGAGTCTCACCATTTTGATATCTACTTTTGAACTCAAGAGTTTTTGCGCGAAGCGCGTCATCTGAGAGCGCTCGCATGCTTTCCTCTTGAGCATTCACCAAGGGCACAATTGCTTGTGCTTTTTTGAGTGCCGCTCTGTTTTCGTCAACGAGCGCGCCAATTGCCTGCATAATCCACTTCATAGGGGTGATGCATTGTACGCTAAAAGTGTAGAAATCGGTAGTGACAGAGCCCTCAACTTATTGTGTGCGCTCAGCCTCGGGTGGGTCTACCTGGACCGGACCCACGTTTACTATGATGTCTCTTTGGGGACTGTATATAAGCGCTTTTCCAGCATCGCGGTAAATGAGAAGCACATCACCATTCTGTGAGCCCGCGAAAAATTGGTCTTTTTGGATGAGATCAGCTGGATTGTTTATCTGCATCATCTGTGGTGTCCCTGAAGGTAGGAGTATGTGCTTTCTGAGTCCCTCGAGGATTGTTTCTGCTTGTGCCATCTGTTCTGGTGTCGTTGTTTTCTCAAGCTCAGTCCCTGAAATAGGTGCCGTGTTTGCATGTTGCTCAACTACTGTTGTCGAGTTACCACTGGTGAGAAAGAAAACCAGCGCACCGAGCAATAGCACTGCCACTACAATACTTGCGATGAGTCGTGTAGGAAACCGTGAGCGACGCGGACGCATTGGCGGTTGCGGCGGGCGCATCCGTGCATCACGCGGGTCACGCGGATCAAACGGAGGCCGATTTTGAAGTGGTGGCTTTTGGATTGCATGTATCGGCACTTCTTCAAGTGTGCTTCGCTCTGATCGAGTAACAGGACGCTCAAAAGAACGAGGTTGTTCTTTGTGTTGCTTTTTCGGTTTTAATACTGCCATTACGTGAGTATAACAGAGATTGGTAACATGCAATATGGACCACTAGTTGCGGTCATCAATATCGTACTCATCATCCTCTTCGAGTAATTTTTTTAGTACCGCATCTTCTTCCTCGTCAGACAATTCATCGTCGTCCACGAAACGCTGAGGCTCATCGTCTTCCGTGGATGGAGGAGGCGCTGGTGCTGGGGTTGGTTGTTTCTTTTCTTCTTGCTGTTTTTCATCTGCTCGAACAGACTTTGCCTCTGTCTGCACACTACTAACCTGAGGCTCATTGAGTGCTTTCTTTTTCTCGTCGAGTTCGCGCTCTTTCTGGGCAAGCTTCTCGAGCGCATCTTTTAATTTCTTCCGATGCTCTTCTGCTGAGAGTCCTGATCCTTGCTTTTGTGGCTCACTCGGTTGTTGCTGAGCTTGTTTTTGTTTCGGTGGATTTTGGTCCTTTTGCTTTTTGGGCTGATTATTATGTGCTTGCTGTTGATTTCCCTGCTGTTGATTATTGTTGTTTTGTGGAGGTGCGCCATGCACTTTGGTCGCATGATTTCGTATGATTTCCTCAACCTCTGCTCGCGTGATGCTGTATTTTTGGCGAGACCAATCAATCGCCTCGGTTGCATAATGAACTTCTGGGTCATTAATAGGTGGGAGTGTTTGTGCAGAAAATGGCTTTGAACCAACACCATCAATCATGAGTGTCAGGTATATCTGCGCGAACCCGAGTCCGACAAGGTCCTGTGCGGTAAATACTGGAGTGAAAACTTTTTCGAGCACTTCAGAGTCAAATGGTCCTACACGAAATGCGATGGTAGTACCGACGTTACCGAATACAGCGGCACGTACTTCCTCAGGAACTTGTTCGATGTACTGGTGCGCAATCGTAAGACAGAGTTTGTATTTACGAGCCTCGGAGAGAATATTTTCAAACGACGAATTCACGACTGACTGGAATTCATCCACGTAGAGATAAAATGGTGGGAGTCCTGCTAGACGTGCACCCTCTTCAGCTCGTGACATCGCTGCAAGGTAGAGCTTCACCACAATCATACTACCGAGCATGTCTGCGTTGTTTTCTCCGATGCGTCCTTTCGAAAGGTTCACCAAGAATATTTTGCGTGAATCCATGATGTCACGCATATCAAATGCTGACTTCGGCTGTGACACGATATTTCTGATGAGTGGGTTTGATACAAATTGCCCCACTTTGTTGAGAATACCTGGGACTGCTTCTTGTTTGTATCGCTCTGAGTAACTCGTGAATTCTTCACGCCAGTAGCGCTTGACGAGTGGGTCTTGGATTTTGTCGAGCACACGATTGCGAAACTTTTGATTCAAGAGCATCGGACTTACATCACCGAGTGTGGTATCAGGATATTCGAGGAGTGCGAGTAATGTGTTTTGCAAAATGTATTCCATTCGAGCTGACCATGACTCTTCACCCCAAATACGATGAAATGCCGACATCAGACCCGATGCGACGAGGTGTCGCTTGTCGTACCCCACATCTTCCATAACGTTAAACCCTATCGGATGATTCGTATCAAATGGTGCAAAGTAAATGACATCCTTGATTCTGTCGTGCGGAACATAGCTCAGTAGTTTTTCTGCGGTTGAACCATGCGGGTCAATAAAACAAATGCCCTCTCCTCGCTGTATATCTTGGATGGCGAGATTCTCAAGGAGCGTCGACTTACCCATACCTGTTTTCCCGATGACATACATGTGTTTTGCGCGGTCGATAGCACGTATACCAAATGCCTTACGCTGGTTGCGCACATCCGTCATTGCGAAATGTGATACCTGTTGTGGATCGTAGGCGTACGACATAAAGAAAGTATACCCCGAGGACCGACGCACGCACAAAAGAAAGTGGACAGCTCAATACTTAATGCACACGCCGAGCTGGAAGCACTGTAGAAAATGATTGTGAAATGTTGGTGACGACCGGTGTCACGTGCTCCCGTACCTGCCCTTCAGGAAGTAAAGAAAAACGCTCTTTCAAAGATTGCTCAACAAGTTTCCATGTATTGACGAGTGCCGTTGCCGTTTGCCACTGGACTACCCCTTCATCTTTATCTGCCGACACTTGCTTGAGCTCACTCATGCAGACATGCGCAAGCGTATTGAGCGTAGGTGCATAGAGCGCAGTGATGATGAACATAGACATTTTTTCTTGAGGAGTGCTTGAGAAGTTCTCGACTGTCGCAAGCCATGATTGAATGTGCGCTCGAAACGCTTCTTCATCTTTTTGGAAGTATGCAAACATAGTGTGTACGTCAGCACGATCGCGGTTTGCGTAGAGGCGAGTTATTATTTGCATGAGCACATTTCGCGCCTGAATCGCCTCTTGGATTCCTTCTTGCAGTGCATCGTGTGTTTTTCCTCCTTCGTCCATACTATTCTTTTTTAAGCGCTTCGGTGGTGTATCTGTTTGATGGACTCCATATCATCCATGAATTGAGCCCTGCATCGTACGTCGCCTGGAATTGGTCGCGAACTTCTTTTGGACCATAGTCGCCACCATAATCAAAGTCCTGAATCCACGTGCGGAGTTTTGTTGCTGGATACTTTTCTTTTTTGTAGATACCTTTACGCCCCTCAACAGGTGTATGCATGAATCCGGGCACAGTCGTGAGCTCGCTTTGTGCACGTGATACAGCACGGTCCATTGAGAATTTTATGACCCCATAGACATGCTTGTTTGGGTTGTCCCATCCATTGAATCCGTTTGGGTAATGTGACGGGTATACCATCGGTGCAACCGCATCAAAGTACGGCATAGTCCGCTCAAGTACTTGCCCTATGGTGAGGTCATCAGTGTTTGTCGCGGTCATGCCGAATATATCAGCCGAAAGCATCGGTGTTGCTCCGTATTTTTCTTTTGTTTGATTTCGTACTTGTGTGGTCAGGTATTGGAAGAAACGCTCAAGGTGCTCTGCTCGAATACCCTTCTCTGGTCCATCAATACTCAATGAATACCGTGCATCTTTCATATTTCCGTCTGACGGGAAGCGGACGTAATCATAGTTGAGCTCATCAAAACCGATAGCGTATGAATCAAGCGAGAGCGCAACGATAATATCCCAGTACGGCTTTGCACCGACATCAAAGAATGCAAGCCCTTTTCCGTCACGCCAGATACCATCCGCACGCGTCTTACTCTTTACCGCCCACTCGGGATGGATTTCGGTCAGGTACGGGTCTTGAAACACGGTGATGCGCCCAATCACATATATACCCGCATCGTGCATTTCCTTTATCAGTTCTTTCATATCAGAGACTTTACAACCCTTGCCCCCTTGTCTGAGTAGTGGATGTGTCGGGGTGAACGCAATGGTTCCTGTGTAGTCCTTGATATCAATGATGATACTGTTTACTTCAGTGGTCTTTGCTATTTCAATCAGCTTTGCACGCAAGCGAGGCACACTCGCGTAGCACTGTGACATATAGATTGCTTTGACACCTGTTTCGGGCATCGCAATGCGCTTCATCACTTCTTTTGGCTTTTCAGGTTCTTTTTTGACCACTGCCTCTGCTTCTGCTTTGTCTTTATTTGTGTAGACGATTTGTCTCAACTGAATATCAGGCAAATAGGTAAACGCCGCAACACCTGTTGCAACGGCACACAACGCCCCAACGATGACAATTTTAGCTGTTGTTTTCATTGTGTGTATGTGATGATTCTGCCCGCGGTGATTCGACGTACGTATCTCCTGCGCCTGATGGGACATTTCCTTCACTTCTCATTGCGCGAATCATGAGAACGATGATGAGCACTGCAAGACCTGAGATTATGTTTCTCTGCCATGTATTGGGAAAACCAAGTTGTGGGATGATGACAATGAGGACACTGATGATGAGGATTGATGTATGATTTACCATCTCCCTATAGTAATACAGGAGCCCACGAATTGAAATGGGCCTCTACCGAGAACCAACAATAACAACAAACTCTCCACGCGGCTGCTTCTTCTGGAAATATGCTCGTACCTCAGCGACTGTCCCCACACGAACCTCTTCAAACAATTTGGTAAGTTCCCGCCCGACAACAATAGTCCTCTCCGGCACCTCTTCATTAAGCGCATCGAGCAATTTCATGATTCGATGAGGTGATTCGTATAGTATCGCCGCATCGTCAGATGCACAGATTTTTTTCGTGAGTGTCTGTCTCCCTTTTTTGTGCGGAAGAAATCCGTAAAAGGTAAATGTTTCGAGTGGTATACCCGCTATCGCAATGAGTGCAGCGAGTGCAGATGGTCCTGGTATTGTTTCAATTTTTACCTCGGGAAGTTCTTCACGGACGATTGCAACTATGCGAGAACCAGGATCAGAGATTCCTGGAGTTCCTGCATCACTCACAAATACTGCGTGCTTACCCTCCTCAAGGAGCGTAAGCAAGTCACGCGCACGAGCTACTTCGGTATGACCATCGAGACGCAACAGAGGCTTTTCTATTTCGTATTTTGTAAGCAGCGTGCGCGCGACGCGAGTGTCTTCACAAAAAACAACATCGCACTCTTTGAGTTTGCGGAGTGCGCGGAGGGTAATATCTTCAAGATTACCAATTGGTGTCGCTACAACAGAGAATGTTCCCATCTATCAATTATACAACATCAACCGTCTCACAGACAGTTATCGAGTCGCGGATTGAAAGTGCGGCCCCATATATTATGAAGAGGAGCGCGCATCCATATATTGCATACGAAACATGGTACGTCCACGTCAGTGCATCGAGTGATTCAAGGATAAACCTCCAGTCGTGAATTGTTGCCTCCCCTCCGAGAAGTTCGAGCTGCATATTTATCGCGTCACCTGCGTAGTGAGCCACACCTCCCATACTCTGGCCTGCCCACATCAACATGAGACCCACCGAATAACTGTCATGTTTGCGCATAAATGCGACTGCGCAAACAATAGGGATGAGTACTTGAAAAATCGAGCCCGCACTCGCTTGAACTAACTCTCCCAGAAAAGGAACGAGCGTGTGCCCTGCTTCATGAAAAATAAGATTCACTGTATCAATAAAGTGCGGACTCGACGGAGTTGAAAATGCCCAGAGCACATACAGAAGTGCCACGAACGCTCCAGCAAGTTTAGGGACGCAGACATGGCTCGTGCGAATCATTACCACAAGTATACCGAATGAATGCTCCGTACAAACTGAGAAATGCACGGATAACCACCCCTGGGCGCTTATACGAGTCTCTGTGTATACTGATGCAATGACTCAGACGGGACGCATCGGCATTTTCGATTCAGGCATTGGTGGGCTCACAACGCTTGCCTCAATCCGCGCTGAACTCCCCCAGTACTCGTATGTCTACCTTGGCGATACTGCACGAGCCCCTTATGGACCACGCAGTCAAGAGGACATTTATACTTTTACTCGTGAGGCAGTGCAGTTTTTAAAATCGGAAGGATGCGAGCTCATTATCATTGCATGTAACACAGCCTCTGCTGAAGCACTGAGACGTATTCAGCAAGAACTCGCTCCTCGGGATAATCCATTTCGCGTCCTTGGAATCATCGCTCCCCTTGTTGAGCGTGCTACTGAAACAAGCATGACCGGGCGGATAGCGGTGATGGCAACACAGGCAACAGTTGAATCACATGCCTACACTCGAGAACTTCAGAAACGCCTCCCTCATGCGCACATACTTGAGGTGGCGTGCCCCGATCTTGTCCCGCTTATCGAATCAGGAAAATCGACTGATGAGATTAAGTCTGCGCTCAATACCTACTGCGCGCCCGTCATTGCACACCACGCAGATACAGTTATCCTCGGTTGTACTCATTATGGACATATAAAAAATGAAATCGCTCAGTATATGTCTCCCCACACCGCGCTTATCTGTGAAGAGGATTGTATCGGTGCCCTCACCCGTTCGTACCTAGAGACTCATGAAAAACTCTCGACACTGCTCTCTCACACACCGAGCTGTACTCTATATGCGACCCGTCTCACGGATGTATTCGTTCAACGTGCGCGCGAGCTCATCAACGTAGAGCCAGAATGCAGAAATATAGCTAGCGCATAGACACCACTGTCGCAAACCGTCCTTCTTGTTCGCTGGTTCGTTTCATGCGGTAGTACGAAAAAAAGTTCTCTGACGTGGCAGTATCAATACCTGAGGTGTGCACCGACGACGCTTGCACTGCTGAGGCGATGAGTTGCGCTTTCAGGCATCCATATATGTCGACTGTAGAACCACCCTCTGTCGGCACAATATAGCCATCCCACATCGGGTCACGCTGTTGTTCAGGAAGCGCAACGACGTATGAATCTTTTGCAATATGCGGACCGACCCATACAAGCACATCGCCTGCATGTGTTCCGTACAATTCTGACATACGCTTGAGCACTTTTTCGGTCAGACGAAGCGCAACCCCTCTCCACCCCAGATGGATAAGTGCGAGTACATCATGTACAGGATCAAAAAGTACACAAGGCATGCAGTCGGCAGTTAAAAGAAAAAGTCCTCTATTTTTTTCCCTCGTGATGAGCGCATCAACAGTCAGTGCTGATTCGATATCGAGCATTCCGTTCCCCACATCAGAAACATCTACAATATGTATCTCATCTGTATGTAGCACTGACATCGCGACACATGAGCGAACATCGATCCCACACTTTGCAAGAAATGCTGACCGATGATGTGCAACAACGTGTTGTTCAGAAAAACGAAAATCCATGTTTCCGTCTGCAACTTCTGAGACAGCTACCGAGAGTGACTGATGGATTGCAAAGGACTTCATACCACCAACTCATCTGCGACCTTGTATATATCTCCTGCTCCCATGGTGACAATGGTCACTGACGCATCGTAGACACTCAACATGTCTCGAACTTCAGCGAGTGACTGCGCAGGGCGTGCACGAACTCCCTTTTTTTCAATCAATGCCGCAAGTATCTCGTGCGAAATCGAAGGGTCATGCGCTTCTCGAGCTGCATAAATCGGCGCAATGATAACCTCATCTGCATGTGACAGCGCATCCACAAACCCGTCACGAAAGTGCTTGGTACGACTATAGAGGTGCGGATGAAAAGCAACAACTACTCTGGTCTGCGGAAAACGCTCCTGTGTGGCGATGATAGTTTTTTCTACTGCAGTTGGGTGATGCGCGTAATCATCATACACGGTTGCGCCTTGTGCCGTTTCCCCTTTGTATTCAAACCGGCGCCACGAACCTTTGAAGTCATAGAGTGCTCGCTCAGCAACGGAGTCTTCAATCTCAGGAAAAGCGACACGAGCTGCTGCGCGAGCTGCTTGTGCATTCTCTCGATTGAAATCACCAATATGCTGGAGCTGCCCCACATGCTCTGTGGTGTAGTCAACGACATTTACTGAGGTGCCTTCAAGGAGCGGTGCGATGTTCGGATGCTTTGGATTCGTGACTAGCGTGCCTCCTGGCTGTATGCGTTTAATCGCAGACGCAAAAGTATTCTGTAACGTCGCAAGATCTTTGAAAAAGTCAGTGTGGTCGAGTTCAAGATTCGTAATAACTAAAATCTGAGGATTGAAATGCAGGAGATGATTCTTGTATTCACATGCCTCAACCACAAAGATAGAACCATCACCTAAGACACAGTTTGAACCGAAATCTCGTACTATAGAACCGATTATTGCTGAAGGCTTTTTTGCAGCATCAACAAGGATGCGCGTGAGCATACCTGTGGTCGTTGTCTTACCATGAGTACCAGCCACAGCGATAGTCCTCTGTGATGTACTCACCTCGCCAAGAAGCTCAAAATATGAAACTTGAGGGATGTGTGTATGTGTTGCGCTTACACGCTCTGGTGCTGACTCTGGAATTGCATCACTGTAGACTACAGTGTCATAGACATCAGCAAGCAGGGCGTGCCCGATAGAAACACTGATGCCCTTACTACGAAGCAATTCTACGGTCGGAGACTCATCCCTATCTGACCCTATGACACTATGACCTTGGGCGTGTAGGTATTGCGCGAGCGCGGACATACCAATACCCCCGATACCCACAAAGAAAAATCTTTTTCGAGATGTGCTAGTTTGGTCGTGCATTGATAAGTTTTATGAACTGGTCATTTCGCTCGTACTCATTACTAAACATTCCAAACGATGCGCACGCAGGAGAAAAAAGTATGATGTCTCCCCGTTCAGCTTTCTGGAACGCAAGATTTACACCGTCTTCAAGAGAGTCCGCAACTGGAGCATCGGTCAGTGCTTTCTTCATGTGATCAGTACCAGTTCCATGGAGCAGCACCACTGCCTTACAATACGTGAGTATCATTTCGGTGAGTTCATGAAATGGGAGTCCTTTATCTGAACCACCAGCGATAAGAATGATGCGTCCCATGTGTGCATGGAGTGCCTTGAGCGCAGCCATTGTTGCCTCAGGTGTGGTTGCGTTGTTGTCATTGTATATTTTCACACCACGCTTTTCCTCTAGATACTGCAATCGTCCATCGACAGCGTCGAAGGTGCTGAGGTGCTCGTCGATTTTCTCGTATGAAATATGGAGCGCGTGAAGTGCAGAACGCGCGAGCGATGCATTTTCTCTATTGTGCTCGCCAATAACCGAAAGACGGAGTTCGTCTGGGAGTGGGTGAGGAACGACCGGGAGAATTGGAGGATGTGACGCAGTAATTTTTTTTACAATATCCTTGCCTGCAATGAGCACATTTCCTTCTTTTTGAAAACGGAAGATGCACGCCTTATCTTCAAAATACTCTTCCATGGTCGGATAGTAGTTTTGGTGATCGAGCATCAAGTTGGTGAACACCGCAATGTCAGGGCTCATGCGTAAATCTCCAAAACCTTGCAGCTGCCACGAGTCGAGCTCAAGAACGAGCACGTCGCCATTTTGTATATGAGGAAGTAACGCGAGCGTCGAAATACCTCGCACATTTCCACCAAGGTGTGCGCGTTTGCCCATTTGATGGAGCACATGGTAAATCATGTGCGTTGTCGTACTCTTGCCACGTGTTCCGGTGACTCCAACCACAATCGCCCCTGCCTTTTGTGCCTCGCGCGCTGCAAGCGCAGTCGACATATAAATTTTCACGCCCGCCTCTATCGCTGCATCAATGTAAGGAGAATTGAGCGGAACTCCCGCTGCTTTGATAATCATGTCCGCGCGAATAAAGTCTTCAGTGTTGTGCCCACCAAGTGCATATCGAACATTTGGGTATGCTTTAAGTTTCTGGAGTGACTCGTGGAGCTGTTGTTCTGATTTCATGTCAGTCACCGTCACTTCTGCCCCGCACTCTGCAAGATATACCGCATCTCCGACTGACCTCCCGAGCACACCTAAACCCATGAGTGTAATTTTCTTGCCCTTGAATTGTTCGTGCACATCTACCATTGCGACAGTGTATCACAGGGCTATTGGGCTTGGTATGATGCGGTATGTCACGCGCTATTCATGCGAAGCTGTCAGCATTTTCTACACAGTTCTTTTCTATTGATGTTCGTGCACTTGCCCTCATGCGCATCACCATAGGGACCCTCTTTCTCTACGACCTCCTTTTGCGCTTCACCACAATCCCCGAGCATTATGGGAATTGGAGCATGTTCCCCACCTACCTGACCTCTACGTTCTGGAATGGCAATCTCGCATGGTCAGTACACACTTTTTTTGGTGGTGCTCCAGGATGGATATATATCGTATTTTGCATGCATATTGCGATTGGAGTTGCGTATGTGGTTGGGTACAAGACTCGGTACACACAGTTTGTATTCTGGTTTCTCATGATATCTCTTCACCACGCAAATCCCCTCATCACCCAAGGAGGTGATGTGTGGGGGCGCGTCGTTTTGTTTACACTACTCTTTCTCCCGACTGGCGCTGTGTGGTCTGTCGATGCGTACCTCAAAAGGTATGAAGGTCCTGCGCAGATACACAACGGATGGACCATGGCGCTCCTTATACAGATAGCATTATTTTACTTTTTCGCATCACAATTTAAGACTGGACATGAGTGGGAAACGGGTAATGCAATCTACTATGCATTGTCAGGGCATTACTACCCAAAATTGCTGGGTACAATTCTCGTCCAATACCCCACATTTTTGGTATGGCTTGCGCACTTCATCACCTACTTGCAGGTCTGTACCCCACTACTTATATTTTTCCCTTGGAAAACACTGCAGGTACGCATGACGGTCGTCACGCTGCTTGTATTGATGCATATTGGACTGGGTCTCTCCCTCAGGGTTGGTCACTTTAGCTTGATGAGTATCGCGGTGCTTTGTGCGTTTATCCCTTCTGTCGTCTTCGCGCGAATACCCCGCGCGCATATTCCCCGCACTGAATTTTCACGAAAAAATATACTCCACCTCATTACGTACGCGTGCGCAATTCCATATATTATATATATCTTTGTGTACCAAGTATCGGGTACGCCACGCATGAGTGCTTTTGTGTCACTTCCACAACCACTACTCATCCCCGCACAAGTACTTCGCATTGATGAGTTCTGGAACATATTTGCACCTCCTCTTGATGTACGTGGATGGAATATTCTTGCCGGAGAAAAAGAAAACAAAGAAGTTATCGATTTACTCCGCGATGGTGCCCCGGTAGATTTTTCACGACCAGCACGCATCCCCGAACTGTCACTCAATTCACACCAATGGCGATTCCTCCGCGAGATTGATTTTTCACACGACATGTACAAAGAACCAGCCCTTCGCTATATGTGTAAGCGATGGAATACATCGCATCCGTATGATCGCGTGAAAGCACTCAGCCTCATCTACATGAGTGAAAGTATCTCACTCCCTGGGATGGTCCAGCCACGCGCTGAGCCTCTCATGTTTTATACGGTCCGCTGTATGTAGCGCAAAAAATTATTTTGTTGTGCGCCTCCACTCACCAATGCGGTGAAGTACCATACGCCCGTGTCGTCGCGCCAATGAAAGAAGTTTTGAGACTGATTGTGCAAGATGCCAGCCAACAAAAATACAGTTTCCAATAAGTACACCCCACAAAAGCACAAAGAGTACTGATGGCGAAGGTGCAAGCACTGAATGCAGTGCGCGCATAAAGTCCCAGAAGTACACCATCGTCAATGTTACGCCGAGCGCACTCACTAACACCAGCCAATCATGCTTTGTTGTTTCTTTATACTTGAATGAAAGTAGCGTTGTGTAGAGTGTCACACAAGTCACGACAAGCATGACGATGGTCAAGAGCGCGATGACATACTGGCTAAATATATTGAACGTCTGAGTTGCCTGAGCAATTACTTCAGTCGCCTCTCCAGGCAAGCACCATGCAACGAATTGGTGTTGTGCTGCTGCGAGTGTGTCTTGTACGGTATTTCCCATGAAAATATATGATACTCCTCCCCTGACTTACCGCAACAGGAGACGTTGTCCACACAGCGCATCCACGAAGCAACGTGACAACCTCAAAACAGAGGTGTACAGTAGTCATAGTCCTAGGTAGAGGCGTACCGACATCTTCATTTAATTGAGATGCCAATATCACGTCCTGTACTTTGGGGCATATGTCAGCTGGAATGTGACTGCCGTGGTCAGGCACGTAAACAATCGACCTTAAACTCACTTCCACGCGACTTGTTCTTATTGTTGGCTGCGTTGGTCTCGCACGTAAATAATTGACCTTAAATCCAATAATTACAACAAATGCCATTGTCAACGCTTGGGACTATCCCTCACCAAAGAGGAGAATGACAAAAAATTATTCGGCATAGCAGGAACACATCCATTCCTCGCTCAGAATTCATAGAGGTAACGTACCCTCTTAAAACAACGATGAATTCTCCGGAGGTTTTCAAAATCAAATTGGAAGTAAAGAAAAAAAGACGGCGGATGTGCCGTCTTTTTTCATGCACGGATGCTACACAATCGTCCGAGGAATAGATTCATTCAGGTGCACAATGACTTCGTACGCAATAGTGTTGCACATCTCGGCAATCGCTCGGACTGAATTTTTTTCTGTATGACTCATCGCTATCACACAGACCCGCTCTCCCTCTTTTGGCTGCGGTATACGACTCACATCAACAGTCGTAATGTTCATACTCACTCGTCCGATGATAGGACACGCAACCCCGCGGATTGATACCCATCCTTTATTAGACAGTCGTCTATCGATACCTTCAAAATAACCGAGTGGTATTGTCGCGATTGTCATAGTCCTATCTGCAGTGTAGGTGCCGTTATACCCGACACGCGTACCTTTTGATATTTTTTTTATGTTGCAGAGTATTGAAGTGAGCTCGAGCGCCGGCTGCGCTGTGTAATGACCGTGCGACACATCAAATCCGTAAAGCCCAACACCAAGACGCGCAACCGTCTGTGTGCACTCTGAAGCGTAATAGCTTCCAGAGGTTGCACTGATGTGAAGCCAAGGCGCACGCGGTGCATATCTCTGAAAGGTACGCACACCCTGCTCCCAGCATGTCATCTGCATTTTCGTGAGCGCTACCGAGTTGCCATCAGCATCTGCAAAATGAGAGCAGAGACCTTCTATGTGTATACGTCTATTTTTTATAAGAAGCGAGAGCACTGCTTCAAAATCACTTTGTGACACTCCTTGGCGTGACATACCAGTGTCCAATTTTATATGTACTCGAATGCGCCGCTTTGTACGCATGAGCGCGCGAGCACTCGCGAGACTGTGCACTGTATAGATAACCTGCGCGTCAGTCGAGCCCATCATCACTGCAGGTGGTGTATAGCCAATCACCAGTGCATCTTTGCGCACACCAGCGCGACGAACGGTGTGCACCTCATCTACTGAATTGAGTACAAAAAAAGGAATGCGTTGTATGTTGAGTACTGAGGCTACCTCACGAAGCCCGTGCCCATAGGCATTACTCTTGAGGACCGGAGCGATAGGCAGTTTTGTGACACGCTCATAGAGACGGACATTATGGAGAAGCGCCTTTTTTGAAACGCGTATGCAATGTGCGTGCTTCACCTCTGCAGTATAAATGTTTTTAGCTCCTCTGCGAGCCCAGCGACCTGATGCTCTGAAATAAGCGCTGGCTTGAATGTAGACGTAGTTAGAGCAACTTGAAGACGCTCAATTTCCTTTGCAATCGCACGAAATCCGACCTCAGTAAACGTGATGCCATCGTGTGTGTTCCCATATCGCGCTTTTCCATCTGCAATACGTTCCGTAATAGAGATGATACCTCGCGGACCGACTCGCAGATCTGCATAATTTGTAATCTGCTCTTCGCGGGTTCCTTCAGAAAGATTGTGGTGTGCTTTCGTCATGCCTACTGCGCGTATGCACGCAAGCACGGCATCAGACACTCCGAGCTCATCGCAAATCATGAGCGTCGCGACATGCTCGTCAGTGCCATACTTCTTCTTGTACTCATCTTGAACTTTCTTCCAGTACTCAAGTCCTTCAGGCTCAAGGAATTCAGGAAACCGGTCGAGGCGAAACTTGATGATGTTGCCCATGTCATGCAAGAGGCACGCTGAAACGACTGTATGAGTATCGGCACCGAGCGCGTCTGAGACTATCTTCCCCACAGAACCAACTCGCAACTGATGAAGTTGGAGCTGAGGAGGTATTGAGAAACGTTTATATATGTCTCCTATAGTTTCCATTCAGGCAAAAGTGTAACACGAGAGCTTCTCGAGGAGAGGCGCGATATGTGCATCAGTGATGTCTTCTGGTGCGAGAGTGCTACCCTTAAAAAGTTCATGCTCAATCTCATGTGTACGGGTGATGATGAGTTCATGTCGCTCATTATCAAATGGCCTGTCGGTTCTCTTCATGTACCGACTCTTTGCTTCAGCAAGCCGGTCATTGAGCGAGAACACACCAAACGGACCGACACGATTATCTGCATAGATCCCGATTTTTTCTTCAAGAGTTCCCGAATGAGCTACGTGCTCAACATGAGAGAAATCAATCATGTCGATACAATGAAGCACTGCTTCACTCACGCCAATTTCTTTTGCAATTGCGACTGTCGCATGGTGCTCGTTTGCTCCGTAGCGTGCAATAAGGTCAGCTTGAACTCGCTTCCAATACTCAACACCTTCTGGCTCCCATGTTTCTGGAAATGTATCGAATTGCACCTTGATGATATTGCCCATGTCATGGAGAAGCCCCACTTGTGTCACAACATCACTGTCGCACTTCCCTGGGTGCGCGTCTGCGACCATCTTCGCAACAGCAGCAACACGGAGCTGGTGGTGCTGAATAATCAGCGGGATGTGGTAGTGGGAGTATATTGAAGCGATGTTTTTTTCGTTCATTTTTGTATTGTAGTTTCAGGACCTTTCGAGTGAGGACATGCTGGAGCATGTCCGTAAAACCTTCAGAGAGTTTTCAAGCACCATGTAACGAACTTCGTGCACGCAGGAATCGCCTACAACTCTTGGCTCGCCGTCGCTCACCTCGGTCGCAGGCCCGCCTCGCACCCATGACTGCTGTCTCGGGTCCCGC
>CAZGUV010000019.1:15007-17251 GCA_964528735.1 uncultured Candidatus Saccharibacteria bacterium | reverse complement strand
TGCCTGAGCCGTTCAATGTATGCCTCAGCGTCTGAACCAACTGAACTAATAAGCGTTGGCGTACAACCGAGCAGGGAGAGATTGTATGAAATGTTTGCGCCAGTGCCTCCATCGTTTTTGAAAAGCGTATCAGAAAGTATGCTATGAGTAGCGATTTCGTGTTCAGGAAATGTCATGCCGCGCAAAGATAGTGTTGTGGTCATCAATGTATCAAATGCGACTGACCCAGAGACAAAGATTTTCTTCATTCATGAAATAGTAACATATTTGAATGTTGCATAGCTCTTGTGGTCACAAGTATTTTTCCTGACGAGAAAATCTCGCGACCCCGCCTCGGCATACTCGCCTTCTGATTACAGAAACTCGCATATACCTGCGGCTTCCACATAAGTAAAAATCCTCCAGAAGTGGAGGATTTTTTACTATGTGGACCCATGGAGATTCGAACTCCAGACCCCCTCATTGCAAATGAGGTGCTCTACCAGCTGAGCTATGGGCCCAATATATCTATGGGCGTTTCTACGGTGAACAAAGTAACTGCACCGCTTGGCAAATGAGGTGTCTATCCTCTCCTTGCCAGCTGAGCTATGGGCTCAATCAGACGCTTTTAAACGTCGGTGAGTATACTATCAATCTTTTTTGATAAAAGAAAGTCCCTCTCAGTAACACCCTGTGCATCATGGCTCGTCAAGAGTATTTCGCACTTCCCCCACGAGATCCGTATTTCAGGGTGGTGGTCCATTTCACGGGCTACCTGCACTACCTGTTCTGCGCATTTAAAGGCAGAATCAAAATCTTTGCTTGTAAAAACCTTTTTGAGATATACACCATCATTCTGCCAATCATTACTCATATCTTCGAGTGTGGCGTGCTGTCTCTACGAGATGCTCACAATATTCTTTGAGCGATGAGCCTACAGCCTCAAGAGATACGAGAAGCGGGCTCGCGGTGGTAAGGATTGGAGATGTGTCTACACTAAGGAAGAAGAGCGAGCGATCGGTTGCAATAAAATGTGACTCAGAAACATGTCCGAGTTCGAGTGTGGCATGAATGTACTCTGAGGCCTCTTCAATTCGCTTTTTCATTGACGCACTCACGTCTGCTGGCGCGTAAGCGCTTACATGTAAACCATCGTTAAATGTTACCTCAGAAGGTATCGTTGTATACCGCTCCTTATTTCTAAAACCAGAAATGACATGGCACGAGATATGTTTGCCTTTCTCAAATTGCTCAACAATTACGTCGTCATGCGTTGCCTTCGCGACATGGTGAATTGCCTTCGGGAGGTCGTGGAGTGTTTTGGCAATGCGGACATGCTCATGTGTACCCCCATGGAGTGCTTTCACAATATACGGTGGTCCAAAATATGAAAATATTTCATGAGACTTTTCACCATAATGCATTCCTTCGTAGTGCGACACAACGTGATGTTGTGGCATCCGTGTGTTTGGTATCTTTTTTAGTGCTTCCTTCGCTCGCGCTCTATCGAGAGCTATAGCTGAGGCAAACGAATCTGCTCCGGTATAAGGTACACCGAGAGATGTAAGTATTTTTTGTACGGTACCATCTTCCCCATAAGTACCATGCATCGCATTGAAAACAACTGAAATGCCCTGGAGCGCCTTTTCTGGCGTAACTTCGACACCGCGCCTATGCCAGCGTCCTCGCTTATCTATAAACACATCATGCGCGTCATGCACACCTTCAAGTGCCATTTGTACTGCGTGACCACTTTTGAGTGAAATATCGTACTCGGTCGAACTACCACCACGAAGTATTGCGACGTGCAACTGTTCTTTCATGGAAACAGTATACCATCATTAAAAAGCACCCTACACACCCATCTGTTAAAATCCGATGAGTGATGGCTCTTCGTGTAAGTAGGTAAGGTAGGTGTTTTGCACTTTGTCCTGGATTGCGCGCGCGACTGCACGAACATCCTCTGCTGAAGCATTGCCATTGTTGATAAGATAGTTTGCATGCATCGAGCTCGAGGATGCACCACCAACGGTACATCCTTTCATGCCTACTTTCTCAATAAGCCACCCCGCAGGGACACGACTTTCACGAGGTTCGACATTTCGCTCACGTCTAAACTCGTCCTGCACCCATTGTGGCGCGACTGGGTTCATAAAGTACGAACCGGCGCAAGGAATGTTTTGGAGGTGTCGACGTTCACGCTCCGCTATAGTTTCTTGTGCTGACTTGGTTCCTGTTTCTGTATCAAGATTCTGCAATGTGAAC
>CAZGUV010000019.1:13557-14997 GCA_964528735.1 uncultured Candidatus Saccharibacteria bacterium | reverse complement strand
TTGCCGATAGTATTACCCATTCAGGATTCTCTTTGAAATACGAGCTTCGATACGAGAACTCACATTCTTCGTTTGCATACACTCGCACATCAAGTGTCTGACTGTGCAATGCACGCACTGATGTGCAAAACTCTTTTATTTCACTTCCAAACGCGCCCACATTCCCTCGTATAGCGCCGCCTATACTTCCTGGTATACCTGCAAGCTTTTCCCACCCGCCAAGGGCATACTCGTGTGAACGTTGTATTGAATCAAGGAGCACAACTCCCGCATCTATCGTCAGGGTCTTACCCATGCGAACACTTTTCTTGGTTTGCACATGGATGATGCATCCCGCATAGCCTGAATCAGCGATGAGTACATTACTTCCTCCCGCGAGAATCGTGTATGGAAGCTGCGAGTCATGACAAAATCGCAATGCATCAAGTATGTCTGACTCGTCTTCACATGCGATATAGTATCGAGCATTTCCTCCAATGCCGAATGTAGTCAATTCTTTGAGAGATTTGTGTTCAACAATATTCATGAGAGATAATTAGAGCGCAGTGCAAGAAAAAATCAACTCGTCCCCAGCTACTAGAGTTGATTCGTTCCTTCTGTCGACGCCGGTTGTGTGACAGATATACCTTAAGCTTTTTCGAATGAAGCTTAAAGGTGGCTCCCTCAGTCGTGAGGGAAAGAACGTTGTGCCCGATATCACGGGCGTTTTACGTCTCCATCTGGGGATGGCGACTTCTGATACGAATATATCATGGATGATATATTATTGCACAATCAGGTGATTAAAATGTGGAAAAACACCTTTTCAATCGCATCTATGCTATTTATATGATTTTGCCCATCCAGAGAATGTCTTCGTAACCATGTGGTGTCTGCACAGCTTCTCGACGTCTACCCTCATGTATATAGCCATTTTTTTCGTACAGCCGTATTGCGCCTGTGTTTGATTCAAAGACTTCGAGCTCCATACGATGCATCTTGTGGCTTCGTGCAAACTCCTCTGCTTTGTTCAAGAGCGCTGTGCCAATCCCCTTTCCACGATGCGAATCGAGCACCGCCATTACAATATAGGCGTTTTGTTCTACCTTCTTAAACTTACCAGTGACAATAGTAATGTAGCCGATGATAGTCACACCCTCTTTAGCGACAAAGGTATGCATCCGCTTTCGGTGCAAATATGCCTTTGCAAACGTGAGGACTGTAGAGGGAGACTTATCTGTCTTTGAAACAGCTAGATTGTTTGTCTCTTTTGCAATTGAGCGATGAAGATGGAGAAGATCAACCGCGTCCTTCCATGTACTCTTAACAATCGTGTACTGCATGTATGTACTATATCGTACCATAGTTCGAAATCTTACAAAGAGATTATTATGGACAGTAGTTCTGAGATAGACGTTCTCAGTATGCCTCAGCTCATGGTGCAGATTCGGCGCGACAATC
>CAZGUV010000019.1:0-13547 GCA_964528735.1 uncultured Candidatus Saccharibacteria bacterium | reverse complement strand
TTGACTACAACTAGGTGTCGGTTGTCACAACTCTCGTCTCGCCATTGGATTCGTCCCGCAATCACTAAGTTGATTACAACTAAGTGTTGCTGGACGCGGCGCGGCTTCAGTTGAGTACAACTGGCTCCACAGCCTTGCGCCGTTCGAATCCTTCCGGACGGAGAAATCAAAAAGACGTATGCTTCTCATACGTCTTATGATTTCTTGTCCGCCCGGAAGGATTCGAACCTTCGACCAATCGCTTAAGAGGCGACTGCTCTACCAACTGAGCTACAGGCGGATATATTTGATTCACTAAGAACAATAACACTTGCATCTGCCTTGGTCTGTTACTGAGCCCAAGCGGATATATTTGGAACAACGATACTCATCTGCCTTTGCTCTGTTACTGAGCATGGCGGATATTCAGTGCTACGCACTGGTGCGCGCTGAGGGACTTGAACCCCCGACCCCATCCACGTCAAGGAAGTGCTCTACCAGCTGAGCTAAGCGCGCATGATTTTTCTAGGAACAATGGACCTTGACCGCGCCAGGCAGAGTAAACTGGTTGCTCTGTTGCTGAGCCAGCGCGCAATGAACTATATGCTTCGCATTTGCCAAGTAGTAGAGAATATGTGGTTCTCAATTACTGACCTAAAGCTCGCACGTGAGGGGATTTGTACCATAAAGCAGACAAAGCTTCAATAGTACGCCCTCCCTTAACTGCTTATTCTGCTGAGTATTATCGCAGTGGCAACAGCTACATTCAAAGACTCTGCACCTCCCTTTTTAGGTATGGTGACTTCTTTTGTTATGTACGCATAAGTCTCATCGCTTAGTCCGTGTGATTCGCTACCCATTACCAGTATGCACGGCGCATTGCACTCGAGCTCATTCACATTTGATCCTTCAAGTGTTGCGCCGAGTACGACTGGGTTGTGTTTTTTGGCTGATTCAAAGAAATCCTTGAGCGCGAGATAGTGCACAGAGACGCGCAGGAATGAACCCATTGTTGCCGAGATAACTTTCGGGTTATATCTATCTACAGTACCTATCGAACAGACAATATGTGTGACACCGAACCAGTCTGCAGTCCGGATAATCGTGCCCAGATTACCTGGATCGTTTACACCATCAAGCACGAGCACCGTATCTTCTTTCGTAATTGATGTAAGCTCTTCGATATCATGCGGAGAAAGTGGTTCGTATGAACATCGCGCGAGCGCTATGACACCGTCTGATGTTGTCTGCGTTCCTGCATCTCTAATGGCTTTTTCAGATGCTACAGTGACCGCAGGATGCACTTTCTTATACTTACCATAGAGCTCCTCAGTGCAAAATAGTTCGACAACAATGCCTGCCTGCAATGCCTCATCAACTGACTTTTCTCCTTGAATTACATAAAGTCCGTACTCCTTCCTAAATTTTTTCTCCTGAAGTTTGCTCACCTCTGTAAGTCTCATGTACACGAGTATAGCACTTTCACTACTTGGTTCATTAAAATATGCTATATTCGCAGACAATGTGGCTCAAAATTGAACAGACTTTCCCAGCATTGAGCAATCACCAATTCAGACTTTTTTTTGGAGCTAAAGCTGTCTCTGATATCGGCACCTGGATGCAGCGAGTCGTGCAAGGATTCATCGTCTACGAAATGACAGGCTCAGCGGTATGGGTCGGTGCCATAGATGCACTCCAGACCGTACCATCGCTCTTTTTCGTGTTTGCTGGCGGTGTTATGCTCGATTCATTTGATAGAAAGAAGGTCTTGAAATACACCCAACTCGCGCAATTCATTATTGCTGGCTTGACTGGGTTATTGCTTGTATTCGGTCTACTCACTGTCCATATTCTTGCAGTCTGTGCACTACTCTTTGGTATTGCAGATGCCATAAACCAGCCTGCGCGTACACTGCTCGCGCCGCTCCTTGTACCTCGTGAGCTTATTCGTTCGGCGATGTCACTCGGCTCAACTGTCTTTAATATCGCGCGTATTGTCGGGCCAATGTTTGCAGGTATTACCATAGCAATGGGAAATCCAGGTCTTGCCTACATCGCAAATGCACTCTCCTTCCTTCCTTTAGTTTTTATTCTACACAAAGTTCACTTCCCACCGGAAACACTTGAGAAAGAACCACCACTCACTGCACTCATCGAAAGCTTTAAGTATGTCTACGGCGAGGCACGACTCCTCGGGTGTCTCCTACAGTTTGGGATATTTGGTATCTTTGGTTGGTGCTATATGACCATCTTGCCAGTCATAGCAAAGGACACACTCTTTCTAGATGCGACGGGCTTGAGTACGCTCTACACCGCAATCGGGATTGGAGCCGTCGTCAGTGGCCTCTGGGTCGCATCAGCATACATGCACACCAACTCTACGAAACGACTCCTCTGGGGACCACTTATCTTCGCAGGAGCGCTTACACTCTTTGCGTTTACCACAAACTATCACGTAGCCCTTATTTTCCTCGCTGTGGTGGGCTTTGGACAAATACTGCAAAATGCTACGCTTCAGACCCAAATACAGCTCCTAGCCCCAGAAATGATGCGTGGGCGCGTGAGTAGCATACAGGCCTTCCTCACACAGGGTACTCGCACCATCGGAGCCTTTGGCATCGGTGTCATGACTGAGTACAGCTCCTCTGCAATGGCGCTCTTTGTCTGTGCGCTCATCATCGCAATATCTGCCTACATCATCCATGAACGCTACCTCGTCAACACACATGTAGTCGCCCCCCAGCGTTGAAAAATAGCCTGAAGATGCTACAGTACCGCAACTGACCAATCGTCTAATGGTTAGGCAGCGCTTTTCAAGAGCGTTAAACGGGTGAGCTTTGGTGGGACCAAAGCGCAAGACCGGAGCCTGACAAGGCGAGGTGGGGTCGCATGATTTTCTCTCAAGAAAATACATGTGACCGATTCCACGGTAGGTCAGAGAGAATAATGGCCCTATCGTCTAATGGTTAGGACAGCGCCTTTTCAAGGCGTTAATCCGGGTTCGATTCCCGGTAGGGTCACAAAGCGTAAAAAGACTGGTCTGCACCAGTCTTTTAGCTTTGTGAAAGCGCAGCGATGTTTGAGCTCTGCGAAAACCGCGAGCTGGGGTCGCGACTACTTACGATTTATGATGGGTAACCCCTGAGTAAATTTTAGTAAGTTGTGACCACATAAAATGGCTTCGTCATCAGGCGAAACCGCGAGGCTGGGTCGCAAAAATCATGACCTGACTGAGGTTATGATTATTTGTGACCACGATGATCATTTACTATATAATTTTGTTATTCTATGCGATAATGTAAATATGAGCACCGTTAAAACAGGTCCTTACGAGCTTATTGAGGCGGGTACCGTACAAATTCTCACAAAAGAGGTAACGAGCATACTTTTCGGTACCATTTCAATTGTATTTGAGTTTGGAACAGATGATAATAGTAGTGAATCTTCCATAAGAGCAAATACAACTGACAAAAATACAATCAAGTTCATGCTAATCAATATAAATAATCCAACTTATGGTACAACTGATTTTGTTCAGTTTGGCAAGGAAGCTGGTGGAAAAGGTCTGTATATATCGTTTAGAGTAAATAGTCTAAATGATAAAAACGTGCGCTCTCTTGAGTATTCAATTTTCAAAAAATGAACGAGGTAAATATTACAAATGGACAAATATCTGGTTCAGACGACTCTGTGCCTAAGGCACAAGAAAAAGTGCGTGGATATTTAGCAATTGGACTTTTAGTATTGTTTGCAATTGTGCTATTGATTTCGCTTATTTATACTTTATTTTTTGAGATAACGACCGAAAAAAATGATTTAATAAAATATCTAGTCTCAGGTCTTGTAGGCATGCTGGGTGTTGTGATAGGTTTTTATTATGGACAGAATACTAAATAGTATTTTTATTTAACACACCTTTGCCGATGTAAAAAATTTTAGGCTAAAAAAGCACTCTAAATTGCAGAGTGCTTTCTAGATAATGATTTGCTAGACAAATCTACACCGTCTCATTTGGTTTGTTTCCATTAATGAGGTTTGGAGGTCTGTGCAATTTACAGACTTTTTCAAGATGGATGTGATTTTCCCTACACTATTGGGTTTATTTGTCCTCGTCGCCCACATCAGCATACGATTACTTCAGTCCCTGCAGTTTAGCTATTTAAGTTTTTCTTTTTTTCGCTAAAGGCAAAAGATTCTTGAAATAATTATGTACAACTAGCACCGAGGACATTCAAAATTGCTTTCATGTTTTTGCATGTTAGCTATTAAATGCCTCTGTTAGAGGACTTTGTAACTATAACACATTTGGAAATTATTATAATGCAGAAGGCAAGCAAACTACCCCACCAAATCCTTAATCACAATCTTCTTCATCCCAAACATCTTATTGATTGCGTACTCTCTCTTTGGTGACTTCTTTGCAATAGTGAGCTTGTACAGCATTGTCGGAGTGATTTGCCATGACAAACCATACTTATCCTTACACCAACCGCACTGACTTTCCTCACCTTCCTTCGTAAACGCATTCCAGTAGTAGTCCACCTCTTTCTGGTCCTTGCAGTAAATAGTGAGTGAGATTGCTTCGGTAAACTTAAACATAGGACCAGCTGCAAGCATCTCATATTTCTTTCCAAAGATACTCACGGTAGCAAGCTGATACCCCCCTTCGGGCCCACCTTCTTTCTTTCCTAGGTAGACAACTTTGAAATTACTCTTGAAAATCTTTTTGTAGTACGCAATAACTTGAGGTAAATCTTTCTCGTACCATAGGCACGGGTTAATTTTGTTGTTCATACTTATAAGCAATATTATACACTGGAAAAACGCTCTATTTAGCGTATAGTGCTCGACATTGGGCAGAGGCGACGGCCAACCTGCCTGGCAATTCGATACGTGTGAGGCAAGTTCCAAGTTCAACAAAATATTGGGCGGATGGCGAAATTGGCAGACGCACCACGCTTAGGACGTGGCACCGCAAGGTATTGGGGGTTCAAGTCCCCCTCCGCCCACACAAATTTACTCCCACAACCCGTTTCTGCCTCTCTGGAGGCCGAGTGTGTTGGTGACCATAGCAATAACTCCCCACACCGCAACCATGATAAGCATCCCGGCGAGTCCATACATGATGTGCTTACCGCCGGTCTCCCATGCTGTCGCACTGTCCGCCTTCCACATAAACTGCACAAGCCCCCAAAAGAATACGAGCATGCCAAGTGAGAAGATAAGCGCAACGATAGGATTGATGAATACGTTTATGATGACGTCGAGGAATCCTTGCCCTGGCACTTGCGCAGAAGCAATAAAAGGAAGTAGTAGTAATGTTGAGAGAGCAACCGCAGCTGTTCGTGGCATCAGATAAGTATACATGAAAAAGGACTCCATGCGGAGTCCTTTTTGAAGCTTGTGGAGAAATTATCGAAGATCTGGAGCGAATGTACCACAACCGCCTTGACCACAAATTGAAGGTGCTGGCACTCGAGTCACACTTGATACTCCAAGAGTTCGCTGGAGAAGCGCTACAAGTCCCCAAATAGAGACCATCACGAAGAGTGCAGCAATACCAGAAATCATGATAGACATTCCTTGCTGGCGAGTCTCAGGGCTACCTGAGTTCCAGATGAATTTTGCCAATCCCCAGATGATTGCGATGAGGTCTGCTGAGAGCGCCATCGGGATAAGCATTCCCATCACATCACTTACCATCACGAGAATACGCTGAAGCGTCTGTGCGCCAGCGACGTATGGAAGGAATGAAGCTGCTATGACAAGTGAACCAGATGCTGCTAATTTTTTCATATCAATGAATGTGCTATATGTGTAATATACCTATACGATACCGTACCCATGCTTTAACACAAGGATAGCAGCACATCTCTGTGGACAATCAATTCTTCTAGAGAAATGCCATTATAACTCGTATGACAACCCAAATAGCAGCGATGGTGAGTACGACAGATGCTGCCCATATCACGCGCGACACTGCCTCAGCTCGTCGTGCTGCCTCGCCTTCACCGTAGCCATATTCAAGAAAGTAGACAATGAAGATAACGAACATGAGCGCTACGATTCCAGAAAATAGGAGCGAGAGATATGAGAGGATATTTTCCATAGCAATTATCTAAAAAGACTGTTCTCGAGCAACAAGACAAGCCCCCAGACACTAATCATCACAAAAAGAATGACCGCACCCCAGAGGAGGTTTTGCTTGAGCTTTTGTCGTGCCTCTGCCTGCCCTGACTTATAGACACCAACTCCCGCATGATAGAAATAGATAACTATTGCTGCTGCAACAAGTATAGGGATGGCCATCTGTATAACTCCGATAATGTAGTTTATGAGTCCAGGAAATGTAGATGCGACTGCTGCGGTGTTTTCCATATTCTATACATTATCACGGAGCATATTGATAGTACCTGCGATAATACCGGTGAGCGCCCATGCACCAAGGAAGACTCCGGTACCGATGACAACCCACTGGAAGTTGTAGATAGCGCTTTTGATTTTTTCACTGTTACCACGAGCGGTGATGAATAGAAAACCAGAATAGACAATCACGAGCGCAATAATAGGTAGCCCAATATACATGACCGCACCAAGGAGCCCTTTAAGGAAGTCTTGGATGCTGTTGAACTGGAGAGGGTTCTCAAGTTTACCTTGTGCCATCACAAAGAAAGGCATCAAGAGCAGCGGTACTGATACAAGGAGTAATCTCATTTCTTTGAGCAATGAATCGTGTCGTCTCATATAGATAAGTATATCACACCAATAATGACTATTTTCCACTATCTCGAACCAAAATCTTGAGCTCTCCATCGGCTCTTTGGACCGACTCAGAGATACGGTCTTCACCGGTCGTTATACGTTCCACCATTCTGAAAAGGATGTCTTCTGTCTTTTCAGGGTCTGGGTCAGGCCAGACGCGCATTCGTATCGCCTCTTGGCGCATGATTGTGGTGATCGAGTCACTTGCATCAGGGACAAGAAGCGCGCGCTGTGCTGATGGTGCACCGAGCTCCTTTTCGAAGAGCTCACCTGCTTTGCCTGATGAGAGTGCTCCGGCGATAGCAAATGCTCCTGATGGATTTTTACCTGTCTTTGTTATGGCGAGTCCATAGATAGAACCAGTGGTAAGTATGCGAGTGCTTCCATTATTTCTGAGTTGCGGGATTGGCGCGATATCAAAGTTGAGGTTTGGGTTTTTATCAGAAATTTCCTTCAACTCGCTTGCTGTACCGATGTAGACCGCGAGGTCACCGTTGGTAAACATTTCTTTCGATGTAGGCATCGATTTATTCCATGAATACCGCTTTTTTGTCGGGTTTGCGAACTCTGTGTAGAAACGCATTGCGCTCTGTGCTGGAGAGAGTGAGTTTTTGTCTGTCCGTGCGAGTCTCACTTCCATACGGCCATCGTCTGGATTACGCGCAATAATGTCACCTCCAGCTTGCATAATCATCGCCGAGATAATTTCTTTTGAGTGGAGCACGTTTGATGTCTCACCGAGTGCGACACCGCTCACAATGATGTTTCCATTTTCACTGCGCTCAGTCATCGTCTCAGCGATGGTAAACAATTCATCCCAATACTTCGGCGCTTGAGGGACGGCGTAGCGACTGAAAATATCTCTGTTCCAGTACATGACTATCGGGTCTACCACCACTGGGATGGCGCGTATTCCCTGCTCTTGTCCCATATTTTTTATGAACGAGTCTGCAGTGGCGTCAATGTATGCATCAGTGAATGTCCTCACCGGGAATGAGTCAAACGGTATGAGGCTGAACATCTGCTGGAGCTTCTCAATATGCGAGTTGTCAGTGATGACGAGGTCAGGACCTTGTCCTGCAGCGAGTGCTTGAGCGAGATCGTCATAAAAGGTCTTTGGGTCTTTTTGTGTGTACTGTACTGTCGTCGTTCGTCTGTCTTCGAGTCCGTAGTCGTGAAGAAAAGTAGTAATACTTCGCTCAGGGTATGTTCCCCACAAATAAACATCGCCGACATCTTCACTCTGTCCTCCGCCACTCGTCATAGCAAAGATGATGATACCGGCGAGTCCAAGTACCACGAATACCGCAAGGAGCACAATCTGGAATGGGCTAGACTTTTTATCCATACAAATATTATAGCAATGGCTTCTCTACAAAAATACCGTAGTGATGTGAACCGGTTTCGAAATCGCCGACTGACGCAAACCGTGCTTCGTGTGCATGCCTGAGCATCGCACCCTTTGTGATGACCTGCTTGTCTGATGGTCCCATACCGTTAAATGATTCGGACCAATCAACGATAGCGACACGGCCCTTTGGTTTGAGAATGCGATACACTTCGGTAAGGACCGAATCAACAGACTCAACTTGAAATAGCACGTTCGAAATGAACACAAAGTCTACAGAATTGCTTGCGATTTTTGTACCTTCGGGCTTCTCAACATTTGCCCAGATATAGGTAATGTTTGTATAGCCCTTTTGATCCAAATCACGCTTGAGACGCTGTAGAATATCCTTTTGGACATCGAGTGCATAGACAGTACCAGTACTCCCGACTGCATTTGCGAAAAGTTTCGTGTACGCACCGGTACCTGCGCCTAAATCAACTACTTTCGAACCTTCTTTGATTGCGAGCTGGTGAAAGACTTTGTGAGGGTCACAAAAATCACCTTCATTTCTCTTTGAGGTCATCTGCCCGAATTGGTCGTGTTGTGCAGTTTTTGGCTTTGCTACTCCTTTAAGTTCTCGTTGCTGAAATGAGTACATACACTAAGTGTACGGTCAATCGTGAAAAGCGCAACGACGCACTCAACAGGTCTTATTTCTTTGCTTCAGGTTCTGCTTCGCCTTCTTCAAAGGTCGTCACTGATGCGAGCTTGTCGCCATCACGGAGCTTCATGATACGTACTCCTTGTGTAGCACGACCAAGAACTGGTACTTCTTTGAGTGAGCTTCGGATAACTTGACCCTTTTCTGAAACCGCCACGTATTCACCTGAGTTTGGATTTACAACCGATGCGGCGATGATTTCCTTTGTCTTATCGGTAATCGCCATAGTCTTTATTCCAGAACCACCTCGTGACTGTGTCTTGTATTCATCGAGCTCCGTCTTTTTTCCATATCCGGTGCGTGATACTACAAAGAGTGCGTTGCCTTTCGCGCTTTTCTTTATGACGCCGACACCGACAACACTGTCTCCCTTATCAAGCTTTATACCACGCACTCCTGCAGCATTTCTACCCATCGCACGGACGTCTGATTCGTCAAAGCGGATTGACTGACCTTGCGCGGTAACGACGATAATCTCATCGCCCTTGGTAACAAAGTGAGCCCCAACGAGCTTATCTCCCTTATCAAGTGAAATTGCGATGAGCCCATTTCTTCGCACATCATGAAATTGTGAGGCCTCAGTCTTTTTTACCGTACCATCTTTGGTAATCATGAAGAGTGCGAGATCCTTTTCTTTCTTCACATCCTTTGGCATCGGCAAGACTGATGTGACACGCTCATCTTGATTGAGTGCGATAAAGTTCATGACTGACTTACCCTTGGTTGCACGCTTTCCTTCTGGGATTTCGTACATCTTTATCTGGTAGGTCTTACCTGAATCAGTGAAAAAGAGGAGGTCACTGTGTGCCGTCGCATTGAGCATGTTCGTGACTACGTCTTCCTCTTTTGTATCAAGGTCAATCACACCAACACCGCCTCGCTTCTGCACGCGGTATTCATCAGGGTTAGTACGCTTGATGTAGCCGCCTTTGGTGAGCACCAAACAACTTTCATCATCAGGTACCAAGTCTTCCATCGAGAAGTTTTGCGCTGCGCGCTTCACGATTTTTGTGCGACGGTCATCGCCGTACTTTTCAGTGATTTCACGGAGCTCTTTGATGATGAGTGCCATGAGCTTTTTCTCACTTGAAAGAAGCGCTTTAAGTTCTGCGATGAGCTTTTGTACTTCTGCGAGTTCATCTTCAATCTTTTGTCGCTCGAGGTTTGCGAGTCTCTGGAGTCGCATTTCGAGAATTGCCGTCGACTGAATAGCTGAAAACTTAAACTCCTTCATGAGTCCGGCGTGTGCGGTCGGCACATCCTTACTTTTCTTGATGAGCTTGATGATTGCATCGATATGGTCAAGAGCTTTTTTGAGACCGAGCAAGATATGCTCTCGAGCCTCCGCTTTATTGAGGTCATACTTGGTGCGTGCAATGACTACTTCTTTTCGGTGCGAAATGAATGCCTCAAGCATTCCCTTGAGTGAAAGAGTCTGAGGTATGCCATTGATGATGGCTACCATGTTGTAGTGATAGGTCTCCTCAAGTTGCGTATGTTTGTAGAGGAAATTGAGAACTGACTGCGCGTGTGCGTTAGGCTTGATGTCAATGACGACACGGATATCCTTGGTAGATTCGTCGCGGAGTCCTTTAATACCTTCGAGCTTTTTCTCGTGTACCAAATCTGCGATTTTTTCGATGAATGTCGCTTTGTTGACTCGATACGGCAATGAAGTAATCACAATCTGGAAACCTCCTTTTTTCTCCTCGACGATTTCTGCCTCACCTCGTACGACGACACCGCCGCGCCCGGTCGCGTATGCATGCGCAATATCTTTTTCGTTAAATGCAATACCACCAATCGGAAAGTCTGGACCTTTTACAAATTCAAGAAGTTCATCAGTAGTCGCTTTAGGATGCTCTACAAGATGCTCTACCGCTGCAGTCACCTCCCTCAAGTTGTGCGGAGGAATATCCGTCGCCATACCAACAGCAATACCCAATGTACCGTTGAGCAATAGGTTCGGAGTTGCCGCGGGGAGAACGACAGGCTCCTGTCGTGTGTTTTCATAGTTTGGGCGAAACTGTACTGTTTCCTTTTCGATATCTGCGAGAAGTCCAGCACCAATGCGAGACATCTTCGCTTCGGTATAACGCTCCGCAGCTGGCGCGTCACCGTCTATAGAACCAAAGTTACCTTGTCCAATCACGAGCGGATAGCGTATAGCGAAAGTCTGCGCCATTTTTACCATCGCATCATACACAGCCATGTTTCCGTGCGGGTGATACTTTCCAAGCACGTCTCCCACGACCGCTGCAGACTTACGAGTTTTTGATGATGGCTGAAGTCCCATTTCATACATCGCATACAAGATGCGGCGATGCACCGGCTTCAATCCATCACGAACATCAGGGAGTGCGCGCGAGGTGATAACGGACATTGCGTAGTCGAGATACGACTCACGCATTTCGGTGACAATCTCTCGAGGGATAATTCCAGACAATCGTGCAGGCTGTGGAGCTTCTGCAGGTGTTTGTTTTCGTGCTGCCATACGGGCGCTATTCTATCACGGACGGCGCACTATCACTACCTTGTGTGGTTGTGTCTTCTGTTGTTGAAGTTTGCGTCCTTCCTTGTGAGTCAGGATTGTAAATGGAAGGGACTGTTTGCATATCAACATAGGTAGGGTCTGCTGGCTCTGTGTTCTCACCTACGGGTACTGTCGTAATCTCGCCGATATCCTCTGTGGTGATATCTCCTGGCGTTGCGTCAGTAGTTGCGTGCGCCGGTAGCTCACTGGTGCGGAGGTAGTAGAGTGCAAATATAAGCCAGATTACGAGCAGCACGCCCGATACTGAGCCTGCGACAATAATAGCAATGGAATGCTTTTCTTCAGTCGTCTTATCTTGAGCGGTTGCTATGTATTGTTTGAGTCTATCCACCACGCAAGTATACCGGCAACACACATCTCTGCAATTACACAATGATGCAAAGAGTGAACTACTGAGGAGTCAGTACGATGACTTCACCATTGAGGGTGAGTATGTCCTTTTTCTTTATGGTGTACTTGTCCATTTTTTCTGCATCCTCGGCACCAGCCTCTTTCAAAAAGCGCTTGAGTGAATCTTTTTCACCAACTCCTTCAAAGTGTATCGGGATAACGACTCGTGCCTCAAGAGCAACGGCAAGTTTTTGTGCGCCAGCAGCATCAAGCACTCCATCACCACCAATCGGCACAAAAAGAATATCTACTGAATCAATCTGGTCGAGCGCCTCCGAATCAATCTTAGGATCTGACAGTGCTCCGGCATACACGATGTTCATACCTTCAAACTGAAGTGCGTACACTGTGTTTATCATGTCCTCACCTCCATACTGAGACTTGGTCGGCATTCCTATTGAAAATATTCCTCCCACTTCATATTCTCCCGGACCTGAAATAACAAATGGCTGCTTGTCTCCGCGACCAAGCTCTGAAGCGCCATCCATATCAGGGTGATTTATAGACACATAGACAATGTCGCATCCAAAGCGTGACGCTTTGATGTCCGAATCTTTTGATGGTGGGTTAAACGCAATAGTAGTGTCGCCAAAAGTAATCTTTATGAATTCTCCGCCGTGATGTGAAATTATCATGGGCACGATTATACCTTATTTTTTATTCATTTCCTTCCTCGTTCACCTCTTTTCCCTGTATTTGATTTATGTATATTTTTATGGTATAATAGTTATGGACCTGAAATACGGTCCGCGGGCTCGTTCCCGCGTCTGAACCCATGGCAACACAAGGAACACCATGGACAACCTCTATCTCTGGATGCCGAGGATTATCGTTCTCGTCATCGCTGTACTTGTCGTCCTGTCAATCTACAAGAAGGGCTTCAAGGGATTTTTCACGAGCATGGGAGCAAACTGGAATCTGATCGCTGCATCAGGTGCCTGGGTGCTCTTGGGGGTCGGCTACTCTATGCCGACATTCCGGGCAGTCATGACGCTGCCTCTCGATGACAAGCTTAAGGGTGGAGTCGCCATTCTTGCCGTCGTTGCGGCAGTCTGGGCGATATTCGACATCGTTTCCAAGTTCCTGATGTCGAGTAAGGCGGTCCTGTTCGGGGTTACGCTTTACACTGCCTTTAATGCGATGCTATTCACAGGGTTGGCGTGGTCACTCCACGCGTCCGGCGAACTGCGCACCTTCCTGGTCGCACCGGCCCTCTACAGTGGCATCATCCTCTTCGCGGGAATCCTAGCGAGCGTGCAGAACGCTTGGCAAAAGAATCCCACGCAGATTCAGCGAGGTGGCGGCGAATAACGCCACCGTCCAGGCCTGCAGTGGGCACCCCCCGCTGCAGGTTCTTTTTTTTGACTTTCCTGCCCTTTTCCGTTATATTTCCGACGTTCTTATTAAACCTATCGTGTGTGCGATTAACCCTTGCTCTGCCCGTGAGAGCACAAGCGCACATTCGTTAAGAACATATTTATATGGCAAAAAAGAAAGTTGCTGTATCTGAGTCAGTTCTCAAAGCAAAAGAGGACGCACTCAAGAACAGCCCAATGTTTAGCCTTATCCAAGGCACACCGACAGCACCAAAGATTGGTGATGCAGTCGAAGGTCCCGTTGTTAACATCGACCACGGACGCATCTATATAGACATCCAGCCGTTTGGAACAGCGGTAATCTATGGACGCGAGTATCTTTCAGCACGTGACGTACTCAAAAACGTGCACATCGGAGATACTATTTCTGCAAAGGTTATTGAAGTTGAGAACGCTGATGGATACATTGAAGTATCACTTCGCTAGGCTCGACAG
>CAZGUV010000018.1:0-17932 GCA_964528735.1 uncultured Candidatus Saccharibacteria bacterium | reverse complement strand
ATATTATCCTCCATACAGCCGTATGGGTTGCGCAAAATTGTAAGCTATGATGACTCACTCAAAAATAATAGCTGCAGCATCTGTTTTTCTGATTGTTGTCGGCGGGTTATGGTATGCGTTTTCTTCTTCAAAAACGCAAGATACACCAGCACCAGTGGTGCGTGAAGAAAAAGCAGAACCACCAAACCTTCCCAAGCCACCAAGTTTTATCGAGCGCGTAATGAAAGATAATCCTCATTTGGACAGAAAGACTGCTGAACAGTATGAGCAAGAGCGAATTGCAATAAACGTAGCACATCAGGAGGAGCGTATGCGTGTGCTCGCAAAGGCGGGGAGCCCTGATCCTGAGGAGCTTATTCAGATTGAGCTCAAGCTTGCGCGAGAGCTCGGCGAGGCATTTGCAGTGATTGATAAGAAGTATTCAATCGTGATGAAGCAAAATCCACCAACATTTCTGGGTGCTCCAGTACCTCCTCCGCTCTAGAGTATAAGTATGAAGTACACACGTATATTGATTGTAGCTACGATACTCGCGGTGAGCGGTACTTCATTTTCGTATGCGTGGACTGCGCCGACCGCTGCGCCTCCAAACAACAATACAAATGCACCAGTCAACACGGGCACATCCACTCAGTCGAAGCCAGGCGTTCTTGGTGCAAATATTTTGAATATTTATGGTTCAAACTTGTATCTCAACTTTGGAAATCCTGATGGCGCGACAGGTTTTGGTCTCCGGAGTAATGCGGGGGCACTTGAAGCAAAAGATTCTGGGGGTGCGTGGATGAAGATTGCCACAAAACCATGGTTTGTCGCATCGAGTACTTCGACTACATGGCAGGGGCAGGGGGCGGCAAGCTGGTTATACCCGACGACACTCAACAGTAAAGTAGGAAGTGCAGCGGCGAGTTTCAATTCAGGGACAGGATATTTTACTGCGCCTGAGCCAGGAGTGTATCTGTGCTATTTCCAAGGCTACAAGAGTTACTCTGCAGCGGGGTACCACCACATGACTTCACAGTGTTCAGGTGGGCCAAGTTCTATATGTAATGCATTCAGCAACTGGGATTACACGCTCGGTTCGCAAGGGTATTCATCGTACGACCAGTCAACTTCGCAGATAATCGGACTCTACTACCTTATACAAAATGAAAGTATCACATTCCGTATGTACTCAGATGTAGGTAACTCGTACTCATATTATCCAGCTCAGACGCGTATGGGTTGTGTGAGAATATAGAACTCTGTAAGACTCACAGAGGTGGTTCGTCATCATGAATATTAAAGGGTATACTTAATGCATGGAACAATTTTTTTCAAATCAGCTTATTCAAAAAGGAGGAGTAGTAGTGCTTGGATGCCTCTCCCTCTTTCTTGCTGCACAAGCAATTACAGAGGTTAAGGGTTGGAAATTTATCGGGTCAGGTACTACAGCAACAAATACTATTTCAGTCTCTGGAAAGGGCGAAATATTTGCTGTCCCTGATATCGCTCAATTTACTGTCGGAGTCACCAAAGAATCAAAAGATGTGAAGACTGCGCAGAAAGAGGCAACAGAGAAGATGAACGATATTATTGCGTATTTGAAGTCAGCGGGTATTGAAGAGCGCGATATTAAGACTATCAATTACTCTGCAAATCCAAAATATGAGTGGATCCAACCTCCGTGCAGACCAGGTGAGTATTGTGGTAATGGGCAAAGTAAGCTCGTAGGATTTACGGTCTCACAAACGATTCAGGTGAAAGTGCGAAAAGATACTGACAAGGCAAGTGATGTGCTCGGCGAAGCGGGTGCGCGTGGTGCTACAGAAATTGGCTCACTTGAGTTCATCAACGATGATGAGGATGCATTGAAGGCAGATGCACGAAAAGAAGCGATTGCAGATGCGAAGCAGAAGGCGGACGCGCTCGCTCGTGAGCTCGGAGTTTCTATTGTTCGTGTTGTAGGATTTTCAGAAGATGGTGGATACCAGCCACCAGTCATGTATCGTGCAGCAAAAATGGAATCTCTGATGGCACAAGATGCAGGCGCACCAGCCCCTGATCTTCCAGTCGGTGAAAACAAAATTTTGTCACAAGTTACCGTGACATACGAGATTCGATAAATCTACAGCACACAAAGAAAGTCCCGCGCAAGCGGGACTTTTTTAATAGGTGAAGGGGGGAGTGCTCGCGCAAGATGCGGCGGTATGCGAGCACTCCAGTCATGCGAGACGCAGTCTCCACGACCATGGCCCGTGCGGCATGGAGTACCATGTCGGGGCACGGGTAGTATATACCAGCACATCCTCTAGTAGCTACTTGACGCACAATGCCAAACTGGTACGCTCCCAGTGGCCGATAACAAGAAGAGGGGTACCACGATGGGTACGCGGAAACGTACAACTCCAGCGCATATTGCTCCGTCATGGCGTGGCAAACAGCGCGTGACACGGATGCCTGAACAAGTAGACTGGTATGTACACATTGAGTATATGTACTATCGCTACGGGTTTCTGGTAGCCTCTGTCTGCCGTATCTTCGCGTAAAGGCTCGCCGAGGGACGCACATGCGCCCTCGGCACCCTATTTGACTTATAGAAAAAGAGAGGTACTATTATGAACATACGGGGCCGAGAGGCCTTTTAAAATTGCTTACAAAAACATCATGAATAATCTCATCCAATACTTCAAAGAAACCCGTGCAGAGCTCGACCATGTGAACTGGCCGACGCAAAGAACAACGGTTATCTTCACACTCCTTGTTATTGCATTTTCAGCAATTGTCGGTGTGTACCTATCACTTCTTGATTACGGATTTACGTTCGGACTCGACAAGTTCTTGGTTCAGTAATGTAATTTACGGGTCTTTAATTTTTCACTATGGCACTTCAAGCAATAAATGAGCGACATTGGTACGTGATTCACACATACTCAGGATACGAGGAGGCGGTCGGGCGAAATCTTCGTCAGCGAATTGAGACGATGGGAATGAAAGACAAGATTTTCAACGTTGTTGTCCCAACAGAAAAGAAGATAAAGGTAAAAGGAGCAAAGCGTATTGAGGAGCGTGAGCGTGTCTACCCTGGATACGTGCTTGTAGATATGATTGTGGACGACAACTCATGGTACGTTGTTCGTAATACTCCTCGCGTGACTGGTTTCGTTGGTTCAGGTACACAACCAGTGCCACTTTCAGATGCTGAGGCGCAAGATTTGTTTAGTCGCATGTCTGCTGATACTCCGACACATGATATAGACCTCCAGCCTGATGATTCGGTCATGATCGTCGATGGGCCATTTAAAGACCTCGAAGGTAAGGTGGGTGAGGTAAACGCAGCGTCGGGCAAGGTCAAAGTCTTGGTACCTATGTTTGGTCGTGAGACTCCAGTTGAGCTTGATTTTCTTCAGGTTCGCAAGGTGTAGTTGAATTTTTAGTAAAAATGGGTAGTATAGCCCCATCAAACGAAGCTTCTACCGTTTGTTGATTTGTAATCAATAATTCATATGGCAAAGAAAGTAATCAAACAACTCAAGCTTCTTATCCCAGCGGGTAAGGCAACACCAGCACCTCCTATCGGTCCAGCACTTGGTCAGGCGGGTATCAACATTGGTGATTTCGTAAACAAGTTCAATGAGAAGACTCGAGACCGCATGGGAGACACACTTCCAGTCGTTATCTCTGTGTATGAAGACCGTTCATACGACTTCATTGCAAAGCAACCATCAATGACTGCGCTCATCAAAAAGGAGCTTGGCATCGAGAGTGGTTCTGGAAAGAATACTCAGGTCAAGGTGGGTAAACTCACAAAGGCAATGATGAAAAACATTGCTGAGAAGAAGATGCCGGACCTCAACACTCCAGACATCAATCAGGCAATGCGTATTGTCGCAGGCTCAGCGCGCTCAATGGGCGTCGATACAGAGGCTCTCTAAAGAAGCTTTCTGTGAACAAACAAACCTCCTCATGGAGGTTTTTTGTTATGCTACTGGGGTGGATAGGCTGAGAATACAGAAAGAACTTGACCGTTCGTACGATCATGCGCGGCGTGTTCACCAAGAGACTGAACGTCGGTTTCCTCATATTGCAGAACGAATGCGCTCATTTCTTGGTTCGATTGATTGGGGGCTGGTAAATGAGACAACGCGTCTCGATCAGCGGCGTTCAGGAGTATCACCGCGTTTCAATTTTGACCCATCACGAGTACATTTTAATCACAACCCACAGCACCCAGGTGCACTCACGTATAACTATGAGACTGGTATTGTCACAATCAATCTGGGATCCTCACTGGTGCGGGCAGTGGTAGATCGAGTCGATGGAAGCCAACCGACACAGCAAGATATACTCATGCTTTTTCATGGGATTTTGCATGAACTTTCACACGCACAATCATTTGGTTCTGTTCAGTACTCAGATCCACACCTCGAGCAACACCTCCCAGATACTGTTTCGTCTTCTATGGCGAAAAAATTCAGATTTTCGTTTGGCGGGCAAGATGTGCTTGAAGTAGATATGAAAAGTGGCGAGCGTGCGGCGATGGTAAAAGACTTCGGACTCTTTTGGTTTGAGGGGATGACTGAGCTTGTCGCAGTGCATTCAATGGATGCATATATGAAAGAGCGGTCGCTTGTGTATGGCAAGACAAAAGCTGTCCACGAAGATTTTCAATCGTTCAATAAGACGTATGTGCTCGCTGAAGGTGGAGCAGGATATAGTGGGCCACTCCGTGTCCTTGGAATTATTATAAATACCATCGCAAAAGAAACAGGGGTTTCGAAGGATGTTGTTGTCGACGGATTTATTCGAGCGTACGCGCGTCCAGAAGGTATGCAGGAATTGCTTACTGTTCTTGAAGCGTTTAAGGTACCTCCACAGCTTGTACAGCAGACAATCCATGTGGGAGTCAAAAATCAGAATTCAAGAAATGTGGAGCACCAACTCATCGCCCACATCGCCCAAGTGCTTCGTGGTCAACCTGAGGTGGGGTACCGAATTACATACACTCTTGGGGTATCGCAGGTAGGTCCATACACCATTGTCCCTCCGAAAAGTAATGGTTCGGACACCGCATAGTTACTGAGCAAGCCACGTATCTTGAAATACGCGCAATCGCTCTGCTTGTCCATCAATCGAACGGTCAAACAAAGATCGTGCTCCGTCGAGTAGAAAAATAGTCTGTACTCCTGCATCTGCGCAGGCGCGGGCGCACGGTTCGCAGACCCACCATTGTCCGTATAGATAAATTTTAGATGCATTAAGTGCAACGCCATCCCTGAGTGCTTTGAAAATCGCTGAGCGTTCACTGTGTCTGCTGTGCTTACACCCAGGGCACTTGTCGTAGTCAACATTGCCGTCACTCTGCATGCGGTCGCATGTTCCTGCCTCAGCGTGGTAGGTGATATCATCTTTACTTTTGTCCGTAACGGTGTCGCAGAGCTCACCAGCAACTCCATAGACCTGTGCCCCATCTGCTGTAACCAGAACTGAAGTCACTGCGCGCATCTGCGACTGCGCTTGCAGAGCCTGGTGTTTCATGGCGTGCTGAAACGCTTTTTTCATATATGGATTTTCGATAGTCACGCATGAAAATGCCAGACCATTGGGAAGATTGTTGTGTGAAGGCCAGTCATGGGTAGGGCATGTAGAGGTATCCATGTCCTCAGTGTAAACCGTGAACTGGGGGCTGTCTATGGATTTGAGGCATATTTGCGGTCAGAAATTATGCACTGTCAACTGTCTACTTTTCCTCGAGACTAGTATACTGAAACCCATGAATCGCTTTGACCAGACCTATCAAGAAATACTGCGCTCGATACTTGATACTGGAGTTCGAGAAATGAATAAACGAACTGGTCACGAGACCGCAGCACTTCCAGGACTTACGTTTCAGCATGATATAGAGAAAGATGGATTTCCACTCCTGACTCTACGAAAAATTCCGACAAAAATGTTTATCGCGGAGCAGGTGTGGTTTATCTCGGGAGCTCGAAAGCCTGCTGACTTTCTTCGTAAGTACACAAAGATTTGGGACTTGTTTACGAACCCGGGTGATGTAGTGACGGTAGCCTACGGCTATCGCTGGAGAAAACATTTTGGTCGTGACCAGTTGGGACTGCTCGTGAAGCTTTTAGAAAATGACCCGTCATCGCGTCATGGCGTGATTGTTACCTGGGACCCATCTTCCGATGGGCTCGGAGGCGTTGCAAAGAAAAATGTCCCATGCCCATACACATTTACGGTCGGCATCGTGGGAGGGAGATTGCATCTTCATAACGTAGTGCGGAGTAATGACATGGTGCTCGGCTGCCCAGCAGATGTCGCAGGATTCGCGCTCTTACAAATGATTCTTGCTGAACGACTTGGAGTAAAACCAGGTATCTATACGCACACCATCTCAAATGCGCATATTTACGATAATCATTTTGATGCCGCACGTGAGATGATACTCCGCCCCAATGTGCACGCACCTATCCATATAAAGATTCCACGAGATGCGTACTCTCGAGCAGAAATCAAAGATGATTCACTCGTCGATGAGTTCTTAGAACAGTTTGATTCACAGTACACACCGCAGCCAGTCATTAAAGGCTTGCAGATTGCATTGTAATTCAGTTTAATACACACCTATGGCAGTACTTACAAAATCAGAAATTCTTACTCGAGTCAAAGAAGGGAGCATCGCGTTTACACCAAACCTCGACTCATTCCAAGTCCGCGCTCACTCAATAGACTTGCGACTTGGGTATACGTTTATTATTGCAAAGCTCGCGCGCGTAACTCCTGCAGGAAGAGAGGCGATTCGAGTCGTTGATCCACTCAAGACAGGGTACACACAAGAATTTTTCGATGTGATTGAGCTCGAAGAAGGGCAGTATTTTGAGCTCTTGCCAGGCGAGCACGTCTCCGTCTCGAGCCTTGAGTCAATCAAATTGCCCGAGGACGTTATGGCAGTGTTGTATCCTCGATCATCTGTCTCACGACGTGGTCTAGCGGTAGATTTAACGGGAATTGTAGATGCGGGATATGAGGGGCAACTCATGATTCCGATTCGAAACAACACTGCGTCACAGGTAATCCGTGTCTATCCAGGTGAGCGTTTCTGTCAGGTGGTTTTCGAAACATTGGAGCAAGCAGTTGCACCTATTGCGAGCCGTTACCACAAGCGAGACATTGCAGATGGTGCGCAGAAAGACAGAGCGACTGAATCGAAGTTGATTGAAAAGGGGAAAATACGTGAACTCAAGACAAAACACGCTCAAAAGATATAGCTATGAAAATCTCGATGATTGCAGCTATCGGGAAAAATCGAGAGCTGGGTGCAGGCAATCAGTTGCTTTGGAATATTCCAGAGGACATGAATTTTTTTCGTACCATGACGAGAGGAAAGCCTGTCATCATGGGCTCAAAGACGTATGCGTCTATTGGGAAGCCGTTACCGGGGCGATTAAATATTGTTCTCTCTCGCGAACAGCAAAATATTGATGGGGTCACTGTTGTTACCTCACTCCAAGATGCCTATGAAGTCGCGCAAGCGAGCGGCGCAGAGGAGGTTTTCAATATTGGTGGTGCTACGGTGTATGCGCTCGGACTCAAGGATGTAGATACGCTCTACCTTACCCATGTCGATGCCGAGTTTAAGACTGCTGATGCATTTTTCCCTCCCTACGAGCATCTTTTTAAGCGGGTGAAAGGTACAACATCTGGAAATGAGCTCTATTGTTATGAATTTGTAGAGTATGAACGAATAAGGATTTAGTGATGACTGTATTTCGCTTCCACGCTGCCGTATACTATTCTCATGCAGTTTAACGAATACCAGCAGAAAGCATCAGAAACAGCGGGTTACCCAGAGCCAGGTGGTCTTGGATTTATCTATCCAACACTTGGACTTGCTGGTGAGGCAGGTGAGGTAGCGGAAAAAATTAAAAAAGTAATCCGCGATGAACAAGGAGTGGTATCAGAAGAGAAGAAAGCAGAGATTAGGAAAGAGCTTGGAGACGTATTGTGGTATGTCAGTGAAATTGCCCGACAACTTGGTCTCGCACTCGACGACGTAGCTTCACAAAACATAGAAAAGCTCGCGTCTCGAAAAGCGCGCGGAGTTATTAATGGAAGCGGTGACAACAGATAAGTATGAATGACGATATTCCACAGCATTCCTTTTCTATTCAGACGTTTGATGCGGTGCATGCATCAGAGGCGGATAAACGCTCCCTCCTTGAGCTCAACAAGGAGTTGAGAGGTGATAAGGCGGACACAGATTTTGATGTCTTTGTGAAAAAAAACCTATACAAAAGTGATTTGTTTGTCGGCAGGATTGGCGGTGTCATCAAGTCTGCGATTATTCTTGAAAAAGCGCGACCTCAGACAGTGTGGATTCGTCACAACATAGTTGCTCGTGACGCTGGGGGGCTTGGTCTCGGTAAAAAAATGCTTGCGCGGGCAATCGAGGAAGCGCGCGCTTCAGGCGCCGAAAAAGTGCGCCTCGTATGCAACAATGTTCCTTCACGTAATGCTGCTCGTGCACTCTATCGTGAAGCAGGGTTTGTGTCCGTCAACCCAGTCTATGAGACTTACAAGTCAAAAGAAGGTGAGACGGTCTCGGTCGAGCTCTATGAGCTCACATTGAACCAGTAGTTTGCGAATATACCGAAACTTGCTAGTCTGTTCTCATGCATATACGCGATCGCATCCATACTGCACTCAAAGAGCGCGCTACTGCACTTGGTTTTCCTGACGCTGAAATAGTACTCACGCACCCAGATGTGCTCGCGCACGGTGATTACGCATCATCACTCCCACTTGCTTTGAGTAAAAAGGCAGGCAAAGCTCCTCGAGCGGTCGCTGAAGCGCTCGTCGACGGACTCGCCATTGAACAGGTAGCAAAAATTGAAATTGCCGGACCCGGTTTTATAAACTTTTTTCTCCACAACGACTTCTTCTCGCAATCACTCAATGCAATCGGGCAGACTCAGTCGTGGGGGAGTGGTAGTGCACCCACCAGAAAGGAGATAGTGGTTGAATATACTGACCCAAACCCTTTTAAGGCATTTCACATTGGGCACCTGATGAGTAATGCAATCGGTGAATCAATTGCACGACTTTTTGAGAGCCAGGGCGCTACGGTGCATAGAGCAAACTATCAAGGTGATGTGGGAATACACATCGCATGTGCTCTCTGGGGCATTAAGCAGCTTGGTATCGACCCGCACAACGGAGCAGAACTGGGGCGTGCGTATAGTCATGGTGCGCGTGCGTACAAAGATGATGTGACAGCACGGGAAGAGATAAACGCAATCAACAAGCTGGTGTATGAAAAGACTGATGAGTCACTCCTTGAACAGTATCGTGTAGGGCGCCAAGCATCGCTCGATTTGTTTGAAAAGTTGTACGCGTTACTTGGCACAAAATTCGATCACTACTTTTTTGAATCTGAGTTGGCAGATAAAGGCAAAGACATCGTACTTGCACATCCACAAGTGTTTGAAGATTCAGATGGAGCAAAAGTATTTAAAGGAGAAAAAGTTGGACTTCATACGCGTGTATTCTTGAGTGCGAAAGGGCTTCCAATCTATGAGACTAAGGAGCTTGCACTTGCGTTCGAAAAGCAGAAGTACTTCCCGAACGCAGAAACGTTTTATGTCGTAACAGCAAACGAAATCACCGAATACTATAAAGTGGTAATTGCAGCGATGAAAGAGATAGATGCGGCGGTCGCGCAAAAAATGCATCATGTACCACATGGCATGATGCGTCTTCCGGAGGGTAAAATGTCTTCACGTACTGGTAACGTTATAACAGGGGAATCACTTATAGCAGACCTGATAGATGCAGCAAAAGAGCGCGCTATAGAGTCGCGCGCAGACAACCCACTGCAACTTGCAGAAGAGATTGCGGTCGCTGCGATAAAGTTTCAGGTGCTCAGACAGGGGACAGGAAAGGACATAATCTTTGAACAAGAGAAAGCGCTCTCGCTTGAAGGTGATTCAGGCCCGTATGTACAGTATGCGCATGCACGGTGCGTATCGATTCTCGAAAAGGCGCGCGAACAGGGGGTGCTGCCTCACGCATCAACACAAGAACATCTTACAGATATTGAACGAGTCATCTATCGTTTCCCTGACGTAGTGGCACGTGCATCATCAGAATTGCAGCCTCATCATGTTGCGCACTTCTTGGTGCATATCGCAGGACTCTTTAATGGATGGTATGCAAACGAGCAGATTCTTGATGGAAGTGACCGTGTCGCGCACAAACTTGCGCTCGTCTCTGCGGTACAGAAAACACTTGAGCGTGGCCTCTACGTGCTCGGTATCAAAGCGCCTCAGCGAATGTAATTTCGAATTAAAATACTGACGTGTCAATCTGTACAACATTTTTGTACAGCACATACTTATACAAGCGCAAAGGAGGGCGCTGGGATGATAATACGACCTTTACAAGAGTCAGAGGAGGACGTGAGCCGACGGCTTGCGAACACCTACATCCTTCCGTTGTGGTTAGTGGTCATTCTCCCGTGCGGGAGAGAGGAGTTACTCTGCGCAAACAGTCTGCGCGAGATTCCAAAGGTGGTCGACACCGCCTATGAACACTGTCGTACAGATGCGACAATCCGTGTATGGTTCAAGAAGCCATCCTGAGAGGCCACAATGGTGACACAAGAATAGCCGCCCCGGTGCGTATCTGCTGGAGCGGCTTGTTTCTGCCCGTGCAGAACGCCCTCTTTTTTGGTACTATCCCTGAATTATGGCAGATGCAAACCCCGCAGGTAAAAGCGAGACAGCGCTCCGAGAGGAGGCGCTTGTACAATTTTGGAAGGACACTAAAACCTTTGAAAAATCTATTGAGAAAAAAGCGCCAAACGGAGATTTCGTTTTCTATGATGGTCCGCCGTTTGCAACAGGTCTGCCACACATGGGGCACCTGCTCGCATCATCGTACAAAGATGCAGTGGGGCGATATAAGACTATGCGAGGCTACCGCGTGCCACGACGATGGGGGTGGGATTGTCACGGGCTTCCAATCGAATCGCTTGTCGAGAAAAAGCTTGGCCTGAAGACAAAAAAAGACATTGAAGTGCTAGGAGTAGAGAAGTTCAACGCCGAAGCACGAGCGTCCGTACAGCAATTCGTCTCTGATTGGGAATGGTATGTGGATCGCATCGGACGATGGGTTGATTTCAAGAATTCATACAAGACCATGGACAACTCATACATGGAGTCAGTCTGGTGGGCACTCAAACGATTACATGAGAAAAAACTCCTGTACGAAGGAAATCGAGTGTTGATGTACTGTACACACTGTGAGACACCGCTTGCAAAGGCTGAGATTCAAATGGATAACACCTATAAGGATGTTGTCGATGAAGCAGTCACGGTGAAGTTCAAAGTGAAGCCATCAGAGCAGACAAAGAAGCTCGGGCTTCCAGAAAATACATACATACTTGCATGGACAACAACACCGTGGACATTGCCGGGGAATGTGGGGCTGGCTGTTGGTGAAAAAATTATCTATGTTAGCGTAAAAATCCCAGGGCAAGAAGGAAATTTTATAATCGCAAAGGAGTTGGCTGAAAAAGTAACCCCAGGTGCACAAGTCCGCTTGGACAGAGAATGGTTAGGCTCAGATCTTGTTGGTATCAAGTATGAACCACTCTACCCAGTCGCACTAGTGGAGGCACATACTGGCAAAAAACATGAAGTGCTTGCTGCTGATTTCGTCACCACAACTGACGGTACGGGTGTCGTACACACTGCAGTGATGTACGGTGAAGACGACTACAACCTCGGGAAAAAAGAAGGATTGCCGATGGTGCAACTGCTCACCGCAAACGGTCACTACAACGAGAAAGCCCCTGAGCTTGTGCGCGACATGTTCTACAAGAAGGGAGGACGCTATGTACTCGAAGATTTAGAGAAGCGAGGACTTGTTTTCAAAATAGAAAAGTATAATCACAGTTACCCGCATTGCTATCGTTGCGGTACGGCGCTTATTTACAATGCAGTTTCTTCATGGTTCTTGGGAATTAATCTCGTGCCTGAAGGAGGGACACAGACGGTAAAGGAGCGTATGATTGCAGAAAATAAAGAGATAGGCTGGGTGCCTACGCATTTGCGTGATGGGCGCTTCCACAATATTCTTGAAGGTGCGCCTGATTGGACTATTTCTCGCAACCGCTTCTGGGCAACGCCACTCCCTATATGGCGCTGCAGTGGATGTGCGCAGATTTCAGTCATTGGTTCTGTCGATGAGCTCCGAAGTCGTGCAAAGCAACCAGTCCCTGAAGGGCAGGATTTGCATCGACCATATATTGATGGTTTTACCCTGACCTGCGAAGGGTGTGGCGGTGAAATGAAACGAACACCTGAGGTGGTGGACTGTTGGGTGGAATCTGGTTCGATGCCCTTTGCAGAGCTCAGCTATCCTCGCGACAACAAAGAATTATTTGAGAAGCGATTTCCGGGAGATTTCATTACTGAGTACATCGCACAAACTCGTACATGGTTTTACTACACCCATGCAATGGGTGTGATGGTATTTGATACCAAAGCATTCAAGAATGTCACTTCAACAGGGACGATACTTGCGGCAGATGGAGAAAAGATGAGTAAGAGTAAGGGAAATTACACTGACCCGAAAATCAACCTTGATTTGTACGGTGCAGACGCACTCCGCTTTTACTTGATGGGGTCGCCAGTCATGCAGGCAGAGGATACCAATTTCCGTGATGAGGACCTCAAAGAAACTCACAGTCGTATCATCAACATGCTGTGGAACTCATATACGTTCTACGCAATGTATGCGAAAGATGTTCCTGAAAATATCGATGTAACTAAGTCACCAAATATCTTGGACCGATGGATTCTGTCTCGTCTCTCACAGACAATCGCAGAAGTGACCACATCTCTTGATGGATATGAGACTACGCCAGCGTGCCGCTCAATACGAGATTTTGTTGAGGATTACTCGACGTGGTATTTGCGACGTTCTCGTGAGCGAATCAAGGAGGAAGGAGATGATAAGACCTACGCACTTGCGACAATGCGCGCCACACTCACCACACTTGCAAAGGTTATAGCGCCACTCATGCCATTTATCGCAGAGAGTATCTACCAAGGGCTCAAAGGCGGAGCAGAGAGTGTGCATCTTGCAGACTGGCCGACTGCACCGACTGCGGTCAGTGATACGCTCCATGCCGATATGGATGCAGCACGCGTCGTAACTTCATCAGCACTTGAGGCGCGTTCGGTCGCAAAAATAAAAGTGCGTCAGCCACTGGCAAAGCTCACTGTTTCAGCAGAGCACTCGCTCGCAAAGAGTTTTGACAGAGAGTCACTTCTTGAGATTATCGCTTCAGAAGTAAATGTGAAGGAGGTATTGATAGGAAATACAGGGGAACTTGCAGTTGTACTTGATACTGTCGTGACCCCAGAGCTTCAGGATGAGGGGTATGTACGCGATATTGTTCGCGCAATTCAGGATTATCGAAAGCAAAAAGGTCTCAACCCAAGTGATACGCCAACACTCACACTCGCAGTAGCAGGCGATGCAGAAGTATTCGCAAAGCGATTTGAGTCAGATATCATAAAAGCTACACACGTTGCTGGAATAGTGTATGGAGATGTGCGTGAGATAGAAGTCAAAGCGGGGGCAATGACTTTCGGGCTGTCATTGTAATCGTCTACTACTTTGTTTCTTTTTCAATAATGTGTGGCTTCACGCTACACGATGCTTTTGCGATGATTACGCGGTTGCGTACACAACGAACCTCGTAGAGTGTTGGTCTGAGCGGTCTGATAGTTACACCACCCTTGAGCGCACCCTTGGTCTTCCATCGAGTATCTCCAGGTTTTGAAAGTGCACGCGTACTTGTTGCGGGAGCTTTACATGAAAAGCGTATTCGTTGCTGTGAACATTCGATAAATGCAATATCGGGATTGGTACTTTCGCCGGTTTCAAATACTTCACCAGTTTTTTTAGGGGTAACTTCAAAGGGGTCGGTGCCTTTTTTCGTGTCATCCTTTTTCGTGTCGTCTTTTACTATCTGATCTTTTGTTTTTGGTTCTTCCTTGAGATAATTTTCTGCAAACTTCGGCACTGCAGGGTATCCTGACTGCACGCCTGTGTTTTGGCTTTGCGGCACACTTGACTGGTTCGTGCCTGAGCCACTACTTGTCGGAGATCCGCTCGGTGATGATGTGGGGGTGTTTGATGACTGAGTTGGCGCAAATGGTGGGGGAGTCTGCTGTTGGTTCTGTGCAGGCGCTGGTCCTGAGGTGCAATTATATTTTCCAGAGCCTTGGTCATAGGTACAGTTTGCGTTTCCGCTGTAGCGACAATTGTCATCAGCGCATTGGATAAACGGCATGTGTGCTTCGATTTTGTTGTCGATACCAAAGTGGTCGAGGTTTGGGTATTTCACGTTCGTAATCGGTGAATTTCCGCGCAGTGATACCCCTGCGTATGCAGGTGAGTTTGAGAAAAGTCCTACTGCCTGTCGAACATTTCCTGGTACTGCTCCTGCTGAACTTGAGCCAGGGTCTGCAACAACAAGCGCAGTGACGCGCACGCCCTGACCTTCAAGTTGTCGCGCAAGTCGTATAGCGCTATTTGCTCCCGCCGAGTGTCCAACGATGGCAATCGTTGCATTCGGGTTGCTTCCTCGTCGTTGCATAATAAATTGGTACGCAGCGCCGATGTCTGAATATTCGTATGGTGTCCCGCCAAACCGCTGCGTTGCGCTGTCGACACCGTCAGATGGGTTGCGACCACCAGTAACCGAACGAAGTCCGCGAAAACCAACCATGATGTCTACCTTTTGTGTCGCAGGTTGAGTACCTGCATCAAGCGCGCCTGGTGCAATCGATGCGGCGTGGAGTAATCCAGCCCATGCGCATACAGAAAAAGCACCTACAATACCAAGGAGTGAAAGAAACGTATGCCGCATACCACTAGCGTACCGTTTATGTGCTCACTTGTCAGAGTGTTATGCACAGACGCTATGGTATGCTGTTTTCTGTGGCATACAACACCTATACGACAAAAGCGCATCTTCTCCACGCGACCCAATTGAGTGAGCATGACATACTCTTTTCTGTCATGACTGAAGAGTTCGGGCTTATTCGTGCACGAGCAACTGGCGCGCGTAAAGAGGACTCAAAGCTTCGGTACACACTCCAAGTTGGTTCGTACACCTCGCTCTCGCTTGTGCAAGGGAAGGCAGGTTGGCGCATCACCGGCGCTGTTCTCATAGAAGAGCCATCTCGCACAACAATCACTTTGTTTGCCCGACTTTCGCGCCTCGCTGATCGTTTGATACAAGGCCCTGAGAGAAACGACGCACTTTTCGATATTTTTTCGTGTTGTAGAACTGCTCAAGATATCAAGACAAGCGAACTCCTTCTCGTGATTCGCATGCTTGTAGCGCTTGGGTACATTCCTCCGCATATCGTTGAGACAATTCTCGAAAAGCCAGAACAAGAACGCATTACGTACATAGAATCGCATCGACCAGTGCTCTTGAAGACAGTGAACAGTGCGCTTAATGCGAGCCATCTCTAATAATAAACAGGCAGGGGACAGAAAAGACTGTTTCGTTGCTATACTTACCTGATGGAAGAAGATCTCCGAGGCGATCTCAACAACAAGTATTCAAATGCTGAGTCTCGTACAAAGTCGGAGCATTTGAAAGAGCGTCTGTATTCTCGCGAGTCAGACGGATTTCTCCCCTGGAGAGCACGAAAGAAGCTGGGAGCAGACCGCCCGAAGGTAGACACTGATTGGTCTCAGCCAAAGGAGCTACCAATAGACTTTACACCACACAAAACATCATCACCTGGCATCGCGATGTTTTTTGCTGCGTCGCTGATTTTTTTGATTGTCGCTGGTGCATTTGCGCTTAACTACCTACGCACAAGCTCAGCAGTCGTCTCTGCTTCAGAGATTGATTTGCAAGTCACCGGCCCACAGACCGTTCTTGCGGGTGAAGTCATCGAGCTTCAGATTGTTGCTGCGAATCGTTCAGAAGGTACGCTCGATCTTGCGGACCTAGTCATTGAATATCCGAAAGGTGCTCGTTCGGCGTCAGATTTTACCGAAGATTTAATCAGCGACCGACTTCCTATTGGGCGGTTATCACCACGAAGCATCCGACGAGGTACGATACGAGCAGTGTTGCTTGGAAAGGACGGCGAACGTCAGCATATAAAACTCGCACTTGAATATAGAGTCAAAGGGGGTGATGTAATATATACAAAAGAAACAGAGTACGCAGTGCTCTTAACTGCAGGTGCACTTACGGTGTCTGTCGCGGCAAACAAAGAAGCTACCACCGGGCAGGAAACAGACCTCGAGGCGACCATTACTTCTCATGCGGTCACGACACTCCACGACGTGCTCCTTAAAGTGCAGTATCCATTCGGCTTTACGCAGACTGAGAGCGCACCAGAAGCAACCACTGAAGGTCTGTGGGAGCTGGGTGACTTTTTCCCAGGAGAGCAACGCAAGGTGCATATTCGAGGGCGAATAGTAGGGGAAGACAACGACAAGCGCATCTTTAAGTTTAGTGCTGGTACACGCATCGATAAGGAAAAGCAGGAGCTCGAAACACCGCTCATCGCATATAACCATTCACTCACAGTGAAGGATCCGTTTCTTGCAACAGAGTTGCTTATTAATGGAGAGAGTCCTGAGCTCTTTACTTTCCAGCCTGGGCTCCAATCACGTGGCGAGTTGAAGTTTAAAAATGCCCTCAACGTGCCTATTACTGGAGCGACAATCGCGATTACTCTCGGAGGTACTGCGCTTAATAAAGCGGGGGTAAAAGTTGAGCACGGCTTTTATCGCTCGACAGACAGTATTGTATTGTGGGACCAGCAAAGTAGTGAGCAGTTGAAGAATCTTACTCCAGGAAAGGAAGGCACACTTAACTTTACTATTCAGACATTGCCTGAAGACGAGCTTCAGCACGTTGATAATCCTTCAATCACGTTTGATTTGCATGCTGCAGGCAGACGACTGACTGAGAAAGGTGTTCCAGAAAATATGCAGGCAACATCAACGCATATTGCAAAAGTTGGCACAAAAGTAACGCTGACCGCAGAAGGCAAGTACTTTACATCACCATTTCCAAAACGTGGGCCACTCCCGCCTCGTGTTGAAGTCGAGACGATTTACGGCATCACTTTTGATCTAAAAAATACAAGCAACCGCGTTGATAATGCAGAAGTCGTCGCAGTCTTGCCACCAAACGTCCGTTGGACCGGGGTGCGCACACCTGCAGCGGAGAATATTGTCTTTGATGATAGACTCAACACCATTACGTGGCACGTCGGTTCTCTCATTTCTGGTGCAGGTGTTGCGGGCGAACCATCTCGAAGCGTTTCCTTTGCGATTGGTCTCGTCCCAAGTGCGAGTCAGATAAACGAGGAGCCTGACCTCGTCCGAAGCATCCGTTTTCGTGGTGTCGATTCGTTTACTGGAGATACTGTGGAGCAGGCAATCACGAACGTAAATACACGTCTTACCGAGGAAGGCTTTAATGAAAAGTACGCAGACGTCGAACAGCAATAATAACGACAGCATAAAACCTCCTTGCAGGTTTTTGTGGCTCTAGTACAGTACTACTCATGGTTACCTCAATGGAAAACATCATTTCGCTCTGCAAGCGCAGGGGGTTTATCTACCAAGGCTCAGAAATCTATGGAGGGCTTGCGGGGACATGGGATTACGGTCCATTGGGTGTAGCGCTCAAAAAAAACATTGAGAATCTATGGTGGAAACGGTTTGTGCTTGATCGAGAGAATATCTATGGAGTGGATGCAGCGATTTTGATGAACCAAGAAGTATGGAAGGCGTCTGGTCATGTCGGAGGATTTTCTGACCCGTTGACTGAAGATTTGAAAACCAAAAAGCGTTACCGAGCAGATCACCTCCTTGAGGAGAATGGTATAGA
>CAZGUV010000017.1:0-18691 GCA_964528735.1 uncultured Candidatus Saccharibacteria bacterium | reverse complement strand
GTAGAAACTCCTGAGGCGCTCTTAGTGCTCGACAAAAGCAAAGCGCAAGACGTTGGAAATCTTGTCCGCTCACTCAAAGAACATAATCGTCCCGAGGCGCTCCGCCATGCTTTTTTTAAACTAACAAACGGAACTAAAAAAAAGGGCCGTACAGTCCCAGGTAAACCAACGCGACTCGGTCGGTAATGGAGAGTCGGGTGTACACTTTCGGCGCCACAGAGTGGTGGTGTCTTCGGAGGCTGCTTGGTGAAAAAGCTGGCGATGTGTGCCGTAGGGATGTCTGTCGTGTTCGGAATCGCAGGATTTTGGCTCGGCAACAACTACGGTTGCTACTTTCTCGCGTGTTACTACGCGATAGTGGCGCCATTGTTCTATTTCATAAAGTAAACTCGTCAGGAGAGGGCGATCGCAAGATCGCCTTTCATTTGTCCAAAAAGTGCTGTGTTATACTCTGAACCATGCTCGATATCCAGTTCATCCGTGATAATGCTGACCTCATCAGATATTCAGCAGAGCGTCGAGGCCTCCAGCTCGACTTGAGTCAACTTGTTGCTGCAGATGATGAACGCAAACGCCTCTCACTCTCACTGCAAGGTAAAAAGGCGCGCGTGCGTGTACTGGCGCCACTGGTAGAGCAGGGGGATGCATCAGCGCTCGCGTCTCATGCAGATTTACAGCGCGAGATTGCACAGGAAGAAACTTCATACGCAGACGCATTGCTTGCATTTAAACGTGAGATGGTGCGCATTCCAAATCTTCCCGATATTTCTGTGCCAACAGGTGATGATACGCACAAGCGGGTAGAGATTGCACGTTCAGAATTGCCACTACCATCTGAAACAACACTTGATGCAATGATACAAGGTGCTGGTATATCAGTCGTTGCTCGTGGCGAAAACAATTGGCATTCGTTCGAGCGAACACAGACGCATGCATATACTGCTCTCGAGCGATACGTGAGACGCTCGTTTGAGTCAGCTGGTTTTGCACTATCCCGTATGCTTCCTGGTACCACAAAAGAAGCGTCCGTTGCTGCTGGCGCACTTCCTGATGAAGTAGCTACATTTCTTTCCGATGTTTCGTTTGGTTTGGTTGGGCATGCGAGTACGCCGTACTTATTGAGTCAGTGTGTCGGTACACAGTACACTGTCGATGCACTCCCTGACTCATACGCAAGTGAGATTTTGTTGTTTCGCCCTCACCGCGCACGCACACTCGGTACCGTGTACGGGACACTGACCATTGTGCCTCCGCGACATGACCTGTCAGTAGAGCACCATGAGCGCGTGAAGTATTTTTTTGAAAAGCTCTTAGGAGACCTTACGATTCCGTACAAGACATCTGTCGTCACAGCGCGCGCATCGCATCCTTCAGTGGTGAAGAGTTACGAAATCTCACTCCCGTGGGTCAAGGATGATTATACGCTCGTGCGGGTGGATTATTTTCATGATTTTCAAACGAGGCGTGCTGGTATAAAATGTACCGATACAGATGCGAAAGTTCGCTTTGCGCATACAGTTACGGCAGATGGTCTGTGCATCGAGGAACTCTTTGCGATTGTACATGCGGTACACGGGGAGAATACGCAGTCGTTCCTCGATTCATTGGTATCATGACACCACACAAGCCACACACACGTCGCGTCGTAGATTTGCGTAATTCGCATGCGCGAAATTCTGAAAGTGAATCACGAGGCGAAGGTATGTCGTTTAAGCGGTACGCATTCTTGAATCGGAGTGCGCCCGCAAAGGAGCCTATTGCAAAAAAGAAAAAGAAAATGCCTTTACGGGCACGTCGCGCCTACAAGCGGCGCGGTATGATGTATGGCATCTGTGCACTCCTCGTGCTTGCGGGAGCCGGACTGAGCGCACTTACATTTCACCCATCTGTTGCTATTACCTCGGTCGTTGTCGAAGGCGCGCAACACCTTTCTGCAAACCAAATACAGACAGCAACACTACAAGCGCTCTTGAGTCATGAGGGTGTCCTGTACTCAAAAAACACGGTACTCACTGCCGACTTGAAATTGGTTGCGTCAGAACTCAAAGCATCATTTCCGCGAATTGAATCGGTCAATGTACGACGCTACGGTATCAACACAGTCAAAGTATCTTTACGTGAACGTGTGCCGTTTGCGACCTGGTGTGATATTGCAGATGAGGGGCAATGCTATCACGTGGATGCAACAGGATATATATTTGAACCCGTGTGGGGAGAAAAGGTCAGCCCTGCACTTCGCGGGGGAGTCGGGCAAGGAGATCCGCTCCGCAGTTATGTCGTGAAAGATTCCTTTCAGGCGGTCCATGCGTTTGTGGAAGCGTTTCGCTCAATCGGGATGAAGAGTGAACAGATTTCTATTTCTGACGATACAGTCGATGCACGCATTTCATTCGAGCAGGACCCTGATGTAATCGTTTTGCTTGATGATGAGCCGGTTCGCGTCGCGCGTACTATAGATGCAGCGCGTAACGCTGCGTCAATCAAGGAAAAATATGCATCACTTGAGTATATCGATGCGCGTTTTGGAAATCGCTTGTATTACAAATCAAAATCAGAAGAAAGCGTGACTGACTCTAGCGGCGAGGCAAGCGCAGAAGAAAGTCCTGAGGCCGATAACTAGTCATTGCATCTTATTTACTTCTGCCGTATGGTATCGGACATGAAGAACTTTTGGCGAGACATGCCGCGCCCATTCATCGTGGGTGCGCCTATGGATGATGTCACAGACGTCGCTTTTCGCACGGTCATAGCGCGCCGAGGTAAGCCTCAAGTCACATTTACTGAGTTTACTTCTGCTGATGGGCTTGTCCGCGCTCCTGCCGAAGGTCAGCGAAAATTGCGTTCAAAGCTTCGCTTCTCTGAAATTGAACGTCCGATTGTTGCGCAGCTCTTTTCGAGTGTTCCAGAATACATGGAGGAGGGAGCACGCATTGTTGAGTCGCTTGGATTTGATGGGATAGACATCAATATGGGATGCCCCGTGGATGCGGTAAACAAACAGGGGTGTGGTGCAGCACTGATAAAAAATCCTGCGCTTGCGCGAGAGCTCATTCGTGCCGCACGACGCGGCGCGCCATCGATTCCACTGTCTGTGAAGACACGTATTGGCTGGAATGAAGATACACTTGAAGCGTGGGCAGGTGAGCTTCTTACAGAAGATATCGCAGTCCTTACGATTCATGCGCGTACACGAAAAGAGATGTCGAAAGTACCTGCACAATGGGGCGCTGTCGCGCGCGCTGTCGCACTGCGTGATTCTATGAATGTTCCTGTACTTATTGTGGGCAATGGCGATGTGAAGACTATTGCCGATGCACATGCACGTGCTGCAGAAACGGGATGTGATGGAGTGATGATTGGTCGTGGGATGTTTGGTAATCCTTGGTACGGCACTGCGTATAGCGCGACTCCAGAAGAGAAGATTGATGCGCTCATCGAGCATGTAGGTCTCTACGAAGAGCATTTTGCAGATATTAAAAGTTTTGCATTGATGAAAAAACACTTCGGAAGCTATATAGCTGGTTGGGATAATGCGTCACACCTCCGCACGCAACTCATGGGTGTTGAGAGTGCAACTGAGGCGCTTTTTCTTCTGAAACAAGCTCGTGATACTATGGGCGGATGAAGTCCTTGGAAGTCGGAGCAAACAAGAGTCCCTACGAAGACATTCACATCATGATGATGATGGAATCCGACGAGTTTAAAGCTCTTCCCGAGGAAATTCAGACTCTGACCCGCCAGATTAATGTACTCGCTGAGGAAAGTAGCGTAGGCATTACACAGTCTATGCAGTGGCCAAGCGTCATGTTGCCTCAGGTTGCACGACTCAAAGCAGGCGAGAAGGAAAACATACGTTTTATAAATCCTTTTTCATTTCTCTGTAAGCTTGAAGAATTTTTAATTGATGCGCGACGAAAGAAGCGTCTACTTACGTAAACATGGAACACCTCTCACTCTACCGAAAATACCGCCCGCACACATTTAAGGATGTCATCGGACAAGATGCAGTGGTTAAAACGCTTGAATCTGCTGTTGAGTCTGGAAAGCCAGCACATGCGTACCTCTTTTCGGGAGGACGTGGGATTGGCAAGACATCACTTGCGCGAATTCTTGCACGCTCACTCAAGGTGAGTGAAAAAGATGTCTATGAAATCGATGCTGCTTCACACAATGGTGTTGATGAAATACGCGAACTTCGTGAAGGTGCGCTTATGCTCCCGCTCGAATCACCGTATAAAGTGTACGTGCTTGATGAGGTGCACATGCTCTCAAAAGGAGCATTCAATGCGCTCCTCAAAATTCTTGAAGAGCCGCCTCAGCATGTCATCTTTGTATTGGCGACGACAGACGTGCATAAAATACCTGAAACGATCCTTTCACGGTGTGAGGTCTACACGCTCGTACGTCCGACGCGAGATATCTTGACTGATACAGTCAAGCGGATCTGCAAAAAGGAAAAAGTATCTATCGAGCAAGCAGCAGCCGAGTCTATTGCTGAACTAGGAGATGGTTCGTTTAGAGACACACTATCGATCTTGCAACAAGTCATGACGGCATCAGGTGGGAATGAGATTACCGACGAGCTTGTCGCCGAGCGTACAGGAGCACCGACACAGTCACTCGCACGCACTATCATTGATGCGTGGGTGACTCGCGATTACGCCTCAGCGCTCAATCATATCCGCACAGCTCGCGAAAAGGGCGTGCACATTGAGATGCTATTTTCTCGGATGCTTGAATTGGTTCGATGCATTCTCCTCTTGCGAAGTGCGCCTGGATTTGCCGAGCATTACAAAAAAGTATATGCACCTGACATGTATGAGTTTGTGCATGCAAAAGCGCAGGGAAAGGGTGAGGGCTCAGCTGAGATTAACTCACGGATGCTTCGTTCACTGCTTGAGCGAGGAGCTGATATGAAACGTTCGCCGTACCCACACATGATTCTTGAACTCATCATCCTCGAATCCATCGAATCCACACAGTCATAAAGCGAGCGCTTTTTTACCTGTACAATACGATAATGACTCATCCTGATAACGTAAAGCATCTGACCTGTATTCGACATGGGCAAAGTGAAGGAAACAGACACAACATGCGCGAAAGCAATACGGCGCTCCTCTCAGAGGAAGGAAGACTTCAGGCACTCAAGGCGGCACGGCGATTTGAATCAGAAATAAAAGTAGATGTTGTACTGACGAGTCCCTATACTCGAGCTCACCAGACCGCTGAGATGATTGCGATGCATGCGCAGACACCACTGCACATACTTGAGGATGCGCATGAGCGTATCTTACCAACATCAGTAGTTGGTGCGTCGCGCACTGACCCACGCATCGTTGCTACCGTAGATGTTGTGCATGCACGATATCTTGCGCGCTCACGTGAGCGGCTCGAAAACGAAGAAACATTTGATGATCTAGCAGCCCGAGCTGAGCGAGTTATGCGTGCAATCGAGGAGAGACCGGAGCAGCGCATCGCACTTGTGTCGCATCAGTTTTTCTTGTACACACTGCTCACTTGGGTCGCGTGTAGACAACACCCACAGCCTGAATATCTTTTGCATCTCTACGACACGTTTCGTTGTATGAACACAAGCCTTTCACACTTTACGTATGATCAAAAGCACGGCTGGCGTGCAGTCACATGGAATGACCACTCGCACCTCTGGTAATTCGACTTTTCATATTTTTGTTGCTAGCATTTTTGCGCGTATCGTTTGCTGGCACGCTACGTTTCTGCACAAGCCCAGCGAGGGATGGAAATATGACTCAAGACGAGGACGAAGAGGGTCTAGACGCCTTCTTTGAGATTCCAGGGTCGCGAATGTACGACCCAGCTCCGCCGGCAACGACGGGGCCGCCGATGACACCAGAGCAGCTCGAACGATGGGCCGAAAGTGCCAACCGTTTCCTGAATGGTTCGCCAAACAGGGTGCGGACACGACCGCGGTATCCGAACAGCGCAAGCCCCGCTCGGACACGTTGGTTCGAAGGCTCGATTCTCGGGTGATCTGGGACGTCATCTCGGTACTCTATCCCAGGCCGCGCGGAGGCAACGACGCGCGGCTTTCTCTTTGCATTTATTTTTTCATAAGGTATCGTCGTTCTATGCAAGAAACGATTGTAAAAGTCATGTGGGCGCATATTGTCGATAGAAAACTATTGTGTGTGAGGAGTGCTGGTAACGACACTTTTTACACCCCAGGAGGTAAGCCAGAGCCTGATGAGTCAGATGAGGATGCACTTATACGTGAGCTGAAGGAGGAATTGAGCATTGATATAATCCGAGACAGTATTGAGCATCTCCACACTTTTGTTGGGGTTGCCCATGGAAAACATGCAGGTAAGCGACTCGAAATGCGGTGCTTCGTCGCGGACTATACCGGCACCCTTACTCCAGCATCTGAAATAGAAGAAATGCGTTTTGTCACAAGCGCTACCGATGTGCCTCATACAAGTACCGGTAAGGAAGTGCTTGCATGGCTGAAGTCTGAGGGTCGTATTGATTGATGTCCACGGACTGAGTACGAGTACTCTATTTGTGCGCTACACTAGAGGCATGTTTGAGCAAAAAGTTCACCATAAGCATCACCATCGTCGGATGATATATCCAACGATGACGTCTCTTATGTTCACGCTGTTTCTTGCAGCGTTTCCTTTTGTCTTTTTGTTTGTCGGAACACAGATTGGAAATATAGCCTTTGGTCCACTCATGGCTGATTTGGCTCTCTCATCGTATAGACTAGCGATTGCATATTTCATCTCTGTTACATGCGCATGGATACTCGCCATTTCTTTTTACCAAGGCATGCGCGGGAGAGTCGCACTTCCGATTTTTGATGTGCTTCAGAGCTTTCCGACGTTTGCGGCGATGCCTATGGCTGTGTATGTACTCGGCCCCGAGAATGTAGATTCGACCATTATATTTTTCTTAGTGATTACCATCATGTGGCCGATACTTTTCTCTATCATCAGTGCGCTCAAGATGGTGCGCAGTGACTGGCAAGACGCTTCACAGATTTATAATCTGCGTGGGGTGCAGTACTACACAAAATTTATAATTCCAGTGTCACTCCCTGGAGTTATCACCGGTACGGTCATCGGACTTGGCGAAGGCTGGGAGGCGTTGATCGCAACTGAAATGGTTGTAAACGCTCAACAGGGGCTCGGTCATTTCTTCACCATAAATGCAGAAAGTGTTGGCATCACTGCATTTGGTATTGCAGGTTTTCTTCTTCTTATTTTCGTATTCAATCGGTTCGTCTGGCTCGCACTTCTTGATTGGTCTCATCAGCAAATGGCGGAATAAAATATGCACAAAGAACCACTCATCACACTTGAGAGAGTCAGCAAACAATTCAAAGACGCTTCAGGTAGAGATTTTATTGCTATAAAAGATATTTCGCTCACTGTGCACAAGGGTGAGTTTTTTGTGCTCGTCGGGCCATCGGGGTCAGGTAAGTCGACCGTCATGCGTATCATGGCAGGACTTGATACACAGACAGTCGGTGAGGTGCACCGACATCCAGATGTTGTCCCGGGGAAAGTTGGGTACGTATTTCAAAATTTCGCACTCATGCCGTGGATGACAATCGAAGAAAACATTGGCTTTGGGTTGACCGCAAACTATGTGCATGAAGATGAAAAAAAAGTACGGGTACACGAACAACTCAAGCGATTTAAGCTCGAACAGTTTGCTCGTGCGCGGCCAAAAGATCTTTCAGGTGGTATGCGCCAGCGCGTAGGACTTGCGCGTGCGTTTGTGATGAAGCCACAGGTTATTTTTATGGACGAGCCATTTTCTGAGCTTGATACATTTACCGCCGAAGAACTCCGCCAAGAACTCCTTGATTTGTGGGCAGAGGAAAAGCCGACCATTATCATGGTGACACACCTCATCCCTGAAGCGGTCGAGCTCGCTGATAGAGTCGGTGTCTTCACTCCACGTCCGGGCAAGCTCGAAGCACTTATCGTCAATGACTTGCCACGTCCGCGTCCGAGGCGAACACAGGAAGTATTTGCCCTCGAAGACAAACTCACTGAGCTCATCAAGCCTTAAAAGCCGAGTACGATAAGTACGATTGGTGTCAGTGTCGCATACGCGAAACTCCACGAGAGGTGAGTGATGACACTGCGTCTGCCGTATCGATATCCAATCGTTGCGTACACTACTGCGAAAAAAGTAATGTAGAGTGCAATATTGTCACAAACCGAAAGCACCGATGCACCGACGCTTACAGCGAGCGCGAGCCCACTCGTTACACTCAAGGCGAGAAGGATGCCCAAGATAAGTGCCGAGCGCCCTACATGAAGCTTCGCACCGCGAAACACGTTGAAGAGGGTCGTTGCGCCGTATATACCGCTCAAAAGTGCAGATATGAGGTGGATAGCGAGCATGAGCATAGTATACCATCCCCATTGTGCCTTGCCGATATGAGATATTCGTGGTCTACTTTGGGTATGATACGTGTCCTCATAAGTGTGTGCATCTTTCTCACTGGACTTGCAACACTTTCATTTGCAGCGACGTTTCGTGTCCCTACCGCTGAAGAATTGAGAACACTTCGCCTCTACGGACTCCACTCGGTCGACAGTATTGACGAACCGACAGCAAAACTCCTCCATCTTACCGATGGTTCTCGAAACATGGCAGAGATTCAAAGACGTGGAAATAGCCCTCGTATTAGAGGTGAAGGCAAAAAAGTGTGTCCAGAATTCGCGAGTCGGCTCTCAGGACTCATAAAAAAAGTAGAGGAACGCGTAAAAGATAGAAAAGTGTGCATCGATAGCCTCATGCGTACCCAGACCGAGCAAGATAGAAATTGTCGCACTGGTAAATCTGGATTCGGTGGAGGACAGTCATGTAATCCGGCGTATGGCTCTGCGCACCAGATAGGACTAGCTGCTGATTTTAACTGTTCGTTGCCGTGCTATCCAAAGTGCGGTGCGGGCGCGATCACCGCAAAAGACAAGGAGTTCATGAAAATACTCCACGAAGAAACAAAATCAGCGGGTCTGACAAATCCAGTGCTCCGCGCTGACCCATTTCATGTGGAGATGTCTCGCGATGAAGCAAAAAAGTCCGGATGTCCGACCACGCCTGATGATTTCGCAAAGCAGTACAAGGAGGCAAGTGGGAGTCCGCAGATATTTGAGCCGACTCGGTCTCGGACACGCATCTAGTCGGGAGCAATTTTTTCGGTGATATACTAGTTATATGGAATTTATTACGTTTTGTATAAGCGTTGTAGCTCTTATTATTGCACTCAATGCGCGCTCTCGCTCAAAAATGCTTGAACAATATCTCCGCTCATTGATTGACTCTGGAGCACAAGTGCAGACTCAAGCAAGGCCTCAGACTCAATCAAGCCAGACTCCTGCACCGACTGCGCAAGTGGCACGCACCTCTGAAGCATTCATTCCAACACAAGGCGGACGTACAGTCGGAGATTGGCTTAAAGAAGACTGGCTCCTAAAGGTGGGTGCGATACTCATATTGCTCGCATTTGGGTGGTTTGTTTCGTATGCAATTGCAAATAACTGGATAGGACCAATGGGTCGCATCACACTCGGACTTCTCGCGGGGGCACTGCTTATGGTTGTTGGATTTGTACGATACAAAGTGCATCCACAACAAGCAGATATTTTCTTGGTGCTTGGTGCGGGCGTCACTATTTTGACGACATTTGCTGGTCGTTCGTTGTACGATTTCTTCACGCCAACACTCGCGCTCATCTTCATGGCTGTAGTCTCTGCATTTGTTGCTGGTGCGAGTATTCTCTACAATCGACGACCACTCGCGACAATTGCTATTGTGCTTCTCGGTGCTGCACCATTTCTTACAGCATCGCCATCAGCTGATGTCGTAGCGCTCTTCATGTACTTTGGTGTACTACTTATCGCAACAGCGATCCTCGGAGTGCTTCGAGACTACCCTGAGCTTCACATCACGACTGCGCTCTTTTTGTGGTTCTATAGTATGTTCGCGCTTGGTAGCTCAGGTACCGCACGCGACACAGTATTTCTCATCGAATGTTTCTATGCGGTGATACTGTTTGCGCTCCAGCTCTTTACTGCACAAAAAACAAAAGGCATTCGCAAGGTAGATGTTATCGCAATGACCGCAAACTCGTCGCTCTTACTGATGTGGATTGCAACAGTCTTCACTAGAGAGGCACAGATGATGCCTGTCTTTGCGTGGGCGGCGCTTTTCTTGGGTGGCACATACGCACTCTTTGTGATTCGTACAAAGAGCTTTGCAAAACAGCCAGGTGAATACGACGGCGAAGCCGCAGCAGTCACGATTCACGGGATGATACTGCTTGTGGCGATTCTCGGCATGATTCCGCAAGTTTGGCAAAGTCTCTCATTCGCTGGCTGGGCACTCCTTTCAGTCTGCGCTGCGTACAGTGCGTTCTTGATGACCGAAAAGCGGGAAGGATTCTACTTGTATGCAGCACTCGCTATCGTCTACATCGGTTCAGCGACAGCGACAGAGCTCGAAGGTAATGCACTTACGATTGCATACGCTCTTGAAGCTGCAGCAGTCACTATTCTCGCATTTCTCTTCACTAAAGATATCGCCTCGGCTCGAAAGGCGAGTTTCTTGTTCGTTATTCCAGTCGTACTTTCATTCTTTACGATTGGCAATCCATTCTCAAACAGTGCGCTCGCGGTACTTGTTATCATGGGTTCAATACTCATTTTCACTGGTATTTATTTCAGAGATCTTGCACTCGCAACAAACTCAGCGATAAACCGTCAGTGGTACGCGACACTCGTCGTGACTGGCGCACTCTACTTCCTCATTACTATCTGGCGTGTGTGCACTGAGATGCTCTTTTATGGCTCGTTTGGCGTGATGGTCGCACTTATCATATATACACTCCTTGGTATCGGTGCGTACGTGCTCGGAGTGCAGCGTGACATCAGGGTGTATCGACTCTTTGGTACATGGCTTGTCGGATTTGTTCTTGCGCGCCTTGCGTTTGTGGATGTATGGGCGCTTCCATCAGGAGTGCGTATCATCACCTTCATGGTTATCGGTGCGCTCATGGTGAGTACCGCGTTTATTATCCGCAATAAGAAAAAGTAACATGGCACGAACACTCATACTTATTGCGAGTTTTGTGCTGTCTTCAGTCACATACGCAGCAACACTCGATGCATTTCAAAAGGTGACACCACTCACCATCCCGCCTCTTAAAGTCCCCACGCTGGTAACGGTCCCGTTCTCATTTGGTTTTGGTACAGACTTGAGTGCGGTATTACGTAAAGTAGGTGACACGGGAGATACCTATGTTCCTTTCCTCTACAATACGCGCCTTGTAGACGGGCCGATATATCAAGCGACTATCGGGCAAGGCTACACGCCTGAAATCATCGATGGGCAGATTGAGACATACACTGACCTACCGTTTGAAAGTGGTGGGAATAGTATCACCATGGAACTCAAGACGCAGAATGGAAAAGTTGTGACTGCTTCTGGTATTCAGTTCATGTATGCACAATTCTCGTCTCGCCCGATTGAGGCAGAGGTACAAGTGATACACAAAGGCAACACGAAGACGCTTCGTGCTCGCTCTGGAGATGTGACCGATATACTTAATTTTCCAGAAGAATCAGGTGACACATGGAGTGTGACATTGTGGTATGACCAGCCAGTACGAATCGCAGAGGTACTCCTCGTTCCAATACAGGGAGGAATACAGACCTACGGTATTACATTTCTTGCAGAGCCAAACGTTCGTTATGAACTCTTTTCGAGTCCTGACAGACATGTCCCTATCTACACGACAGAAGCTCCTGATTTGAGTGGTGAGGCAAAGATTACAGGGAGCGCAGGCGTGACTACATCAAACCCAATGTACATCGAAGCTGACACCGATTCAGATGGGATTGTAGACACGAGAGACAACTGCCCTGGAGTTTCAAATGCACAGCAGGAGGATGTTGATGGTAATAGTGTCGGTGATGCGTGCGACGATTTTGACCGTGACGGATACGTGAGCGCGCAAGATAATTGTCCGCTCATAACAAACAGTGACCAGAGAGATACAGACGGTGACAAAAAAGGTGATGTGTGCGATGGAGAGGAGAGTCGTCCGACTGAGCAGTACCCGTGGCTTCCGTGGGTGGGTATCGGATTTGTCGCGCTGCTGCTTATCGGTATGACGACGCTCATGATGCGTCAGAGCGCACCACCGACTGTATAAGTATGGCGAGCAGAGAACATTTCAAACGGATTTTTGATGTGACCCTTATCGTCAAGGGTGTTGCTGCGATCATCGATATTGTCGCAGCTGCCATCATTTTCACGACTGGCAATGAACTCGCCGTGCGCTTTTTTGCAAAAGTCACGACACTCATGACAGACTTTGAGGGAGATGGTGTTGTATCTCAATACTTGAGTATGCAACCGGGCGCCATATCTACCTTCGATATTTGGTTCATCACCGGCTACCTCGGATTTCATGGAGTATTGAATCTCATTCTTGTTGAGGGTATTTGGTTTCGTCGGCAATGGGCGTACACCAAAGCGATGCGCATTCTCCTCATATTCTTTGTATACCAATGCGTGCGTCTTATGTTTGTCTGGTCATACTGGCTCTTTATCATCACGCTGTACGACCTTGTCGTCATCCTATTGCTCTATAACGAGTACCGTCATGCAGAGCGAGAAAAGCATCACAAGCGCTCAACATAGCTCTTTTCCACCTGTTTTTGACAAAATGTCAACATGATGGCGTACAAAAATAGGGTAAGAAGCATGGTACACTCATCGTCTTATACCCATAAGTACGCACACACGTACATAAATATACAATCATGAAAAAAACATTCGCAATTGTACTTTTTACAAGTATGGCGCTCGCATCTACTGCTTCAGCGGTAGACCTTCGTGCGGTCACTGATGTGAACGCAAACGTAGGAGCTAACCCAGTCACCACTGATGCACAAATTCAGCTCCGTGCTGAAACAAGTGTAGACGCTAGTACGAGCACAGATGAACGACGCGCACTAGATGTTACAGGCGCACTCCAGATTGATGGAGGAGTAGACAGTACATTAGACGCTGTTCTCTATGCAAATACAGCTGGTAGCGGGGAAGTTACAAGTCCACAGCAAGTTAACTCAGAGACAACACTTCAGGCGTACGTTCAACAGCTCAAGGAGTCAGACATTGATTTCGGAGCAGTTACTACTACCCAGAGTGCAGTCACTGTTGAGTACGTAGCACCTGCGAAGCTCTTTGGATTTATTTCAATCCAGATGAGTGCAACAGTTACTGTTGATGCAGATGGAAACGCGACAATATCACGTCCATGGTATGCATTTCTTACTACTGGAAGTGATACAGAGCTTGAAGCTCAGATTGAGTCAGAGGTGAAGCCAACAATAAACACCAATGCTCAGCTCAGTGCTCACGCACAGGCTCGAGTCGTTGATGCGGTCTATACTGCACTCAAGGCGAACATTTCTGCAGATACGCAAGCATCAATAGACGCACTCTAAAAGAAAATTACACCAAATAAAGCCCGACATAGTCGGGCTTTATTTGGTTTTGAAAGACGCTATACTTGTTGTCATGGCAACAATAAACCCGTATATCAACTTTAATGGAAACGCTCGAGAAGCATTTGATTTTTACAAATCAGTATTTGGTGGAGAGTTCTCAAATGTCACACGGTTCAAAGATATGGCGAATCCAGGATTTGAAGTCACCGCAGAAGATGCTGACAAGATTATGCATATCGCACTCCCGATAGGAGGCAATACACTCATGGGCAACGATGTTCCGTCGTTTATGGGAAAAACAAATGAGAATGAAAACCGCTCAAAAATCTCAGTCAATGTAGAGAGTCGCGAAGAAGCTGACAAGATATTTAACGGACTTTCAGCAGGAGGGACCGTTGAGTTTCCAATGGGCGAGAGTCCATGGGGTTCATACTTCGGCATGTTTCGAGATAAGTACGGTATTGAGTGGATGGTAGATTGTGCTCCAAAGGCATAGTTGTCGAGAGTTCACACTCAGTCGGCTTCGCGCCTCCGTCGTTCGATTCCAAGTCTGTGCGGGCAAAATATAATCGCCCGAGGCATTGCCTCATGCTCATTATTTTGCTGGCCTCATCGGATTCGGATATTTCCACACCTTGCACCGCAAGGGTTTTCTAACTATTTTAATCTTAGCATTTTGATGCTCCTCGGAACAACAAAAAGCGACAAATGCGACACTAGTTAAAATTATACTTCTGCTCTCGTTTTTGAAATGCTTCTTTTCCTCCTTCTAGAACCTCACAAACATGTTGTCTTATTCCTTTACGATAAAGGATAGCTGGCTCAGTTACTTCATCTAACTCAAAGCTATTCTCTAAACCACCAGATACATATTCAAATTTAAACTTTTTATTGTCACGACCTATCTCTTGCCCTTCTTGATTAGCAACGATTACTTCTTCAGTATCTGATCCAACCGTAAGGTTTGGATTATGAGTAACAATAATAATTTGTCTTTGTTTTTTCTTTTCTTTAAGGAATAAAACAAGATCTTTATAAACAGATCTATTGTCTAGGTCATCTTCTGGCTGATCAAGAAGTATTGGCCATTCTTCGTCACTAAGATCAATAAGAAGTTTTAATAAAACCAGACTCTTCTTACCTGGAGACATTTTATCTAGAGGATCACCTTGATATCCAATCTTGAAGTCCAAATAAAATCTATTTTCAAGAAGTTTTTGAATAGCATCTCTTGATGATCTACCTTTAATAGTTTTGATATTGTCACTAATAAGACCGTCGAGAATACTATTCATAATATCAATATGAGTTTGTGGATCATATTGATATTCGTATTCTTCACCAGATCCTTGCTTAAGAACTTTTTTTAAACTTACTTTATTAATAAATTCGTCTATAACAGCGACGTTGAAATCTTCACTTCTAAAGCCAATATTTACACTGATCGTTATATCATCAAATCTATTTTCATACTTCTTAAATTCATTTTTCAAAGCTTCATATTTGCTATTGATTTCTGAATAAGATTTTTTAAGCTCGTTAGTTTTACTCTTAAGTAGTTCAGTTTTAAGTCCAAAAGTCTTTTTCTTTGAAGCAAGTTTATCGAGTTTCTGTTGTTCGCCCTTTATGGTGTCATTCTTTTTATTTAATTCTGTTTGAAGTTTAACTCTTGAGAGTAGAGGCTCAAGATCTTTCTTTACAACCGCTAATTCTTTTTTATATTCAGTAATTTTTCTTTCAATTTCTGCCGTTGTCGCAAAAACTAGTTTTTTTAGAGATTCATTGAGACCGGTAATAAATCCTGATTCATCTGCAAACTTCTTTTTAATATCCCCATCATTTAAGTAGTTAGTATACTCTTCATATGTGGAACTTATTGAAAGAATCTCTGAGTTCATACTTTCCTCAAAGCTTCCTATTGTTTTCTTGTCCTCTTGCAAATTTGATATTTTTGTTGTGATATCTTTCTCTTTCTCAACAAGAGATTCATATTGAATTATCTCCTCTGGTTTTAGTCCAGATTCTTTTTTTATAGAATCAATTTCTTTCTCCAAAGATGAAATGAAAGCCTCTATTCCTTTTTCATCACCAATTTGCTTCGCTTCTTCTTCCACCTGAGCTATCTCTTTTTTAAGAGTAAACACTTCAGTAATATCAACAGGAATTGTCTTGGAGAGATTTTTTATCTGATCTTGGAGTTCTTGGTTTTTATCTTTAATTGTCTCATCTTGAAGAAGGATGTTTTGAACAAAACCGTTCAAAGTATCTTTGCTTTTTATATTCTTTTCAGAAAGTTTGTTTAAAAAGTTTTGTGGTATATATAAGATCTTTCTTTCTCCAATCTCCTCAGGGGTTCCAGCCGGTGTTTTAAGCCAACTGCTGTAACCGTCCTTCCACTTAACTTCAAAGTTAAAATTAGGATCCGTATCAAAATCATACACAGGTGAAGCACTCACTTCTCCTAATCTCAAAGCAACCTCGAATTCATCAACAGTCTTGCCGATGTAATGGAGAAGTAAAGATTTTCCTGTTGATTTTCCGCCAACTATGGTACTTAGGTTTTGATTTATTTGTATATATTCACTTGGAAAAAGTGATGATCCGGTATTATCAATAAATCGCACTTGATCAATTACAAAGTAAGGTTTTTTATTATCAGGCTCGTCTGTTTGTATTGCAATACGATCTATTGGCTCAAAAATTGTTTGTTTCAACCCCTCAAAAGTAGGATTGGCTTTAATCCAACAGTTTTGTTTCAATTTATACTGTTTAATATCATGGTTGTCAGAACATATTACCATTGGTATTATCTTTTTAATCGATGGAAAAACTATTTTAGTGTAATCATTTTGATCAGACTCTTTTCCTAATTCAAAAATATCAATTACATCCGCAATATCTTTTTTTTGTGCGATTGTATGTGGTAAAGAATTTGTAATCGCCTCAATACTATTACTTTTGTCGCCAGCATGAATGGTAACAATTCCTCCGAGTTCTTTTATAATTTTTATTGTGTCTAATAGATCACAATAAATTTCATTGTGTTTTTTATTTTCACCTTGAATACGTGATATATTTGTTCTATTTTTAATTTGCTCCCAAATATAATCAAGCCTCACCATATCTTCTGGAAAAATTGCTATAAAATGAACAGGTTCATCGCCTCTTGCATCCGAAAGAAACTCAATACCAGGTAAGACAGTGATACCTTTTTTTGATCCAAGATTACTAAGTTCTTTTATTCTGGCCACATCTATTACATGATGATCAGTTATAGCTACTACGCTAATTTTGTTATCAGAAAGACAATCAATGATTTGATCATTTGTTACAGATTGATCTTTATAGTCATAGGAAGATGGCGTATGAAAATGAAGATCCCATTTAGACCACTCTGAGCCTTTTGGGAAAGGAAAGTTTTGGTTTGGGTTCATGTAAATATGTTAGCATTTTTCTCTTGATTTTTCTAGGTTTTATTGTAGAGAGTTTTTAACCGAATATTCAATTACTGAATCTTTTTGCCATCAAGTATGACGCTTTTTATTTCACCACCTTTACCATCTCTGTAATCAAGTTGTACTTCCCATGAGCTTCGTATCATAGCCCCAAAACCATTTTGACTATCTACATATCCATTTACCACCCAGACATCTTTTTGATCTGTAAGTTCGTATGCTTTTGTTTTAGTAAATTCTGCAGTTGATGGTGACTTCAATAATTCTTTTATTACATATTCTCCAAAAACCATTGAGTCTATTTCTCTGCTAGCAGCTGGATTAGTTGCAGGTGTTGAGGGAGACGAGCTTGAAGAAAAAGATCCGATAAATGCAAAAAATGCTATTAGACAAATTCCGACAGCAATAAACTTTTTAGTAAATGTCCATTGATAAATTTTACCTCGGCAATGTGGACAAATACTTGCTTTGGGATCTACTTCTGTTTGGCAATGTGGACACTTCTTCGTTGGGTTTTTAGTTTCCATATTAAAAATAAAAAAGCTAGTTAATAAAAACTAGCGTGGAGGACTGGAGACACAGAACCCCGCGCCAGCTAGGTCTTGCGACCACATACCAGTTTCCCGATATGACCCAACGAAGAGTTGCTGAACGCGGGGTTCAGTATCTTCGTTGGGGTTTTCGACCATACCCTAAAGAAATCTCTAGGGGTTAGGTCTCTTATTCACTTGTCAATTTATAATAACATTTTTTGCTATTATCGTGCCACCCTATCACATCCATTTGAACCTGCGAAGCCCTAGTTACCAACACTCTTGCATTCTAATTTTCAGTTGTTATATAATAAACGTACAACCTAAACGGATACCTAAATTGTCACTGTAACTGGTAATTGATCCCGAAGATCAACTTACAAGGAGTGGCTTTTTTATTTGCTCGCTTCTTAAATTACTAATATTTCTTTTTCAAATATGAAGAAAGAAACTCTTGCTGTCACTTATGTGCCAGTCTCTCTTATCAAGCCTAATGAGTACAACCCAAAGAAGTTCTCAGAGGCACAACTAGGTCAAATAGCAGAATCCATCAAACGATTCGGCTTTGTTGATCCGTTAGTTTGTAACAATGCAAAAGGTCGAGAAAATATATTGATCGGAGGACATGGTCGATTGAAAGTTGCTAAGCAACTCAAGTTCAAGGATGTCCCTGTTGTATATGTAAATATTCCTGATTTAAAAAAGGAGCAAGAACTCAATATCCGTCTTCACAAGAACCAAGGCGATTTTGACTTTGAGCTTTTGGGTGACTTCGATGAAAACTTTTTGTCTGATATTGGATTCTCAGGAGAAGAACTCGATGAAATATATGAGGACATAGATACATCAGACGATGGGTTTGATGTTGCAAAAGAACTCAAGGATATAAAGAAACCAAAGAGTAAAACTGGCGATCTTTACCAATTAGGATCACATCGTTTAATGTGTGGTGATTCAACAGACCCTGAAGCAGTTAAAAAACTGGTGGGTACGCATAAGATGGATATGATCTATAACGACCCTCCATATAACATTGGTCTTTCGTATATGAACGGCATTGGCGGAACCAAGAACTACGGAGGATCTGAAAAAGACAAGAAAACATACAAAGAATACGAAACATTTATTTCTAAAACAATAGAAAATGCTGTATCTGTAGCAAATAAAGATGCACACATCTTTTATT
>CAZGUV010000016.1:10657-21019 GCA_964528735.1 uncultured Candidatus Saccharibacteria bacterium | reverse complement strand
CGCGCAACGAGCTGTAAGGTACACACATACGATGGAGAACCGAAACCTCCGTGCGCAAGTGACTTCTTATTATCTATCAACCACTGGAGAAATTCGTCAACTGTCGAGCCTGGAAAATCTTTTGACGCAACAAGTACGAGTCCACCTTGGTTAATGAGCCCGACCGGAATCATATTTCGCGGACTCAGCTGTCTCGGGAAATTCTCATTGTGCTCTGCGTTGGTAAATCCTGAGTTGAAAAAGAGAAGTTCACGACCTGATGGACTTGAGTTTGAAACACTCTGTGCCGCTACAATACCACCAGCACCTGGTCTATTAACGACGATAGGAGTCACCCCAGCAGGAAGTTGACCCTTAAGCGCTTCGGCGAGTGTACGAGCTACAGCATCAGATGGACCACCCGCAGGGAAAGGCACGACGATTTGCAAAACACTCGGTAAATCTTTGCGCTCCTGTGCATCACCCGCATTTGTCGCAAGAAACATAGATAGGAATGCTGCTGAAAGTATTCCTATACTTTCAGGTCGCTTTGAAAACGACTCGACAACCTTTGACTGAAGATCTCGCGCCATTGTAGCAACACGCTCTGACGCTGAGTCTGCGATTTGCACCAAGCGACGATACATATCTATCGAACCACCTTTCTGAGTAATCTCTTCTGAAAAAACTTGTAATTCTCGTTCAGCAGGACTTGCTGAACCTTCGTTCATTTTGTCTACCATAGACATCATAATACACCCTGCGCAAATGACTGTTAAGGAGGTATGTTATCCCCATCTGTATCACCAAGCGACTTTTGCTTCTGCCCCACCCCGATACAATAGAGATAGATGCCCTTAATTAAGTGGGGATGCATCAATTTAACAATTAGTATAAAACATATGGCAAAAAAAGTTCGATGGGTCATTGCGCACGAGCCAATTGGTCTCTTCCTTAAAGTTGCTGAGCGATTCAGCGCTGAGGTAAACGCAAAGACAGGCGGTCAGTTTGATATTGAGGTTCTCTCTTTGACTGACTACTCAAATAAGTACAACAACGGCAAGCGAATTACAAAAGCGGACCTTATGGCGCTTATTGATTCAGGTGCAATCGAGATGAGTCACATTTACACAACATGGCTCGCAGATTACAACCAGGATTTGCACGCACTTGATCTTCCGTTCCTTTTCCGAGATCACAAGCATGCAGATGCAGTCTTGGACGGTACAATCGGTTCTGAATTGCTCGCAGGTGTTTCAGTCAAATCAAACATCAAGGCAATGAGTTTCACCTACTCAGGCGGATACCGCATTGTTCCTGCAAACTTCAAGGCTGACAGTGTTGCATCATGGAAAGGTATGCGCGTTCGAACAAGTCGCTCACCAGTTGCGGTTGATACATTCAAACTTCTTGGTGCAGAGCCACACGACGAAATTGCACTTGAAGAAATGAACCAAGCTGCAGATAAGAACGTCATTGATGCAGGTGAGTCTACCTACGTCCGTGTCTTCCCTCTTGAGCAAAACAAGTCATTCAAGTACGTTAACGACACCGCACACAGTTTGTTCCTCACATCTATCATCGTAAACCAGGACTTTTTCAAGAGTCTCGATGAGTCAACCCAGAAAGTGATGGTTGAAGCTGCACAAAAGGCAGCAAAGATTGAGCGACGTGAGTCAGTTGCTGATATTCCAAACATCCTTGCACAATGTGAAGTTGAAGGTGTCGAAGTAGTTCGAATGCCTGAAGCAGAAGTAGCAAAGTTTAAGGAAATCACTGCAGAAGTGTACGACAAGTACCAGGACTACTTTGCAGAGAACCTCGTTAAGAGAATTCAGAACTCATAATCTCCTGAGATTCCCCACTTTTCTCAAGGAAACAAAAAGACCTCGCAAAGCGAGGTCTTTTTTTGTACTAAGAGAGTACAATTACCAGCGGCGGTCTCCCTGAGGAGCACGTGCTGGGCGGTCAGCTCGCTCGCGAGCTTCTGAGACGTTGAGTGCGCGGCCGTCAAGCTCAACTCCGTTGAGCTTCTCGACTGCTGCCTTTGCCTCATCAGCTGTACCAAACTCTACGAAGCCGAAGCCACGTGAACGACCGGTCTCTCGCTCCATCACTACTGATGCAGAAACTACGTTTCCACACTGTGCGAAGTGAGCCTTGAGACTGTCATCGTTTGTCTTGTACGCGAGGTTGCCTATGAACAATTTTGTCGCCATAGATGCAGTATCTATTATTAACTTGCCAGAATTACATTCGACGGCGACTCAACGAGTAGCACATGTACCTTGGACGTTCGTATACTATCAGTTAGAACACAGAAATGCAAAAAGCCCTATAGAAAGATTTTTGGTCTCTCCTACAACCTCTGCGGCTAGAGAAGAAATTTACTTACGAATTGATGAATAGTACGCAGCGACAATGATGACGAGCCCGACACCAGCAACCACAATTTCTGACACCTCCGTCAAAAGCGAAAGCACCATCGATGCAGCGAGTCCGAAGATTGCCCAGTGAGCACCATGTTCAAGGTATTTAATCTGTGACAATGTTCCTTCGCGCACCAAAAATACAGTTATAGATCGAACAAAATATGCACCAATACATAGACCAACCGCGATGACCGCAAGATTTGTTGTTATAGCAAAGGCTGCAATAACTCCATCGAGAGAAAATGCAGTATCGAGTACTTCAAGGTACAGAAATCCTGCAAGGCCTGAGTGCGCGACACTCTTCACATTAGCACTGAGTATATGAGTAATAGCCTCCATAAATATAAAGAGGACCACGCCGATGATGCCCGCGCCCAATATGAGCCCTCGCTCTTCAGGAATAAAGAATGAAACCACAAACAAAAGGAGCAGCACGAGTCCGATTTCAAATGCTTCTATGTTCCCCCACTTGCTCAAGCGCTTTTCGATACTTTCTATCCAGTGCACTTCCTTTTTTTCATCAAAGAAGTAGCGCAGCGCAACCATAAAGAGAAAAGCAGCACCGAAAGCAGATATTGTGTGATGCGAATCATGGAGTAAATGCCCGTATTTTTCAGGATCAAAGAATGCGAGATTGGTGACAACCCATGGAGAAAGTCCGGCGACTACTGCCACGATAAGTATCGGCAGCACCAAACGAGTACCTACTACAGCGACGATGATCCCCCATGTCAAAAAGCGACGCTGCCACTGCGGAGACATATCCTTGAGTATCTTTGCGTTAACAACCGCATTATCAAATGATAGAGTTACCTCAAGAAGTGCAAGGAGCGCTGCGGTGAAAAAGAGACCGACGCCGTATCCAAACAAAATGACGAGCAACGCACCGACTGAAATAAGTGCTGAGTAAAAGAAAAACCCTCCCGGGAGAATGTGTTTAAGCATGGGCACTATTCTACCCCATGTTGCGCGAGAATACACGCTGCAACCGCGGCGGTCTCAGCACGTAACACAGTCGGCCCCAGAGAAACAAAGATAGCCTTATTTTCCTGAAGGAGCGTACGCTCTTGTTCACTCCACCCCCCTTCTGGACCAATGCAAAGATAGACGACGGGCGCTCTAGAAAACTGCGGTATATCTGAGAAACTCCCGCCACCCATATCACACGCGATAATGAGCGACTCATGCACCTCTGAGAGCAGGTCTTCAAGTGCAACTGGTTCACCAAACTCAGGGACATCGCCGCGTCCACACTGCTCTGCCGCTTCTTGCATAATCCGCACCGCGCGCTCAGAAGATACGAGCCCTCGTTCGGTGCGAGCGGCAATAATTGGCACGATGGCAGATGCACCTACCTCCGTACACTTCTCAAGCGCCCATTCGAAACGCTCCTTACGAATCGCCGAGAGGCAGACGACGAGCCGCTGAGTTGGTACCCACACCTGCTGCTGTTCAAGTATTTTGACAGTAATAAATTTTTTCTCAGTCTCAAGAACCTCGGCAAGCCACTGCTTCCCGCCCCCAACAACAAGCGCAATGCGCTCACCTCTTCCTATGCGAAGCACTCGAGTAATCTGATGTACCAAATCTTCATCTTGAATGACATACGTCTCACCAACAATATCGTCTGCAATAAAAAAGCGATGGACCTTCATGAGAAAACCATACCGCCTTGCAGCATTTTTAACAAGCAGATGTTGTGTGCTTGACGAATAGGAGAAATCCATATATTCTGCAACCAGAAAGAGCCATAGATGGTGATCTCTCGCAAGGTAACTTGTACGAGAGGCTGGGTCACTGTCGCACGCATGTGCATGGTAGTAGTTGCAATAGTGACTACTCGGGAGCTCCCGTAACAGAGATAACTAGTGTCGATTTTCGGAGCTAGTGAGAACAAATAAGGTGGTACCGCGATTTCTCTTGTAGAAAAACGCCCTTAGCAAACTATGTTTATTAGTTTTCTAAGGGCGTTTTTTATGCATCCACCACGCATCACATTGGGCAAAAAGCCACACTATCGCAAAGTCGCAGACGATGTAGACTTTTTCAAGCTATTCCAAAACATAGAGCGTACGTTTGAAAACTGCTTTCTGTTTGAGTCACTCGGCGAAGAAGGAAGATTTGCTCGCTACTCAATCATAGGTTTTGACCCCAAGCACATGCTTGAAGGAAACAACAAAGATTTTTCAATCGATGGCACAAGCTACGCGGTGGAAAATCCATACTACGCTCTGCGCTCAGTTATGCCTGAGCAGACCATATCGCGAAATTACAGCGGTGGACTTGTGGGGTATCTTGGATATGAAGGCACACAATACTTTGAACCAACCGTGCCGGTGAAAACACACCCGGACTTCCCTACGTTCATATTTGGCGCATACGATGACGGACTCGTGTTTGATAAGAGCACAAATGAACTGTTTTATTTTTGCTACGAGCGTGATCGCGAAGCGTTGGTGCGCACCGCACTGTCGCAGAGTTACCACGCACAACCACTCACAGTGACGTTTGATGGTGACGAACTCTCTGCGCAAGAACACGCAAAGATAGTAGCGCGCGTACAGGAACATATTCGCGCAGGAAACACATTCCAGTGTGAAGTGGGGCTCAAATCAAAGTACACCATAAAAGGCGATACGCTCAGAATATATGAACGACTTCGTGAGGTGAACCCTTCTCCCTTTATGTATTATCTTAAGTTTGGCGACCGCATAATTATTGGCGCATCTCCAGAACTTCTCTTTTCACTGCGAGATGGAGAAATGACGACAAAACCACTTGCAGGAACAACGGGGCGAGGGAAAACTGAAGCAGAAGACCAACAACTCGCACGCGCACTCATGAACAATGAAAAGGATCGTGCAGAGCATGTCATGCTGGTAGACTTGCACCGCAACGACATTGGACGTGTCGCGCAGTTTGGCACCGTGCGTGTTCGAGACCTCATGAAGGTTGTACGCTTTAGTCATGTACAGCATCTTTCAAGTGAAGTCTCGGGGATTATAAAACCATCGGAAGACGCTTTTAGCGCACTCGCGAGTAATTTCCCGATGGGAACCATCTGCGGAACACCAAAAGTGGAGACGCTGAAAATAATCCATGATAACGAACGTGAGGCTCGAGGCCCGTATGGGGGTGGTGTTGGACAATTTGGTTTTAATGGCGACTGCACCTTCGCACTCGCGCTTCGCTCTGTCTTCATACGCGGCACCACGGCATACGCACAAACATGTAGTGGGATTGTCTACGACTCAGAACCCACACATGAGTACGAGGAGATTGTTCGCAAACTTGCTGCCATGAAGAACACATTAACAGCCCCATTCAACTAACATGAAGATTCTCATCATAGACAACTTCGATTCGTTCACCTACAACGTGTATCAATACATCGGTGAGATACTTGACGCTGAAGGTATAGCAGGAACAATTGATGTTGTCCGAAACACTGATATTACGTACGAGGAAATAATAAAACGTGGCTACACGGGGATTGTGCTTTCTCCCGGACCAGGAGACCCGAGTGACCGTGCATATTTTGGAGTATGCGCTGATGTACTAACTGCGCCTGATTGCACAATTCCTATACTTGGTGTTTGCCTCGGCATGCAAGGTATCGCTCATTACTTAGGTGGTACGGTCACACGAGCAGCACTCCCGATGCATGGGAAAACAAGTACCATCAGTCACGACAGCGCAGGAGTATTTGCATCACTGCCCCAAGACATCGAGGTTATGCGCTACCACTCGCTTATTGTCGAGCGAGCAACACTCCCCCCTACACTCACTATTACTGCACAGACAACAGATGGTGAAATCATGGGCATCCGTCATACTACGCGGAACATAGAAGGCATCCAGTTTCATCCTGAGTCATTCGCCACCGAGGGCGGCAAGCAGATGCTCCAGAACTTTATTCATTCACTTGCTTAGTATGACTCCAGAACAATTACTCCAATCACTTGTTGCTAAAAAAAATATCTCAAAAAAGGATATGCAGCATTTTGTGAGTGCGCTCATGGATGGAACGGTACCTGAGGCGCTCGCCGCAGGAATCATCACTGCGCTACGGATGAAGGGAGAAACCGCAGAAGAAGTGGCAGGGTGTGTTGAGGCACTTCGCACTCACATGCATGTCGTGAGCGCACCAAAGGCAATTGATATTGTCGGTACAGGTGGCGATGGTGTCGGTACGTTCAACATCTCAACCACGAGCGCGTTTGTACTCGCCGGGGCAGGTGTGCCGGTCGCAAAGCATGGCAACCGCGCAGCGAGCAGTAAGAGCGGCAGTGCGGATGTGCTCGAAGCGCTTGGCGTAAATATTACGCTTACTCCTGAACAAGCCTCAGCGATTTACAAAAAAGTAGGAATTGTATTTCTCTTTGCTCCACTCTTTCATCCAGCACTGAAGCATGTCGTAGCCCTCAGAAAGGCGTTGAAAATCCGAACGGTGTTTAACATCCTCGGACCCTTTGCAAATCCTGCGCAAACAAAAATCCAGATTATCGGAGTGCCGAGTAAAGAGCATCTCTCGCTTCTCCCTGCTGTCGCACAAAAGCTTGGATACACGCGCGCGCTTATAGTACACAGCGAGGACGGGATGGACGAAGTAAGCACACGCGCAAAAACCCAGGCGATACTCGTCGAGCCAAAGCGTATAACAAAACTATCAATAGACCCTCGGAAGCTTGGATTTAAAAAGCCGCCCCTGAGCGCACTCCTTGGGAAAGACGCTGCTTACAACGCCGAGATTGTTAAAAAAATACTCCAGGGAGAACGCGGTCCCGCACGAGATATTGTCGTCCTGAATACTGCAGTAGCACTGTTTGTTGCAGGAAAGGTAAAAAGTATAAGCGTGGGAATAAAACAAGCAGAAGAGAGTATCGATTCTGGGAAAGCTCATGAGGCGCTGCAGCAACTAATCGCCGCGACTCATGCATACCGCGTATGAGCACACTCGTAAAAATCTGCGGCAACCGGAGTGTCGCTGAAGCAGAAGAGGCGGTACGACTCGGCGCTGATGCGATCGGTGTACTGGTAGGACCGCACCGCGAATCGCAGAAACATTTTGTCGACGAAATGACTGCACGAACGATACTCGCTTCACTTCCCCCACACGTAAAGGGTGTGCTCGTAACTACTCACCGCAATGCAGATGACATACGTGCGCTTGTAGAAAAAGCAGGAGCACTGCATGTTCAGTGTCACTCAGATATTTCTCTCGAGGAATTTTCAAGACTGAAAAGTCTAACGAGTGCGCAGTGTATCGCCGTAGTGCCAGTGAGCGATGCGACCAGTATTAAAATCGCGCAACAATACGCAACCATTGCTGATATGCTTTTACTTGATACTGCTCACAAAGGACTCTCAGGTGGAACTGGTGTGGCGCACGATTGGAGTATAAGCGCTCAGATAATAAAAAGTGTATCCATTCCTGTATTTCTTGCGGGCGGACTTAACCCTGATAACGTTGCTGATGCAATCCGTACTGCTCACCCACACGCTGTTGATGTTCGCTCTGGAGTCTGCACGCTGTCCGGAGACAAGGACAGCGAGAAGATGCAACACTTTATTAGTACTGCACACACGATATGACCCATATCCTCGACGAAATCGTAGAACACAAGAAAGTAGAAGTTGCTTCTCTAAAAGCACAGCTCCCTCTTGAAGCACTGAGGGCATGTGTGACAACTGGCGTTGCTCGCCGACCATTTTTCTCATTGTTTGAGCGTGGCCCTGTGCTTATCGGTGAAATAAAGCCAAAGTCACCCTCTCATGGAAATCTTACGAGCGACCCCCACTCTATAGCAAAACTCTACGCTGATTCAGCAATCGATTGCATATCAGTTCTCACTGATGAAACATATTTCGGAGGTAGTATAAAACTCTTGCGAGATGTGCGTTCGATTGCCCCGCAACCCATTTTTAGAAAGGAATTTGTTGTTGATGTATACCAAATATACGAGACAGCACACATAGGAGCTGACGCTGTACTTTTGATTGCATCAGTCCTTGATGAAGAAACGCTCCGTCTTTGTATAGATGCATGCGCAGAGTGCTCGCTCGGCTACCTCGTCGAGGTGCACACCCAAGAAGAACTCACAGTGGCGCTCAATGTCGGAGCTCGTATCATTGGAATCAACAACAGAAACCTCGATACACTCCAGATTGATCTTTCGGTGACGGAAACACTTATGCACCATATACCTTCAGGTGTCGTTGTTGTCAGCGAGTCTGGGATACAAGCGGTGGATGATGTCGTGCAAGTAAAGCGCGCGGGCGTACGAGGTATACTCGTTGGTGCATCTATCCTCAAATCAGAGAGCCCACTCCAGCAGATAGCATTACTAAAGCAAGCATTGAAATAATATGAAAAAACACACATTCGGAGGTGCATACGTTCCAGAGATGCTCCATCAGCCATTACAAGACCTGACTCGCGCATTTGAGTTGGCAAAAAAGTCTTCGCAGTTTAAGAAGGAATACGCCGCACTTCTGAAACATTTCTCAGGACGTCCGACTCCTCTTACCTTTGCACAGAACGCGACACAAACATGTAATGGTGCCCAGATATACCTAAAAAACGAAGGGCTTAATATTACCGGTGCGCACAAAATTACCCATTGCCTCGGGCAGGCACTTATCGCACGCTCATTGGGAAAGACAACGCTCATCGCAGAAACTGGTGCGGGGCAGCACGGCGTCGCGACGGCAACCGTCGCCGCAAAGCTTGGCATGAAGTGTGTGGTGTTTATGGGCGCAGAAGATATCCGAAGACAACGCCCCAATGTATTTTTTATGGAACTTATGGGAGCACGTGTTGTGTCCGTTGAATCTGGAAGTAAAACACTCAAAGACGCAGTGAATGAGGCGCTCAAACACTGGATGGAGCATCTCTCAGATAGTCACTATGTGATTGGGTCGGTACTTGGCCCACAACCATACCCAGAGATGAACCGATACTTCCAGTCAATCATCGGAAGAGAAATACAAACGCAACTTACAGAGCACGCGGGCACGCCACTTCCCTACGCCGTGATTGCATGCGTGGGTGGTGGGAGTAACGCAATCGGAGCATTCGATGCGTTTGTATCGAAAAAAAATGTGCGGCTGATTGGTGTTGAAGCAGGAGGACGTGGGAAAAAAGTTGGCAATCACTCGAGTCGAAAGTTTTCTGGAGAAGTAGGAATATTCCAAGGATATAAATCACTGTTTCTCCAGACAAAAGACGGGCAAATCGCACCGACTCATAGTATCGCTGCAGGACTTGATTACCCTGGCATTGGCCCTGACCTTGCGACACTCTACGAACAAAAGCGGCTTGAGCTTGTCACCGCATCAGATACAGAAGCACTCAAGGCAGTGAAATTCTTCGCAACACACGAAGGAATCATTCCCGCGCTTGAGAGCGCGCATGCACTTGCCTACGCTCTAAAGCTCGCGCCGACACTACCAAAGAGTAAGGTGCTTGTGGTAAATGTATCAGGCAGAGGCGACAAGGATTTGTTTACACTTGCCCGTGAGCATGGTGACGCAACATTCAAAGAATTCTTAGCAGATGAACTCTCACGATACTAATATGAACACTCTTACGGAACTCCTCAAAACAAAAAAGAAGAACTTACTCATGACACACATGATTGTTGGGTACCCTGATATGAATGCGTCAGCTCGTGTCGCTGACGATATGCTCGTCGCAGGCGCTGATATTCTCGAGATGCAAATCCCGTTTTCTGACCCGATGGCGGATGGTCCGACTATTGCTGCCGCATGCCACGTAGCGGTCGAGTATGCACCTTCACCCGCTGACACGTTTGAGCTTGCGCACGTACTTGCACACCGCCACCCGCACACCCCACTTGTTGTTATGTGCTATGGCAACAGTGTTTTTCGCTACGGGATTGAACAATTTGTGCGCGATGCGTCAGAAAATCATATCGCTGGTCTTATC
>CAZGUV010000016.1:0-10647 GCA_964528735.1 uncultured Candidatus Saccharibacteria bacterium | reverse complement strand
ACTCAGCAGAAGGCGTGCAAATCGTCCGAGCATGCAACAGACATGATGTACATATAATCCCAGTCATATCTCCTGGAGTCACTGAGCAGCGGTTGAGAAAAATACTCCCACTGGGCAGTGGATTCGTGTACTGCACCTCGCGACAAGGCACCACGGGAAAGAAAACCGCGCTCGGCTCAGTAAAAGCATATATCAAAAATGTACAGATGATTACGAAGCTCCCGATTGGTATCGGGTTTGGAATTGCAACACGTGCAGATGTAGTAGCTGTACATCGCATGTGCTCTATCGCCATCGCTGGCTCTGTATTTGTCCGAAAAATACTGGCAGGAAAACAGAACGAGATAGGCGCAATCGTGCAGTCACTCAAGAAAAACACTGCCTGATAGTGATATACTGAGCGCATGCGCGCGCTCATACTTCTTGTGATTGCCCTTCTCCTCCCCCACAGCGCACAGGCAGTGCTTCCTCCTGATATTTTGTTCTCGATAACTTCGACTGTATCTCAATCGCTCGTACTCATCGGTGTTGTAGTCTCTGGTATGTGGCTCTCACTCACCACATTTGTACGGAATGGCTCGTGGAAGTTTTGGCTTGTCCAGATATGTATCGCAACACTTCTCATTGGGAGCATCGTGTATATATTCAGAAGTACTGAAGCCCCTGAGCGAGTTTCCGTACCTACAGTATCAGATGGTCGCATGCCAGAACTTTCTGCATTGCGTATTGTTCTTGTTGGAAAGAATACTCAGGAACCTGTAGCGATTGAGTTTGATCTAAATGTGCGCGCAGTGGATACCGAGTATGAATACTTCCACTACGGCGCACTCGTTGTGGGCAATCGTTCGTATGACGCATACATTGATGGACCAATAAACGCTCTCACCCTTGCCCCTGCGGGATACATCAACGAACTTGCCATCAATCGAGCACCTGACCTTTCGGCGCGTTACGAAATCAGAATTGCCGCACAAATCGGTGGACAATACATTGAGGCAGATATTTCAGATCTGAACGGTGATTTTCTTGAAAAAAATACCCCTCTCTACTTTAAAGAGGCAAGTTTCGGAAAAGCATCTGTACTTCTAAACGGCGTAGCTCTTGACGCGTATGCGTTTGTCTCACCCGTGTATTCTCATGATTACCGACAGACTGTGTACTTTGATGGATTCGACGAAGTACGTGGACTTGCATCTCAATTTGTTGTCTTTGACACAGAAGGAAATGTATATGTTGTCGACAGAAGTGACATAGAGAACCCAGTCCCTGCATACAGCTCTCATCAATGGGTACTTATGAAAAAGTCGGATGGCGCTGCCTACAAGGGCTTTTCTGCAGACGTGGAGGGTGACGCTGTTGGTGAAGGTGCGCAGACATGGAAAGTCACCTCTCATGACGTACCTTTTATTTTGCAACTTACTTCACACCAGCGTTATTCGGGAGGTCTCAAGGGAAGAACTGTTTCTGGTAGTGTACTTTTGCCTTCAGGAGTATCATTGCCGGTTATCGGCATCGCACATATTGAAACACTGTAAACATGACTCTGGTTGAAAACGCACAAGAGATACAAACACACCCTCACGATTTTGGACCTAAGACACTTCGTCTTATACCTCTTTCCACCACTCCCTATGGACTCCCCGTATATGGAGTGAGCGCGCGCACACTGGCACGCCTCTTCTCAGAACACATTGATGCAGCACACGTAAATGAAATCGCAGAGAGCATACAAAAGCTTGTTGGCTTTCCATGTATTGTGCGTTCAAGTGGTTTGTTTGAAGATGGAGAGCATGAGGCACATGCGGGCGCATTTGAAAGCAGAGTCTCTGCAACTGAGGTAGATATCAGAGATGCAATAACTGCGGTACTCGCCGATGCGACCAATAAATTGACACGTCTTGAGGATTTTTCGCTCTTGATACAGCCATACAAAAAACCACTCTACACTGGAGTCTTCTTTACCCGTGACCCGCGCGGGAGTCTCTTGAGCTTAATCGCATGGTCACCAGGTGCAACACCGCAGGTTGTCTCTGGAACAGAAAGCACAGAATATTTATTTCATAGAAGACACCTTGAAACATTGCCCTTCCCATGGATGCAACCTCTCGTTGAAGCAGCGCTTCGCATCGAATCAGACGAAGAGGGTCCTCAGGACATCGAATGGATTTATACTGAATCAGGCTACTTTATCGTTCAGGCACGACCGATAACCACAATACCGTCCGAGAGTTATGCAGCCATGAAGCATGTCGAAGATTCTATGCCGCATACTGATTTCTACCTCGACATGAGTGGTGTAGCTGAAAATTACCCTCACCCCACACCACTCACGTATTCTGTGCTCTCACACCTCTACAGTGCAGATGGACCTATTTCGCAAGTCTACTCAACATTGGGGATAGCGCACACGTCCTCGCTGCCATTTCGATTATGTAATGGTTTTTTATACACAGATAAGGAAGCAGAACTAAGAACATTTTTCCCTTCTCATAGTTATTTCGGAAAGAAAACCCTGCGCTCACACTGGAAATCCTGGGCGGGGATACTGACTACTTACACAAACAGTGTCGCATTAGAGCGCATTCAAGCCGATGTACATACACAGGACTCACTCTATACCGAACTCGTTGAGGCGCGGCTCCAGTCAGAGCGCGTACACATTGCTTCTATGGATGAGCTTAGTATGTACCTCCAGCAGGTTTATATTCCTATCTTTAAAACAAACCTCTACGCGTCTCGAGCTGAATCACGAGCGCGCACACTCCTGGGAACACATCGGGCACACCTAATGGCGCAACTGCTGGAAGAGTGTGCCCCTGTTCGAGTGATTGAGCCACCACTACACCTCCCTCAAGGTAATTCACTTGCTACCGAAGATACAAGTGCGTGCACATACTCATCCCACAGACCACCGCGCGCTCAGTCTACGCAGGCAGAACTAACACCTCATGAAAAACAAGCTCTTATTGCAGCGAGTGAAATGATGCGACTTCGTGAATACGCACGAATAATTGCTGCATGGTGTGCGCACCACACACGACTCTATGCACAAGAGCGTGCACATGCATACGGACTCAATTCATACGATTCACTCTTTTTAACATTTGACGATTTGAGACGCGGTGAGGTGAACGCACAAACGGTCCATGACCGAAAATATAGGTACGAAATGAATCTCCGTGCCCTCCCTGCAATACTCTCGACCCTCCCCCTTCATGAGGTCAGTGAAGTCCGCGTGATTTCTAGTGGTAAAGCACGCGGATATGTCGTTGATGAATCACACCTTCAGACACCAGGGGACGCGCGCACGTATATTCTATTTACTGAGACGCTCCGTCCTGATTTAGTGCGATTTTTCCCCAATATTGTGGGTATAGTATCTCTCACGGGAAGTACGCTATCTCACCTTGCGATTGTCGCACGAGAGAACAACATACCTGTTATTGTCGACCCGACCTGCACGGTGCTTACTAATGGCACATATATGATGGATATTGATACTGATGCAGTGTCTGCACCATATAAATAGCTTGAGCGTCAAAGAAGAGTGGCTACAATATGCTCATGAATGCTCATCTAGGTCGCCTCGGTCTTTCTCACTCATCATTACTTATCCTCTCTGCTGCGACTCTCTGGGCACTTGATGGTGTCCTCAGAAGAAGTCTCTACCACCTCCCCGCTATTACCATCATTTCCATCGAACATTGGATTGGAGCAGCGCTCATCATCATATTTTGCTGGAGCAGCCTCAAGGGTATCCGCCTGACAAAAACATCATTGGTCCTTATTACAGGAGTTGCGCTTTTTTCAGGAATACTGGGTACATTGTTTTTTACACAAGCTCTGCTTTCGACACAGTTTATACCGTTTTCAGTTGTTTTCCTTTTGCAAAAATTGCAACCTCTTTTTGCAATACTTTTTGGTTGGATAGTATTGAAAGAATCGCTCCCTAAAAGATTTATACCCTGGGCAGCACTCGCATTGGTATCTGCGTACTTTGTGACATTTCCTCTTGGAGTGGTGAACCTCCAGACAGGAAACGGGACCGCAGTAGCAGCACTCTTTGCTCTCGGTGCAGCACTGCTCTGGGGTAGCAGCACAGCCTTTTCACGACGTCTTACACTCATGCATGGCGCGGTCAACGCTACAGCACTGCGCTTTATTGCAACCGCACTGTTTGCTCCATTCTTTATCCTAGGTATGGGTCATGCCGCATCATTGGAGGCCGTAACTACTTCTGATCTTGTTGTGCTCCTCACGATTGCACTTTCAACGGGCATGGTTGCACTATTTCTCTATTACAAAGGTCTCGAGAAAACACCGGTGCGCATTGCTACTATTCTTGAACTCGCCTTCCCTCTTATCGCAGTAGTTATCGATGTCATACTGTACGACACAGTACTCCACCCAACACAGTACCTTGCTGCTGGTGTACTTTTGTACGCCATGATTCGCGTTAGTACTAGTGCACATGATGATTTCGTATAATACAAACACCAGGAAAGGATTTGGGCGTGGAAAGACTCTCGGATTTCCAACCGTTAACATGGAGATCCCAAAGGAACTTACTGATGCGAAGCGTGGCATTTACGCAGCGCAGGTTACTATCGAGGGCACGACGCATGACGTGGCACTCTACTTTGGACCACCTATCACTTTTGGGGTAACTACTGAGCAACTTGAAGCGTATTTTATTGACGAACATATTCCTGAAATCGCACCCGCAACAGCACTCTCATGCACACATGTTGCATTTATTCGTGAAGTACAGGCATTCCCCGATTCAGAAAGTCTTATTGCTCAGATGCACGATGACGTCACCGCTGTGCGAAAGGCGCTTGCATCACAGTAACGAACTCGGCATGAGATGATGCGGAAATCCCCCGCAGTAACCAATCCCTATCTTCATTTGTATGTTGGGTGGCTATCGGGAATCGAACCCGAATCAGAGGCTCCACAAGCCCCTGTGTTAACCGTTACACCATAGCCACCAATGCTTTGAGCCTGCTCAAAGTCTCGGAGTTATAGCATTGTTTTTACCAAGACACAATTATTACTTTACGCAGAGAATACTCGCAAAACACCAATCGGCGTCGAATACTTCAACATTTGAAAAGCCCACTGCACGCAATGTCTGGATATACCACTCAAGGGGAAACGGGACGAGTACGCCAGTAATAAGGCGTGCTTTCTCTGCAATTTCTTCATCACTCACACCCTGGCTTCGCTTAAAGTCATGGTATCGATTCACCAAAAAGGGCGATGTGCGCATCTTGTCAGAAATAATACACACCCCTCGGTCAGTCATGGACTCGAATATACTTTTTATATATGCCTCACGATCGGGAACAAAATGGAGTGTCCAGTTCGCAAGTACCATATCAAATGGGCCGTATCGTGCAGGGAATGTATCAGAAAGTATAACGTTGTCTGCGTGCATCGAGCGCTCTTTCATGTGTGGTGACGCCTCGACTCCCCACACCTGCGTGTATCCCTCTGAAATGAATCGATGCATGGTGTACCCAGTAGCTGAACCAACGTCAATTATTTTTACATGCTTGTCTCCCGCAAACGCCGTCCCCGCAATATGCACACACTTATCAATGACTTTCTCATAGTTTGGTATGTGGCGACGAGCAATATTATCAAAATGGTTCGCAACTGCGCCGTCAAACTTCCACCGAGTCTCTGTTTTGATTTTTTTTACCATGGTAATTTTGTGTCGAAAGTGCCGCTCTGCAATTTGTCTGAAACACTATACTCTTTACCTCCCGTTCGCTTGCACCGCATCATGTATCTCACGATTTCGCTTGAGCGTCTCTTTACATTATACACATCGACAGACTGGATGATTGGCTCAGGCGTAAGGAGCTCACTTGTTCCAAACTCAAACTCTTTCATAATCCACTCGAGCCCTTTTGGTGAGATTTTTGTACCCCTCCCCATCAGAGATGAGTTCTCAGAGGCAAGATTCATTGACTGTGTTTCAATAAACTGCACGCCGCAAAAATCCTCTCCAAATTTTTCCTTGTGAGGATACATGCCTTCAATAAGCACATATTCTTTCGCGCGCTCAGCAATTTTTTTGAGCGGAGAGTAGTAATCAGTAAAACCATATATGACACCAAGTACTGATACGATATCGTATTGCTTATCGGAAGTATTCAAAAATGATTCGATTGAGTCTTCGATGATCGTGTACCTATCACTCGAGAAGTGCTTTGCAAGTAGTCGCTCTGCAACACTGTTGTATTCATTTTGTACCTCGACGCCGGTGTAATGGCTCGCACCAGCTGTCAGGCACCAGTACCCAGTAGCACCAATACAGCTCCCGAGGTCGAGTATTGATTTCCCACGCACCAATTCATCAGGGAAAAGCGCCCGATGCTTCTTGGTCATATACTCAATGTTTATTGGATTGCGCGGGCGAAATTGTCTATTATCTTCTTCGATGAATTCAGGCGCAGCGGTGAAATAGTCCTGCATTACTCCTAGTATACCACCCTGACTTTTCAGTACTAGAGCCCGAGCATGTTCAAGAAACTAGACCATATACCCTTCTCTTGTCCTTTGTCCTTCAAAAGCGCTTCTCGTGTCTTCGCTTTTTGCTCAGCAAGGCGTTGTTCCTCAGTTACTTCTTGATCACCCGCACGGCTTGCTCTATCAAGCGCTGTTGCAAGGCTCAATGTTCGCACTGCATCTTTTATGTCTGCAGAAGAATTCCAGTACTGCTGGTCACTTTCTTTATAGAGCTCAGCCGAACGTACGAGGCTGAGCGCACGCGCATAGAGCTCTCTCGCTTTATCATTGCGTGTATCTTCCATCGCAGTCTCTATCTTGTACTTAATGAGCGCAAAGTGCTGTTCTGACCACTCATAGACTGAACCTGTTGGTGGGGTAAGTGCTACTGGGTCTGATTTTGTAAGTGGTGTCAGTGTTGCAAAAATAGTATGAAGCGAGTCCACAATAGCTGTGTTGTCAGCATGTTCAGCGACCATAAACGCAGTAAGTTCTGAGGCGCGAGCTGTATCATTGAGCACTTGCGTCGTGTCGTAATCAGCACCATACGCAGAGCCTGCGAGTTGTTCTGAGATAGACATGAGTTGCGATGCATGTCTATCGCGCTCAAGTTGAGTCAATTCACCAGGGCGTTGGTACGCTCGCATGATGGTCTTAATTGTTTGTCGCACGACCGGTACGGTTACGGTGTATGAGGTGCGTGTAAACGAAATTTTCTCAGGGAGTGGCATTGGCGTGACAAGAGGCGCCGGTATTCCCTTCTTTATTGCCTGTTCATCAAGCATTGCGATGAGGCTGCTCTTTTCAAGCGGCGGACGCAGTGTTGTCGCGGGCACTGTCTTTGCATCTGAGTACGGGTCGCTTTGAGGTCTATCATTTTTCTGCGCCACCACTCGCACACTTTCTTGCTCATCAACATCCTTTGCTTTTACTTCGAGCCCCTTTTTCTTACTCTGCTGGAGAGTAACTCCTGTCGCCTGCTCCTGTACATACTGCTCCTGCTCTCGTCTTTGCTCTTCTTGATACTGCTTTGCAATTTCTTCAATAGAAGGCGCTTCCATAAGAGCTTTGAGGAACGAATCTTCGGCGGTTGGTTCATCTTTTACCTTCTCAGTCTTTTTGGTGTCAGGTTCATGTGTCGATGAAGAACCTTTTGTAATTTTTTTATCCTTCTCAAGCTTCTCTTTTTCCTCCTTTTCCTTCTTCATTTTTTCCGCAAGCAATTTCTTCTCTGCCTCTGCCTTTGCTCGTGCCTCTTCCATTCGCTTCATTTCAGCGATGAACCACGGCTGAGGTGCATTGTTAATGATGAGTGTCTGTTGCTGTTGTTGCTGTTGAGTGCTCGACGAGAAGTAGTTTTGGATGACCGTGCTTATTTTTGAGTTTTGATTTTTAGGGATATATTCACTCTGCTTCTGCGTGATATAGCTCAGGTTACCCGACTGTACTCCTGTTGTCTGCCGCTGAGGACTCGTATCAAATGGTACTGAATTTCGTATCGGTTCATATCGAGTCGGGGTGGCGCCTGCGCCGGTGACTACCGCGGAAGATCCTACTGGTGTGCTTCTCGATCTATCCTCGGTAACTACTTGCTGACCTACAAGCGGGCCTGTTCTTACAGGCTCTACTGTTTGGTTACCTACCGCGACAGGAGTAGTGACTTGCTGATTACCAATCGCCGGCTTTACCTGTTCTACTGCTTGATTACCAATGACCGGTCTTGGCTTTTCTTCGACAACTTGTTGCCCTCCGATTGGAGTTCTTTTGTCATCAGGTATTGGACTTGCATCAATAGCGGTACTCCCTACAACTGCTGCTTGGCGAGTAAGATTTTGAAATTTCTTTTGATCTTCTGGGTCTCCGCAAATAAAGTATGTTCTGACAGAACGACCATTCTCTTGAGTTGTCCTCTCCTGGAAACAACGGATCCCGGCGCCACGTACACGATCAGCAGAAAGCCCTGAAGCTAAAAAAGCAGTTGTTACTTCAAAAGTAGGATTAACACACGTAGCTGGATCAGCGGTGCTCGTTGATCCTCGTTCATTACTACACGCAGGGTTGCCGGTCATCGTAGAAGCTTCATGTTGTGAAATACATTTTGGTTCACCATTGCCCGGCACGTGCACACGCAGACGTGCCTCAGGAGGAAGTTTTTTATCGATACATTGATACCTCCCGTGAGTATCGGACTCAAAACGAATATTGCCTGTTGCGCCTGTGCATTTTTTACCTCGTGCTGTTGTCGCCGCATCACATTCTTTTTTCTTTTTTTCCACCTTGTCGTCATTCTTTTTCTTATCATCTGCACCACCCGTAGTAGTAGTCGGGAGTACAGGTTTCGGTAGAGTACTTCCCCCAGTGATATTTTCCGTTGGATTTACTGCAGCAAGAGCAAGTGTTCCCCCCAGCAAGAAAACTGTCAGCAAAAATGAGAATACCCGAGTTAATAACTCAGAAAGCATTACGTACATTCTACCCTAAACGGAGGCTGTGTAGGGGGATTTTTCATACACATGGGGATAGTAGTGACACAGGCACAAATATGTGTTATACTAGTACTCTAGGTAGCCAAGGCCACCTCGAAGAGCAGATACCGTCTTCTCTTCGAGTTTGCCACAAGGGCGACTCCACACGTCAGGGGTGTTGACCCTGGCCTTCGAGAAGGAGTACGCAGAGATGCGGAAACGGATCGTAGCGGTGGCTATCCTTGCCACCATCCTCACGCCACTCAATGGATTGGCACAGGAGCGCAGAGGTGTAACCTACGCGGAGCTGAAAGCGTGTCTCACCAACCCGCCGAACGCCTTCGTAGAAGGCACCGACTTCGTGTTGGCAGCCCCAACCCGTGTCGACTATTACACCAACGAAGCGCTCGCTGCTGGAGCCCGGTGTGCCTCGGAGATCCAGGCCAAGAAGTCGCAAGCTGCGTCTCTCCAGAGGACGCAGTGAGGAAGGGGGGTCGCAACTTAACGGAAGCGGCCTCCCTCAAATAACTACTTCATCACCGCATTGCGGATTTTTTTATACTTAAAAATTATTTATAGTCAGGCGCTGATTCGGCGATGCCTCGCTGATGATTTGCATATCGAGCAAGTGCATAGAGAATTGAAGAGAGACGGTTGAGATATGCGAGTGTAAACTCCCCCACTTTTCGCACCCCTTCATCATGTACTCCGACAACTCGTCGCTCTGCACGACGTGCAAGTGTGCGTGCAACATCAAATCTACTTGAAAGCTCCGCACCACCCGAGATAAAAAAGGTAGTTATCTTTGGAAGCTCCCCTTCTATAGTGTCAGTGATTGATTCGAGCCACTGTACCTTTTCTTGTGCAATAGTTTTTTCCGCTCCCGCCATTTCTGCTTGTACGATAAACAAATCATCCTGGAGCTCATGCACAATATCAGCAATTTTCTTATCGCCTAAAGTAAAATCATCAACTCGGGACTGTATTTTACAAAGTCCAAGAAATGAATTCACCTCATCGAGTGATCCTAACGCTTCAGTTATTGGTGAGCTTTTTGACACTCGCTGAGTTGCACCAAATGTCTTTGTTGTACCAGAGTCACCCTTACGTGTGTACAACGTCATGGATTAGTTTTCTTCTTCCTCGGTTTGTGGTGCGGGAGCAAGAGTTCCTGAATCAGGTCGTCCTGATGTAGATGCTTCTCCCACATTGACTGGACCGACGTTTACTAACTTGCCTGTACGTGGATTGAAAAGAATAGCTTTTCTCGCTTGTGGGTAGATAACAAGCACATCGCCGTTAGTAACTCCCTGATAAAACGGTTGTTCAGTGATGAGCTGGTCAGCATTAGTGACGAGCGCCATAACAGGCTCTTCTTGTGGTGTGTTGATGAGTTTTGAAATCTGCTCTTTCACCTTTTGAGCCTCGCGTTCGGTTATCTTTCCATCTTTTGCAATATCACCAGATGGGAGCAGGAACAAGAGAAGAACTCCCATAATAATGACGGCCGCACCGACGATGACGAGGCCCGCGCGCTTTTTTTGTGAAGGATTTATCTGTGCAGGTGTACCTGCTTTTTTTGCTGATTCATTCATACGAAATACATTGATGGTGTAATGGGAGTAGTATACATGATTTTTGGAGAAATTGGGCGGTCTGTGTG
>CAZGUV010000015.1:4926-21626 GCA_964528735.1 uncultured Candidatus Saccharibacteria bacterium | reverse complement strand
CGAGTAGTACGAGAAGCCAGATAATGGAACGTATGTGAGCGCGAAGGAAGTTCATGCTAAATATTAGAAATCTTCCAGAGTCCACTGATTTTACTTTTTTCAAGCGTATAGACAAACGGCAATTCAATAGACTTAGAGGAGCCCGCAACTTTTTGTTTTTTGGTTATGAACTGAAACTCAGTGCCACTTGATGACATTTTCTCAATTTCAATCAACTTGAAGTCAGCCAAGAGAGCCTCGACCACTCCGTTTTCCTTGCCAATTCTTAAGTCATCTCGAATCTCCTCCTGCTTCCTCTGGATAAAGTACTTTGACGCCAGGTCAGTGTCCCCTACTTCCAGAGCGTGGACAAACATCGCCCAGGTCTCTTGTGGTGTTTTCCCGCCATAGGTGTCTGCGCGCTCGTTTGCCTCATATTGGGCGATTTCTTGCCCAACCTCTCGCATGTATTTTTCTGCCTGCTCATCAATCAGGTCATACTTTGCGAGGTCACCTTGATAGTTAAAGTAAACTTTGAGGTACCAGGTAAGTGGTATCGCGAGTAGTACGAGAAGCCAGATAATGGAACGTATGTGAGCGCGAAGGAAGTTCATACCACTAGCCTGCACCTAGAGCCAGCAAAAGGCAATATCTGGAATTGTCCACAGATGGGGAGAGCTACTTAAGCTGTTCATCGTTGACTTCTACTATCTCAAAATCACGAGGGTGCAGACCCCTAAGGGAAACCTGCTCAGGCGCTTTCGCAGGTGCGGGTGACTGTCCAGATGTAGCAAGAAAGAGCGGCGCTGCTCCCACAAACGCGAGTAGGCCAATCGCAACATACCAAATATTCATCTGGAAGCCCGATGAAGAAGCTGATGCCTGTTGTGACTCGACAACATCTTCTGAAATCGAAACAACTTCTGAATTCTTTGATGGTACAGACTCTTCCCCGAAACTATTATTTTGAGTCAATTTTGCCTGCTCAAAAAGTTGCGCTACCGGCTGTGCTATCGGCGGTGGACTAGGCGCAACAACATCTGCAACTTCAACCACCACATCTTCATGCCGAAGTCCTGCAAGTGTTATCGGAGCGATACTTAAAGGAGATTGTTTGTACTGTGTTGCTGCATTTTGTGTACCGCTACTTTGTTTTAGATCTGTGTGGAAATCGGCAACACGATCACCAGAGGGATTGACCAGTTCAACATATTTCGATAAAAGCACTTCTGTAATCTTTGTGGTGTTTTGAGAGAATTTTACAGCGGCATTGCCAAGGATAAATGTATTGTCCGGAAATATATAGTATTGACCACCGACACGGATTTTCCAGGCAGTAAGGTCTATCTGCCCTTCTCCGTTGTTTCTCACAATAATTGTCTTCCCATCATCAGAAGCGGAGATTGCTATACTCAATGGACGCACCACAATAGGGACAACGACGCTGTCATTTAAGCCGTCGAGTGTTGCGCTTACATGCACCGCATACGATCCATCTTCAAGATATGCATGGCGCACCTCGGCACCTGTGTCTGATGTGCCGTCACCAAATGCCCAACGTATACTTGCCTTCACGACCTGTCCTTTGGTGTTGTATGCCTCTGCGTTCATCTTTACTAGCATGCCGACAACCGATGTCTCTGGCATATCAGCACGAACGGTCAGCTTTGGAGTCGGCTCGACAGTGACTGTTTGAAAGTTGATTACCGATGAAACCCCTGATGCTGGTGTTGCCGTGTTCCCATTTTGGTTCACCTGGTTTGCATCTACATCACCCGAACTTCCTGATGACTGAGGCGCGGAAAAACCTGACTCACTCCCTGGCGTTGCAGGACCTGCCGAATACGTCCCCCCACTTCTATGGAGAGAATTTCCATCACCTTTTGCTGCTGTGGCAGGATACGTTGTCGAATCTACATCCACATCTGATGTATTTTTTATGACAAGCAGTTCGCCAGAGTTTGAAAGCGAAAACGATGAGTCAAATAAAAACCCAGAAAATCCTGGGTAATCTATCTTAAAACTCGCTGGATCATCAACAATGACACCGCAGGCTCCCACGTCGAGATTGTTGCCACCAGAAAATGCCACAATGCCGTGATTTGAACCACTCTCAAACAACTTAAACGTTGTGAGGTCTGCAGAACTACCCCCCACATTACATACCTCTATCCATTCGCGCTTTGTATCAGTCCCCGCAGGATCATACATCACCTCACTAATCGCAACTTGCGCATGAGAGACCTGAGGAAGTACCGACAAAAAATAGATTACCAAGAAAGTACTCTTCCCCCGACAAAGCATGAAACGATGCTACCACCACCAAAACTCTATTCAACGATTCAATCCACACAATCGCAATCAGAAAAATACCCAAGGTCCGACCTTAGGTATCATTTCTATCTTCATAGTATTGAATAAGCTGCTTTGGTTTTGTGATATCTTCAAACAGCACCTGTGCTATCTTTTTATCAATTATCGTAGATTGTATCCGTTCTTTACGAAAGAAGTCGACATAACTTGAATACGGATAGGAGTCTAGATACTCAAAAAGGCTTTTATTATCATACTTCTTATTTGACTTCCATTTGGGAAATTTGATCTCGATTGGATTAATAAGTATGTATGAAAAAACATGCCTCAAATACCAACTTGTATCGACACATTTTGACTTGAATTTACCCTGAAATAGCGTGCCTGTCCGCTTATGTCGCATATTAAAATACATTGAGTATGCAGTACCGACTTTCTGCATATACCGAGCAATGCCTTCGTCTACTTCCTGCCTAACAAGCATATGAAAATGATTTGGCATTATGCTGTACGCGAGTACAGTGACGAGCCTATCCCCTCTTGGAAGACTGAATACTTCTCTCATTTTCTTCTCGCTTTTTGAAAGTTCAGCAAGTCGTACACTTTTTGCTTGATTGCAGATATATAGTAATTTGCAGAATCTTTCATAATCATGCGAGTCTTCAAAAATGCGCATCTTATTTGTGCCTCGATTGTATATGTGGTACACACCCTGATTCTGTAGAGGCACGTCACGTTGCATGCAGTCAATTATACCCAAGGTCCGACCTTGGAAGCAGCGTGCAGGGGAAAACAAAACACCCAAGGTCGGACCTTGGGTGTTTTTGGTAGTTTGTTTTTTGGTGAACTTTTGAAAAATTACTCGGAAAGTTTCGCGATTTCTTCCTCAATACTCTTTATGATTTGTTCATTTTTGCTTTCTTTTGCACGAGTGAGCGCAACATCAAATTGCACTCTTGCCTCATCGATTTTGCCGAGCTCGACATAGTATCGCGCGAGTGTGACAGCAAGTGAGTGATCTGCAGGATTGTCCTTTATGCCCTGCTGGAGACTGTTGATGGCTTTTTGAGTACTGTTCTGTGTCTTATATATTTCATAAAGGTCATTGTAGCCTTGTATGAACTTTGGCTCATTCTTTACAGTCTTCTCGAGATATTGTGCAGCTTTAGTGAGGTCACCTCGTTTGAAATAGAGGTTCGCGAGGTTTGCAACTGGTTGAACCATTTGCGGTCGGTCTTTTTCTACAAAGAGCCACAATTCCTCCGCTCGTTTCTCATTCTTGAAGACACTGTACTCATAGATGGCGACTGAAAGCCATGCCTCATAGTTACGACTATTTTTTGTGAGCTCATCGATAGCCTTTTGCATCTCTACCTTTGCAGAGTCATATACCAGTTGATCAACTCCTGCAGGCTTTGCTGGGACTGTGCCAATCTTCGGATGTGTGTGTGGTGACGTGTCTATTGGCTCTGCAGTCTCTCCTGTGCCCTCTCCAACTTCTAATTGCCCCTCTGGTGCTGTTATTACCTCTGGTGTTGTCTCAGGCGCTTGTACGGTGCGTCCGTAGATAATAAGCCCGGCTGCTATCGCAACAAACGCGAGAATGATAAGTATTGTTTTTGTTCTGTCTTTCATGATGGATAGTATACCTAGTGACGAACTTCGGCGCTACTTCTTTCTGTCCTGTGATAGATACCTAAGGTCGGACCTTGGGTAATTTGCTCCACGCAAAAAGCCCCATACCTTGCGGTATGGGGCTTGATTTGCGCTAGGAGAACTGTGTTAGCGACTGGTTCTCTAAGCTCTAGCTAAGGTTAGTTAGCTCGAGTGTTTGTGCTTGTGTCTGTGTCAGTAGCAGGGAGTCCAACAACTGAGAAGCCGTTGTACCAATCATCATCTGTTGTTGCAGATGTGCCTGCTGAGTTACCTGACCAGCCAAAGTCATCATTCGTATCAAGATCAACCTGTGCAAATGTAGCAGCGAAGTTGTTAGTTGTTGTTGCAGTGAGTGTACCACCTGCAAGAGCATCATCTCCAAGAAGCTTGGTAGATACTGAGTCTCCTGCTGCATCAACTCCAGAAAGAACACTAGTTACTTTGAAGTAGTAAGTAGCACCTGCTGGGATAACTACTGGTGAAGAGAATACTACATCGTAGTCTGTTCCAGATGTTGGAGCAGCACCACTGTAGACTTCTCCACTAGTGAATGAACCAGATATTGGAGTACTGAATCCAGCATCTGTGTACGCAATGACCTTTGTTGTACCGTAAGCAAGAGCAGCACCGCCGCCGTTTGTAGCGGTTGTGTTAACTGCAATCTTAGCTACAGATACATCACCTGCCGCATCAGCTCGAATTGAGAGACGGAAGAGGTCTTGTGTACCGTTGACAAGGTTGTTTGAAGCAGGGAGCGCGATACGTGCCACTGTAGGGAATGACTTGAATGTCAATACTCCAGCAACTGCAGAGTCTGCGGTTGTAGTGTGTGTAGCGTCTGAACCTGAAGCAACACCTACACCCTTAGTTGAAGCAAGTGTGTCGTTGTCGTAGTTGACTTTGACGTTTGCACCTGCAACTCCTGGCTGGTTTGAACCAACTGGAGCGATATCAGCCTTAAGTGTGAGTTTCTTGTCAGTCTCCTTTGGAAGACGAACGTTTGGAGTGAAGTAGACAGTTGCAGATGTACCTGAAACTGTAGCCTCACCAACCTTAGTTGCACCATCGTAGACCATAACCTTACTGTTCATGAGACTTGCTGCTGTTGCACCTGCATTGAGCTGGAGCAAGAGCTGCTGAAGGTCTACATCTTCGTTAGTAGCTCGGAGCTTAAGAACGCCGAGTGTAACGCCTGTTGTACCACCAGAAACAATCTGAGCTGACGGACTTGATGAATCAAGTGCGACAGTGAATGAACCTGTAGGCTTTGCAGTCATAGCTGCACCAGTACCTGCTGTTGTAGGAGTTACTGTTGCACCTGATGTAAGACCAACTGCTGATGCAGATGACGCAGTAACTGTGTGAGTATTGTTGTCTGCCTCAGCTGTTGCGAGGTCAGCAAATATACCAACGTTTACTTGGCCATTCTTAGGAACAGTTACATGTTGATCAAGCTGGAGTGCAAGCGTTGCCGCTGTGAACTGCTCAGATGACTTAACACGTGTCTCAAATGCTCCGAAGCGTGCATCAGTGTTTGCTGCTGATGTAAGGTCTGCCCAAACTTCAACGTTGTCGAGGTTTGTAGCTGCACCTGAACCGCCTGCAGTAAGCGTAATGTTACTTACACGTACATCCTCACCTGAGTTTGAAGCGTCAAGAGAGATTGTAGAGTAGTGATGCTTGATAGCACCCTTTACAACGTTCTGTGCAGAAGGTGTAGAGAGTGTATTGAGAACAAGAGATGCAGCCTTAACTGTCATCGTGTTCGCTGTTGCTGTTGCTGAAAGTGCAGCAAGTGAGATGTTGTTTCCAGAAACCTCACCTGTTACGCCTGTCCATTGTGTAGAAGGCTGTGTAACAACTGCGACAGTATCATCTTGTGCCCAGTTTGAATCGAGCTGACCCTTTACAGTAACAGTAGTTACTCCTGTTGGGAATGAAACTGCTGAGAATGTAAGAGCGTTAGCAACTGTAGTTGCAGCTGCACCAAGTGCTGCTGTATCTACAGGACCTGCAAGTACTGCGCCGTTTTGATCAACAAGTGTTACGTTGGTGATTTTTCGGTCTGCAGAACCAGCGTCGATTGCAAGAGACATCTTAAGTGATTGGATTTGAATCTTCTCACCCTTGAGATCTACAGTGAACGCACCGAGTACTTCGTTAGCCTTTTGCTTAGCGATGTTTGCCGCTGCAGCTGAAGCTGACTTTTGTACTGAGTTGAATGTACCTGCGTTAACAGTTACATCCGCTGCGTTGTACGCAGGGTTTGTAGAAGCTGAGAATGAACCTGTAGCTGAAGGCGTGATGCCGTAGCCATAAGTCTCACCAGTTACCATGATGTCAGTCAATCGGTAGATGTCCATAGAGATAGTTCGTCCTGAACCACCTGCGATGTCACCCTTAACTGCGAACTCCTTCACGAGACCCTTGTCGATGACAATGCCTCCTGGGAAGTTGAACTGGTAGTACTTACCGTCAGCTGACATAGTTGGAGCATATTCTGTTCCATCTACGATCATCTTAAGGTTTGCAAGGTCAGAAGACGCAGCTGAACCAGCCTGGTTTACGCGGATACCCCATACTCGAACCTTCTCAGCAGAACCTGCTGTAAGTTTGTATGAAGCGTATGTGTAGCCAGTTGTGCCAATCTCCTTTGTCTGTGCTGAAATAGGATCAAGAGGTCCTCGATCTACTGTCACAGTACCAAGTCCAAGTGACGCGTTGATTGTGTGCTGAGCACCAGTGATTGGAAGTGAACCTCCAACTGTACCTGATGCGTTAGCTGAAACAACTGAGAAGACAGCAACCTGTCCTGCTGCAGATGTTGTACTTGTTGCCATGTTAGCAGCAACAGTGAATGTCTTAGTCGAACCAGCTGGGATGATTACCGGTGCTCCGATAGTCGCCTGGTGGTTTGAGTTAAGAACACGCTCTGTACCAACCTGGTTGCCCATATCATCCAAGAGGATGATGTTTGCAAACGCAGTGTCAGCTGCAAGACCGCCACGCTCTACTGTTACAGAGTTCAAAGTAACAGGTGTTGCACCTGCAGTAACTGTGAACTTTGTGAATGGAACGCGAGCAGCACCTGCTGGAGCAAGTGAGTTGCCTGGCTGTGGAGCGGCTGCAAGAACAGCATCACCAGTTGCTGGTGTTGTTGTAGTTGGGCCTGATGCACAGCGAGCTACCTCAAGTGCGTTTGCCTTTGCTCGTGTAAGAGGGCCCCAGTAACCTGATACCGGTGAAATACCGTTAGCAGCCTGGAACTTCATTACCGCTGAGCGAGTGAGCGCACCGAAGCGTGTGGTTTCCTGGCCAGCTGAACCTGCACCTGAAGCTGCAACTTGTGTTGCTGCATTCATGTTAAGGAACTTCTGAACCCACATAACCTCACCGCCGGTGTTGCCGAGCTTGTGATTAAGTGTGAACGAATAGCAACTTGTTGTCTGCGCACTTGCTGTTGATGCAAGAGCTGCGAGTGTGACACCCGCGACGACAGCTGCAATTTTTGTGATACTCATATACAGAATAATTTTGGGAGCGACGCTTGCGCGTGCTCTTTTGTAAAATTGATAAACACGTTTTGGTAAATTCGGTTACCCGAATTTTGTGCATACATAATTCGACGTATGCACTACATGAAACTCTACGTGTATCTGACGCACGCAAAATCCCACGCAACAACTTTTCCTTTTACTGACTCCACCCACTCACTTGCATGAGCGAGTGAGACGTAATACGTAAAAGGTTAGCTGACAAGAATGAAGATGTCTTTCGGATAGTCAGGACACATACATATATATGTATGAGGGCGAATGCCATGAGGGGACACATCGGTCGTGCAGAAAACTGGAACAAGTCCAGAACACCGTGACGGTGTTTTGTGATTCGCTATGTAGTTGTCAAAGAACGATATGCCCTCTCTGAAGATAGATAGAGCGCACTACTATTGTAATACGTTTTTCTACTTCTAACCGTGGTGCGGCTATTCTTTGTGGACAACCGATATGCTACGCGAATAAACCACTCGCAGGTTGTTTCCCTTGAATGGCTTAAACCAGTCGCTAACCGGTTTCCCAAGAATACAAATATATAGACGTATAGTCAAACCTTGTCTTTCCCCAGACCCTATAGGAACATGGCCTGAGGGGGTGTCAAGCAGGCTCTTTTCTACCCCACCTCACACGGAAATCAACGCTGCTAGAGCGGACACATATCCACCCCTATTGGACACCCTAAACCCTTCTTACACTCGACTGTAGGTGGTCCACCGTCTATCCCCTTCCTTTTTCAAAATACCATCAATAATCATCGCCTGGAGCTCTCGCTGAATCGTCTTTTCACTGATACCTGGAACCACTGAAACAAGGTCACGGATAGTCACCGCGCCTCGGCTTTCAATAACCGTCAAAAGTGCTGTCCTCCTATCGGTATTACCCTTCGGTACATAGGTGACTTTTGGTGTATGTGCTACAGGTCGGATCTGTTTTGCGGGTGTAGGAGCCACTGACTTCTGCTCTTTGTGCACGCGAGGCACCTGCTCCTGCTTCACAATATCCTCTCGGACAGACTCATGTCCTTTTCCAATCAAATCATCAGAGAGCACGAAGCCTTCCGAAAGATGCGACTCTTGCCCCGAGCGAATGAGCGCAACGACGCGTGCGCATGCAGACTTATACAGTTCGAGGTTTGCATCAGAGACAGCACCTGTTGCCCTGAGCATATCTATATAGGTCATCAAAACGCGAAGCGACACGAGCACATCAGCTGCCTTGTCAAAACCACTGGCACGAAAACCATCCTTAAGGACAATCGCATGGTGTATCAATTTCACCACGGTTGCATGCACTTCATTACGAAGGACATCACCCTCCTGTAGCTGGTTCAAGAGATATGTTGTTGCAACAGCAATGCGCTCAATTTTTTTGTAGAGAAGTGATGCAGATACGTTTTGTCCAAATGGGTTCGCAACCTCATTTTGTCGTATATATGTTTCTGATTTGTCGATATGTTTTTGTACTTGATTCATATATGTCCTTTATAGACTGTACGAACTGACTTATATCACCTTTCTCGTAACTTACGCCACACTACACTCATATTGTCTCTTATGCAAACGGGCTCTCTATCACCTGTGTTTTGTCGCATGCAGAGAGTGAGATATCGCGCTACAATAACCACTATATGGTTGAAAAAAAGAAGAGTAGTGAACCAAAACTCAAGGAGCAAAACCTATCGCCTGTTATCCACGACGAACCTGATGTTGATGACGTCGGCGAGCCTCGACTCAGACGTAGAAAAATTCAGAAGCGTAAGAGCCCTAAGCAAACCAAAGAGGATAAAAAGGCAGCACTTCGTGACCAGACAAAACGTGGTATCGCTGGCGTCGCATGTCTTGCGCTTGCAGCATTCTTTACACTCGCAGGCTTTAGTCTTGCCGGATATGTCGGCGAAATGGTGTTTGGATTTCTAACCTATCTCTTCGGAACTGGATACGCGCTCATTCCTGTTTCTCTGTGTCTTTGGTCTGTAGCACTCTTCAAGGACATCACTCAGCGTGTCGCATTCTGGCGGGGACTCGGTACTGCGCTTTTCTTCAGCGCATCGTTGTCCTTGATACACACCATCTCCCCTCAAAGCGGAGGGCTTGTCGGGTCAATCGTCACAAACCCACTTATCGCTGCAGTAGCGACACCAGCAACGGTGATCATACTCCTTGCACTTATCGCAATTTCAATGATGCTCATCTTCGATACGCCATTTCGAATTCCTCAGTGGCTCACTGCACGACCTGACGAAGCTCCTGATGATATTGAGGATCTCGCCATTTCATCACATCTCTCTGAACCAGAAACCGAAGAGGTTGAAGAACCGGAAGAAGAAGTCGAAGAAGAGAAGCCGCGACAGAAGGCAGCGAAATCAATCCCTGTCTCTGATGAAGAGCCTGCGGTCATCCCTGTACTTTCACAAGTGCAAAGAGACTACACACCTCCCCCACTTTCACTCCTTGAAAAGAATAAGGGCAAGCCGACAGTCGGTGACGTAAAGGCCAACGCAAACATCATTAAAAGGACATTGCAAAACTTTGGTATTGAAGTTGAGATGGATGAGGTTTCTATCGGACCGTCAGTTACACGTTTTGCGCTCAAGCCATCTGAAGGCGTACGCCTCTCTCGAATCGTCTCGCTCCAAAATAACTTGGAGCTCGCCCTCGCCGCATCACCGGTGCGTATCGAAGCTCCGATTCCTGGGAAAGCACTCGTCGGTATCGAAGTACCGAACCAATCACGCACGATGCTTGGTATGGGTAGCATACTTTCAAATGAGGAATTTAAGGATCCTAAGAAGCCTTTGATGATCGCACTTGGCTCTGATATTTCAGGAACACCACACTACGCAAACCTCGCAAAGATGCCCCACGTGCTTATCGCTGGTGCAACAGGTTCTGGTAAATCAGTTACAATCCATGACCTGATTATTTCGCTCTTGTACCGATCAGGACCAGACCAACTTCGGTTTGTTATGATTGACCCGAAGCGAGTTGAGCTCACGGTATACAATGAAATCCCTCACCTACTCACTCCAGTCATCACTGACGCAAAGAAGGCAGTCTTGTCTTTGAAGTGGCTCACGAAAGAGATGGATAGACGTTACAGTGTCCTTGAAGCTGAAGGTGTCAGAGACATATCTTCGTACCACCAAAATGTCTATTACCCTGCTCTCGCCAAAAAGGACAAAGACGTCAAAGTAAAGGACAACACTGATACCGCAGAAGAAGGCGCTGGTGTACGTGAGCAGCTCCCGGAGCCAATGCCGTACATTGTAACTATACTCGATGAGCTTGCTGACCTTATGCAGACATACCCACGCGAACTTGAAGCCGCGATTGTCCGTCTCGCACAAATGTCACGTGCTGTTGGAATACACCTCGTGATTGCAACACAGCGACCATCAGTCAAAGTTATTACTGGTCTTATCAAGGCAAACATACCTGCACGTATCGCACTGCAGGTCGCATCACAAATCGACTCTCGCACCATCCTGGACATGGGTGGCGCTGAGAACCTTCTCGGTGCCGGTGATATGCTCTACCTCTCTGGAGAAATGAGCAAGCCGGTTCGTATTCAAGCACCATACATCTCTGAGTCAGAGCTGAAGAGTGTCGTAAAGTACCTCGCAAAGCAGTATGAGTCTCGCCTCCCTGATGACATCACCTTCGGGTTTACCGCTGAAGGTGCTGGAGATGGAAGTCTTGGTGGTATACCTGAATCAGCACTCAACGGCGGAATGAACGAAGGTGGCGATGATGACGATATGTATGAAGAAGCAAAGGCAGCAGTCACCGAGGCAGGCAAAGCATCGACATCGTATCTCCAAAGGAAACTCCGCATCGGTTATTCTCGCGCTGCACGTCTCATGGACATACTCGAACATCGAGGAGTCATTGGACCTGCTGATGGTGCAAAGCCACGCGAAGTACTCGGTGCCCAACCATCTGAAACATCTGACGAGACATAACTATGCACGCACAGCGACTCATCAAACCTCTCATTTTTATACTCATCTTTGGTGGCGTTGTTCTGTACAGTGGGTTTGCACTGAGAAACGCATTGCGCGGTCCTGTGGTGACTATGCAACCGATCACTTCTCCAATCGAAACTCCTGTTGTTACACTCATCGGGAGTGTGGCACGGGCAGAGACAGTGACCATCAATACCCTCCCCGTCCCCATCACAACTGAAGGAATGTTTGCACTCACCACCGCATTGGTCGAAGGTGATAATGACTTTCTCATAGAAGCAGCTGATAGATTCGGCTCGACATACACTGAGCACGTTCATGTTTTCCACCGACCTGCCCCCACTGCTCCACCCGAGCCATCACCTGAGTCCGAAGAGAGTCGGGCGATTGAGCTTGAATAGACAAGCGAGGTGACGCTGATACAATAGGGGTACTTATCATCAACGTATCACTATGCAGAAAAAGAAAAAAGAAGCGGCACCGAAGACTATAGGTTCAAAGACAGGACAAGCGGTTGACTCGACAATAGCAGACATCAAAAGCAGATTTGGTGATGAAGCAATCATGCGACTTGGCGAACGACCCAAAGTAGATGTTGATGCTATCTCTACCGGCTCGATTGGTATCGACTGGGCGCTCGGCATCGGCGGACTCCCCCGCGGACGTATCATAGAAATTTTTGGTCCTGAATCTTCTGGTAAAACAACACTCGCACTTCATGCCGTCGCTGAAGCGCAAAAGAAAGGAGGTATCTGCGCGTTCATCGACGCTGAGCATGCTATGGACCCCGAGTACGCTGCCAAGATTGGCGTCAATATAAATGAGCTCCTCATCTCACAGCCTGACACTGGAGAGCAGGCTCTTGAAATCGTCGAATCATTGGTGCGTTCAGGAAAGATGGATGTCATCGTCATCGACTCAGTCGCAGCACTTACTCCAAAAGATGAAATCGAAGGTGATATGGGACAATCACATGTCGGAAAGCAGGCACGACTGATGTCACAAGCACTTCGAAAGCTCACGGCGATTGTTTCAAAGACAAAAACTGTAGTCATCTTCATCAACCAAATCCGTATGCAGATTGGCGTCATGTTTGGTAACCCTGAAACCACCCCAGGAGGAAAGGCGCTTAAGTTTTACACATCGGTGCGCATCGATGTCCGCCGTATTGCCCAAATCAAGAAAGGCGACGAAATCATGGGAGGTCGCCATCGTGCAAAGATTGTAAAAAACAAGGTCGCTGCCCCATTCAGACAGAGTGAGTACGACCTCATGTACAACGAGGGCATTTCTCGCGAAGGTGAGCTCCTCGCGCTTGGTGAAAAATTTGGTTTTGTGAAAAAGTCTTCTTCAGGCTCATACGAAGCCGGAGACCAAAAGCTTGGTCGAGGGTACGACGCTGCGCGCACATGGCTCCGCGAGCACAAACCCGAGGCACAAGAGCTCCTTGAGAAAATCCGCACATCGCTCACTACTGCGGCTGCACCATCTGGTGGAGACGAGTAAAAGGCTCTCCGTGGCTTCTGTTGCCTTTTGCTTCCTCTATCGGTATACTCCCGAGCATTATGTCAATGCTTGAATACAACGAAATTTTACCAAAAAAGGTAATTGTCCATGATGACCAGCCGTATGTGGTTCTCTCTTCTTGGATTTTTAGAAAGCAGATGCGCAAGCCGGTCAACCAGACCAAGCTCAAGAATCTTATTACTGGCTCAGTCGTTGAACACACCTTCCAACAGACAGATAAGGCTGATGAGGCAGAAATCGAGACACGCCCAGGAAAATTTATCTACAACCGAAATGGCGAGTGGTGGTTTTGTGACCCAAAAAACGCAGGAGACCGCTTCAAACTCGAAGCAGATGTAATCGGCGATCAGGGAAACTACCTCCTTCCTAACATGGAAGTCGAGATGATGGTGTACGAAGAAAAAATCTTTGCCATGAAGATGCCGGTAAAGGTTGACCTAAAAGTGACCGAGGCACCACCAAATATCAAGGGCGACACCGCACAAGGAGGCAACAAAAACGTAACTGTTGAGACCGGCGCAACTGTCTCTACCCCACTCTTTATTGAGACTGGCGATGTCATCAAGGTGAATACTACCAACGGTGAGTATGTAGAGCGTGTCACGAAGGCAAAATAAGCACAAAAGATACCTCAAAAGCCCTCAAAATGAGGGCTTTTCTTGTGTGGAAAAGAGCAGTTGCTCTATTTTGGTCCATATTCACCCGTGATATACTGAGGGGTACAGTTATCAGTTAATTAATTTACCGTGGAGCTCAATTTCACAAAAGCATTTAAAGCAGGATTTGCGGCGTATGCATTTAACAACGCAATCATAGGCATACTCGGTGGCGTATTGGGACTTATCATCTCAAAGCTTCCAAGCCCTGACATGGTTGGACAGGTTGTTACACTCGTCATCGCAGCAGCAGTCGTCTACTACACATCATTGTGGTACTTCTCACACCAGAAAGCTGGTTGGGAGAACGGCCTCATCCTTGGTGCATGCTTCGCTGTGCTCAGTATGATTATCACCCTCATTCAGATTGTGCCTCAGGCTGTCGCAGCAGGACAGATTGATCAGATTGGTCCATTCCTCACAGGAATCCTCTCTAACATCGCATTCTGGATCAGTGTCGGTACTACAGTACTTGCCGGTGCTGCAGCAGGATACGTCAAGAATCCAAAAGCGTAATATTTTTGCTTTACATCAAAAAAGCCCCGCATACGCGGGGCTTTTTGTATGTCACTTATGACATGATGAATGGGAGGAGTCCCATGAATCGTGCTCGCTTGATAGCCTCAGTGAGTTCTCGCTGATGCTTCGCGGTGAGTCCACTGCGTCGTCGGTTTACGATACGTCCGTGTGGATCAATAAACTTTTTAAGGATTTCTGTATCCTTATAGTCTATGAATTGTACATTGTGTGTGTTGAAGTAATCTGCCATACGTGATTGTTAGATGTTAAAACGGAATGTCGTCCGGGTTTATTTCGTCTTCTGGGTATGCAATCTCATTTTTTGGTCCACGAGGTGTTGGCTCTGACGCTTCATCGCCTGCTATTGCAGCTGATTTTGCTCCTGTACCTCCTTTTGGTCCAAATTGAACTCGATCTGCCACTATCTCAGTTCGGTACTGTTTCTGACCATCTTTGTCCCATGAGCGGGTCTGCAAGCGTCCTTCGATGAAGACTCCTGCCCCTTTCTTGAGATATTGCGACGCGGTCTCAGCCTGGCGTCCAAATACTACAATGTTGTGGTAATCAGTCGCCTCTTGTCGAGCGCCTTGAGCGTCTTTGTAGACACGATTTGTTGCAACAGAGAATGTCGCTACATGACTCCCACTCGGAAGTGCCTTGAGCTCTGGGTCTCGGGTCAGGTTACCGTAGATAATGACTTTGTTGATGTACATACTGTAAGTGTACGAACTGCGCTTAAAAACGCAACTCAGTACTAGACGAGGTCTGCGACAATACTGTCGACAGTCTTATCGAGCTCAGCTTCAGATACCTCCTTCTTGTCCTCTTCGGTGCGAGGTCCAGTACCAATAGTACCAGTACGCTTCACATCCTTGAGTGCTCCTGGGATGATATTTGCACGAGTATCTTCTTTCACTGTTCTAAAGAACATTGAGCGAATCAACTTTTTGTGTGCTCGAGCATAGGCTGCGATTGTCTCAGCAGATGATGCTGGGATCTCACACTTTACCCACCCAAAAAATGCGACATCATGTGCAACATTCTTCTCACGATCACGAGTGTACATCGTGTAGGCAAGAGTCTGCTCTGCAGGTGCTCCTTCGCTTATAAATGTGCCTCCATGGTTACTCACCTCTGTGCGCAAATCTGCGAGTACTGACTCGCGTTCTGCCTCAGAGAGCGTGGATACCATAAGGTAGCCAAGTTCGTAAACTCGGCGCTCATCCGATACTGAAGTCTGTCCTTCAGCCTCAGACGAAAGAGTTTTATCTTCCGTCATATGTGTTGTATTAACCTATAAACCGCACGGTTGTGCGAATTGCGCGCGTGGAGGCGGCAATGGGGGGCACTCTACCACACCAGAGACATCTATTCAAACGCCGGCACCGAGCACGTGAGACCCTAGATTGAGATGTTGAACAGACGGGCAGCATTCACGAAAAGTTGTGTGCGGGCGCGCTCATCTGTAATCTTTTTTATACGCGCGATTGCGTGCACTACTTGTTGCACATAGACCGGCTCATTGCGCTTACCACGGTGAGGCTCAGGCGCTGCGTAGGGAGAATCAGTCTCAGAAAGGATGGATTCAAGAGGAATATACTGCACAACCTCTTCAAGCTCTTTATCAAAAGTAACCACCCCAGGGATTGAGACGGAAAAATTCATTTCAAGATACTTTTTTGCAATCTGCTTCGAAGACGTAAAGAAGTGGACCGTCCCGCGGAGCGCATCGCCGTACTCTTTTTTATATCGGTCAAGAATCGCAATCGCATCATCGTGCGCATTTGTTGAACCTGATGAGGGTCTAATGTGCATCATGAGTGGCTTACTGTGCTCGACAGCAAAGCGAATTTGCGCCTCAAAGAGATCTTGTTGGCGCTTTGGCTCAGTCACATACTCCTTTGCGATGTCACGACGAAAATAGTCGAGCCCGCACTCACCCACTGCGACTACCTTTGTTTTTTTTGAAAGAGTCTCGTAATGTGTTTTGGTGAAATTTTCAAATTCGGTTGGGTGTACGCCAATCGTTGCATACATAAAAGAATATTTTTCAGCGAGCGCAATCGCTGAGCGAGACGTTGCATCATTGGTGCCTACGAGTATCGTCCAGACGCCAGCATTTTGCATGCGCTCAATCACATCTGCTCTGTCTGCATCAAACTGAGGGAAATGAATGTGCGAGTGAGTGTCGAAATAGTTTGGTTGTATCATAATTTCTTCTGATGTCGCGCTTCCCATTGTACCCGAAAGAACGAAAGTGCGGTAGTCGAGAGAAGGTACCCACACGGTGGAAATAACGCATCTCTGAGCGCAGTTTCACTCCCTTGTATATAAAGCCACGCCCATGCAGCACAAAAGACGAGGAGCGCTACAAGGAGCCGACGCGCCACACTTGTCTCCCACCGCTTATCACTATCAACTCGCTCATTTCGACTTTTTAAATCACGTATTTCCTGTTCAAAGTCCATACTATCTCCGCGGGAACATATTCTCTGGTTTCCTGTTTGCGAGTACCGCAGACTTGATAGT
>CAZGUV010000015.1:1039-4916 GCA_964528735.1 uncultured Candidatus Saccharibacteria bacterium | reverse complement strand
TATCGCTTGTCGCAGGAAGTAGTGGCTGGAGCAGCCGAGCAATAGTGTAGAGCTCGCGTGCCATACCAGCAATCATCTGCTTCCCTTTTTCAGCATCAACTTTCACCACTTTAAATGGCTCCTCTGCATTAATTTTTTGATCGAGCAATTGGATGCGACCCCATACATACTCTGACGCGCTATTGAACTGATAGTTTTGTAGTGATGATATGAATTCTTCGGGAAAAACTTCTTCATCTGGTTTTTCTATTGGCGCACTCAAATACTGCTCAGCAAGCTTCATTACTCTCGCGGTGAGATTTCCAATACCATTGGTAAGCCCCGCTGTGTACGCCTCTTTGAACAAATCCATGGTGAACTCCGAGTCTTCAGTGGGGTGAATGTGCCTCAACAAAAAGTAGCGAAGCGCATCGACACCGTATTCATCGACTATCGTAATCGGGTCAATCACATTTCCAAGTGATTTACTCATCTTTTGCCCACCCGATCCCATAATAAAACCATGGATAAATATTTGACCTGTCAAAGGCAAATCTGCAGACATGAGCATCGCCTGCCACATACATGCTTGTTGGCGTACCTGGTCCTTACCAGCCACTTGGATGCTCTCTGCAGTACCTGTCCAGTACTGTGCGAACCGTGCTTCGTTTTGTGGCCAATCGAGCGTTGAGATATAGTTTACCAATGCGTCAAACCATACGTACATAACTTGTGAATCATCATCGGGCACAGCAACACCCCACGGCATCTTTGACTTGAGACGCGAAATAGAAAAATCTTGGAGCCCTGAGCCGTCTATAAGTGAGCGAATTTCATTGAGTCGAAAATCAGGAATCACAAAATCAGTTCGTGCATATAACTCTTTCAATCGCTCTTGATATGCAGAGAGCTTGAAGAAGTAGTTTTCTTCGTTGCGCAGTTCTAGTTCTTTATTTGGATGTAATGGGCATTTCCCTTCTACCAGCTCAGAATCAGTCTTCTCGAGCTCGCATCCAATACAATACTTGACCTGATAGTTTTTTTTGTAGATGTCGCCCTTTTTGAGACAACGTCGCCACATTTCCTGCGCTGCAGCTTTATGTTTAGCATCAGTCGTACGGATAAAAACGTCGTAGGTAAGGTTAAGCTTCTCCTTCAATGCCTTAAACTTTTCAGCGTATTCATCGGTGTACGCTTGAGGTGTTACGCCCGCATCTACTGCGTTTTGCCATATTTTTTGACCATGCTCATCAGAACCAAAGTTAAAGAACACGTCATACCCCATAAGTCGCTTATACCGTGCAATCACGTCCGCCTGTGTAATTTCAAGCGCAAAACCTATGTGTGGAGCAGCATTTACGTATGGAATGGTTGTCGTAATGTAAAATGATTTCATATTATGCCTTATGCGGATTATGCGCATTATGTCTTCCCCTATCCCAGTCGGTCACAATTTCCTGAACGAGCGCAGCCATTGGGACAGCTAGCAGTACTCCGAAAAATCCTGCGAGCTTTAAACCTATCACCAGAGCGAGAATGACCATGACCGGAGGCACGCCCACTACCTTTGTCACCACTAACGGATAGATGAGGTGATTTTCAAACTGCTGAATGATGATATAGAGAATGAGCGTCATCACAGCCAACGCGAACCCTCCCCCCATAAACGCAAAAGCGATTGCAGGGATAGCAGAAAGTGTAGGGCCGAACAGTGGAATAATCTCAAAGAGACCTGCTATCACCGCAAGTGGGAGCGCGTACGGAACCTGCAAGATACTGAGACCAAGATACGTCAACACACCGATAAGGAGCCCGAGAATAAACTGACCTTGCATCCAAAGACCAATCTTGTCTTTAGTGCGATTCCACAACCCAACAACATAGGTCTCATGTCTAAGCGGTGTAATGATGCGAAGGAAATCTTCAATACCACGCTCTTGTACTGCAAAATAAAACGAGAAAATAATGACCAGAATGAATGAGGTGACTCCACCGAAGACTGCGCTCAATGCCTCAAAAGGACTGTCTGAAATGACTTGAAACACTTCTCGAATCTGCTCAGCAATCTCTTTAAACGAAACGGTACCTATGAAAGGTGCTTCGAATGTAATCGCCTCAACAGTTGCAGGCGATGAAATAGAAGCAATCATGTGCGACGACTCGTTCAACACTGAAGGCACGAAGAAATACCCAATCAGCGCAAATACTCCAATGAAAATACCGTACACTGAAATGACCGAGTATAGACGCGGCACCCCATACTTCATGAACCAACGAGAGCCAGGTTCAGTTGCAGACGCTATCACAATTGCGGTGATAACGACGAGCACAAGATCTGAGAGTGTATAGAGTGCGTAGAGACCAACAAGCGTTAGCAATGTCTTTACAATCGTACCGTAACTAATAGAGATTTGTATTGGTTTGTCTAACATCTCGTCATCATACCTTAGAAAGGCATAGGTAAAAAGCCCTATTTCGTGCCCTTTTTGTGCGCTCTCTCTTATTCAAAAGATGCCTCGATTTCTGCAAGGTCTGCAGCAAGGAGTGCGTCGAGTTCTGCCGTGTCGAGATCATCAATTGCTTGGACTGCCTCTGCGACGTTGGTGATTGGCATACCTTCTGCCTCCCCACCAATGAGCGCATTCTCAAGCACGTCTTCACTTACTGCACTCTCTGAATCAATAGTCTCTGTCGTTTCACTCTGCGCTGCTGGCTCAAGAGGAGACGCAGTAAATGTATTAAACAAAAACGCAAAAAAGCCGAGTACGACGAGCGCGCCTGCGGCGATGAGTACCATTCTGTTCATAGGATATGAAAATAAGTGTTGCGCCCCGACATATCATCTGTCGGGGCGCACCGTGGTTATGTGACTAATATGACTGTTACTGAGTTGTTGTCGCTGGAGGAGTTTCAGGTTTGAGCGCTCGAACTTTTTCACTTGCCTCCTTCAATGCCTTATGCGCTGACTTGATAGCATCGTTTGCTGTCTGGATTGCTGCCTTGATACCATCCTTGTCTGCATCTCCACTAGTGATTTGTCCTGCAAGCTCATTTACTTTCGCGATAGCAGTCTTTGCGCTCTCTGTCGCTGTCTTTGCTGTTGCAAGTGACGCTTCTGCATCTGCAGTATTTGCACCCTCTGACTTTCGCTTTGCTACAAACTCGTTCAACTTTGAAAGAATAGTGTCGAACTGATTAATAACGCCACCAAATCGTTGTCCTGCAATATCGAGGTGCTTCTTCACAAACTCCTTTCGATCTTCTTTCACCTTACCTCGAAAATCTTTTCGCTTGTCTTGCATCGCCTCTCGCTTGTCCTTCATTTCGTCCCGGAGTGCCTTGCGTGCTTCTGGGTTTTCAGCTCCTTGTATCTTGTTTTGCATGTCTGCTCGCATCGCCTTCCCTTCTGTGTGAAGGTCCTTTCGTCCTTGCTGGACTTGACCACGAAACTCTGCTCGGTCTTCTCGGAGGTCTTTACGAACTTCTTGTACTTTCTGGCGATTCTGCTGGAACTCTTCCATTCGCTTCTTTGCAGCTTTCAAATCGTACTTTGTCTTTGCATCTGCTGAAGGTGGGACTGGCGGGATAGGGAGACCTGGCGGAGCAACTGTTGGTCGTGTTTCAGGGATGTTTTGTGGGGCAACTGGCGCGCCTTCAGTTTGTGCTGATGCGATACCTGCTGTCGCAAGCGCAACAAGTCCTGCAGTAATAAGTATGTGTTTCTTCATATAATAAATATCAAAATACCAAATAAATAATTGTGGTGCCTCTGATGAGGTACTATCTAGGCATTGTACATGAGTTGTACTCAACTGCACCCTAGCTACCTGTGGAGACGGTCACACCCCACTCTCCTTACATGCACCTATAAAAGGCTTAGAATAAGGCGCGATTGTAC
>CAZGUV010000015.1:0-1029 GCA_964528735.1 uncultured Candidatus Saccharibacteria bacterium | reverse complement strand
CTGATTGCAATACGCTCCTGCGCGCCCGTATCACGGTCGCGGAGAGTTACCGTATCTGCATGCGCAGGATTTTCACCAAGCGTATCAAAGTCCACCGTTATACAAAACGGGGTGCCAATCTCATCTTGTCGTCGGTAGCGTTTTCCAATGTTGCCATTATCATCCCACATGATTTGTGGTATTTGCTTTTTGAGCCCTGCGTATACTTCCCTCGCTTTTGCGACGAGTTCTGGTTTATTTTTCAAGAGTGGAAAGACCGCAGCTTTCACTGGTGCTACATTTGTATTGAATTTCAAATAGACTCGCTTCTCACCATTTTGCTCATCCTCACAATATGCATCTGAGAGCACGGCAAGCACCAAACGACCAAGACCGAATGTCGGCTCAACACAGTGCGGAGTAAATCGCTCTTTTGATTCTTCATCGTAGTATGACAAATCCACCTTGCTCGCTTCAGTATGACTCTTCAAATCAAAATCGGTGCGATACGCGAGTCCAAGCAATTCCTTCTGCCCCATCGGGAAATCAAATTCAGTATCGACACTCCACTTAGAGTAGTGCGCTCTGTCTTCAGCTGCAATCTCGACTTGATGAATATGCGCTGGGTTGAGGCCCAAATCGTGCTCAAGAAAATCCACCTGCTCTTTCTGGAACGCTTCGAAGTGTGGCTTCCAGTCATTTGGTTTTACAAAAAACTCAATCTCCATTTGTTCGAGCTCACGAACTCGGAAGATGAAGTCGCGTGGCGCAATCTCGTTTCGAAATGCCTTTCCTATCTGTGCCATACCAAATGGGAGTTTTGGATGAAATGAGTCGATGATATTCTTGAAGTTCACAAACATACCCCCCGCAGTCTCAGGGCGAAGATACGTAATAGACGAATCATCTTGAGTCGCACCTGCATGCGTCTTAAACATCATATTGAACTGGCGAACATCGCCGAGTGGATTCCCTTCTGGGCTCTTGAGTCCTTTCTCTTTTATTGTCGCGTCCATCGCTGCAATATTCATCCCGCGCGGATCTATACCA
>CAZGUV010000014.1:19780-21896 GCA_964528735.1 uncultured Candidatus Saccharibacteria bacterium | reverse complement strand
CGACAGGCACTTATCTGGAGTGAAGCTGAATCAGCACTTCAGAAGAAGACACTCCTCGAACTTCCTGTTAAGGAAGCAAACAAAGGTGGACTTATTATGGAGTGGCAGGGAATTCAAGGATTCCTCCCTGCTTCACAACTCGGTTCTCTCCACTACCCACGTGTACCAGATGGAGACAAGGAAAAAATCTTTGTTGAACTCAAGAAGCTCATCGGTGAGAAACTCCAAGTCATCATCATCACTGCTGATCCTAAGGAAGGAAAACTTATCTTCTCTGAGAAGCATGAGGCAGGACACAGTGCTCAGCACACTGCTGATGTGAAGAGTCGAGCTGATTCATTCACTGTTGGTGACGAAATCACTGGTGATGTCACAGGTGCGACTGACTTCGGTATCTTCGTCTCAATCAAAGAAGGACTAGAAGGATTGGTGCACATTTCAGAAATGGACTGGGGACTCGTTGAAAATCCAAAGGAAATGTACCGAATCGGTGAGAAGGTTCGTGTAAAAGTCATTGACGTGAAGGATGGAAAGGTTTCTCTTTCAATCAAGGCACTCAAAGAGAACCCATGGATTGGCGCATCGAAGAAGTACAAAAAGGGTGACACGGTCAACGCCGTCATCATTAAGTACAACCAATACGGTGCACTTGCTTCTATCGAAGAAGGTGTTGCTGGTCTCGTACACTTCTCTGAGTACAAGACGATTGCAGACCTCCGCACCGCACTCAAGCTCGGAAGTTCATACGCATTCAGTATTACACTCTTTGAACCAGAAAGTCGCAAAATGACACTTTCTGCAGTAAAGAAATAATAAAAAAGCCCCTCAAGGGGCTTTTTTATTTCTCAGCAAGTCTGTCGTTGAGGCTGTTGAGTGTTTTGAGAAATTCTCCTCGCACCGCACTCGCATGGGGGTTTTCATTTTCAATTGTTTTAAACAATTCCCAAGAATCCGAACCGACGAGTCGGACCAGCTCAAGAAGTTGTTTGTATGACTGTGTCGCAAGTGGCGTATCTCCTATCTTCATTTCAGACAATGCGCGGCCGATGAAGTGTGTGAGCCCTTGCACATGAGACATCGCTGCATCATGCTCCTCAGCAGTAACTTCAATGACAGACAGCTTGAGTGTCGTCTGAAAAAAGGTGCGAATTTTCGTGTATATATTTTCGTTCAATGTGTGCTGTACAAGTACTAGAGGAAGTCCTTCGATACCATCCTTCCCCGACTGAGGACCAAAGATTGGATGAGTCCCTAATATCTGATGCTGAGGAAAATAGGTGGAGAGTAATTGTAGCGGACGTGATTTTATTGAGGTCACATCGGCGATAATAGTCGTGAGAGGTATTTTGCCTTGCACTTCTTTGCAAACATCTTCAAAGGAACTCATTGGCACTGAAAATATGACAACATCTGCCACACACGCTTCGTCGAGCGTTACTTGGCGCACTCCGTGTGGTACATCAACAGCCGAGCGCGCATACACGAGCACCTCAGCGTATACTGCGAGGTGCTTAGACATAAATGAACCGAACTGACCGTATCCAAGTACTGCTACTTTCATATAACCTCACCGTTATACAAAGTCATCGCTTTCTCGCGTGATTCTGAAATCATCACTTCAAGCGCTTCAGCAATCTTTTTGTATACCTTCTTCACATCAGTGTACGCATCTGCTTTAAACGGTTTCAATATGTAGTTGATTACCTTTTCTTCGCCATGCGGCTTTTTTGCATCACCTTTTCTCGATTGTGGTGAGACACCGATGCGGACGCGGACAAAAGCTTCTGTCTTCCACGCGCGCTTGAGTGATTCAACGCCTTTATGACCTCCACTACCTCGATTGAAGCCGATTTTGATAGTACCAAGCGGCAAATCAAGATCATCATGAATAACAACACTTCGCTCAATATCCTTTGACGATTTTGCGAAGTATGCACCAGCTATGCCTGACTTATTCATGAATGTTTCTGGTAATACCAACGTAATTGCGTGACTTTTGAGCGATACTTTCGCTACGAGTGATTGAGCTTTTGACTGTGCACTAAACTCTGCATCGTGTTTTTTCGCAAAATACTCAACCGCTTCACGTCCGACATTGTGCGGAGACTTTTCATAC
>CAZGUV010000014.1:0-19770 GCA_964528735.1 uncultured Candidatus Saccharibacteria bacterium | reverse complement strand
TGCAAACCACGCGCCAGCATTGTGACGCGTATTTGCATATTCTTCGCCTGGATTTCCAAGACCAATGATATTCCATTTCATATCCAAAGCGTACCTATAAAAAAAATATTTGCAAAGAAATTCTCAAAACTGCAAAAAGGTATCGCTCATCTTTTATAACTTCCTGTCAATAAGTACTCGGTGTATACTTCACACATGTCATTGCATGCAGTGCGACGAGAAAAAAAAGAACTCTCACTGCTTTCATTCATACTTATTGTAATTGCGATTGTTGTTCCTGTACGAATTTTTATTGCGAAGCCATTTATCGTTTCGGGAACATCTATGTCTCCGACATTTGAGTCATGGCACTATCTCATTATCGACCAAGTCACTTACAACCTACGAGAACCTGAGCGTGGCGAGGTAATCGTCATGCGCTACCCACTCGATACCAGTAGATATTTCATCAAGCGCATCATAGGACTCCCTGGGGACACCGTTATTATCGACGGATCTGATGTACTTATAAAGAATGCAGAGTACCCCGATGGGATCAAACTCGATGAACCGTACATCGCAGACTCAAATAAGGCTGAAAACCATCTCATCACTACACTTGCAGCGGATGAGTACTACGTCATGGGAGACAACCGAGGTGCAAGCGCTGATTCGCGGTACTGGGGCATGCTCCCGAAGAAGAATATTGTAGGCAGAGCATACGTCCGCCTCTTTCCTTTTACACAAATTGGATATCTTCCAGGAGCACATACCTTCTAAAGTATGATAAAACTTTCAACTACAAAACACGATGAGACCCACAAGGTGCTCCTTACCGCGGTTACCGTCGCGGAGCATTTTGGATTTAAGCCACTTCAGAGCATGACCTCAACTATTGAGGGCACAAAAGTGAGCAGTGAGGACATTGATGTAATCCACCCACATGAGAAGTTTTTTATACCATCGGTCAAGTCTTTCGCTGAACGCTCAAAGCACCTCCGCGCAAACCACGCAATGACGTACGAAGTGCACATGAAGGCACTTTCGAAGAAAAACCCTGTCGCCTTTTCACTTCACGTCGCCGGAGTGAGACGACCAATCGCTGAAGCGACACTCATTGCCACAGCACAAACGATTTTGAAGGAAATCGGTATTGATAAGACTATAGTCAAAATGTCTTCATACGGGAATGTTGACTCAAGCAATCGATACAATAGAGACCTGACTGCATTTTTGAGAAAGATACTCGGCACCGCGACGACGCAGGCTATCGCGAAAGATATTGCTACTGCACCCCGAAAGGTATTCGCTCGATTTATAATCGAAAAGCATCCAAACGCAAAACAAGCCCCTAACCCCCTTGATTACCTCAATGACGATTCGAGAGCACACTTGAGCGAAGTCTTGGAGTACTTAGAAGCAACTGATATTGAGTACGAACTCGACAACAAAGTCGTAGGGAGTGAGCATGTCTTCGACCAAACAATCTTTGAAATTCACCAGGTGAATGAAGACGGAAGTACCCATCCCGTTGCTCACGGAGGAAGAATGAACGTCTTGTCACGAAAGGCCTTCAGGCAGCATGTAGATACTGCAGGTATTGTCCTCACCTGTGAGGCAAAGGGTAAGCTCCCTAAAGAGATACGTGCAAAGGAAAAGGCACGCTCAAAGGTTAAATTCTATTTTGCTCACATAAGTAATGAGGCTAAACGCCTCACACTCAAAGTGCTCACCTCTCTCTACGAGGCACGCATACCTGTGGGCCATGTACTCACCCAAGAGACACTTGGTGAGCAGATGGTAGGAGCGAAGGAGGCAACTCACTTGGTAATAATAGGTCATAAAGAGGCGGTAGATGGAACTGTTATAGTACGAGAGATAGTCACCAGGGCTCAAAAAGTCATCCCGCTTTCCCAGTTGGCGAGTCACCTAAAAAAGATTCAGGGCTAGCTTGCGACCTTTCCGGCTCTGTGGTAGAGTACTGCCCATCATGACAATAAACGTAGTAATCCAAAAAACTGGAACTAAGACAACTGGACGAATGGTCCAGGAATTTACACGAAAGATACAATCAACAGGTATCGTACGCTCACTTCGCGATAAGCGCTATCACGTACGTGATGGGGGAAAGCTTTCACGAAAGACTGTTGCTCTTCGCCGACTTGCACGACGCGCTCACAACATCAAGCTCGTAAAGGAAGGAAAACTCCAGCCAAAAACACCTCGAACACAACAGTTCGCAAAGAAAGACTAAGACAAAGACCGCGAAAGCGGTCTTTTTTCTCCACACTTATGGATATACGAACCACCGTACGAAACGCTCCCCCATTTCCCTGGGAACAAATCAAAGACGCCGTGCTCGGCAAGCGCTACGAGCTTTCACTCATCATCTGCGGTGATTCGTTTGCGCAAAAAGTGAATAAGGAGTCAAGACGCAAATCATACATACCCAATGTGCTTTCATTTCCCCTCACACAACATGAAGGTGAGATTGTTTTGAACATCAAAAAAGCATTCGCAGAGTCTGTTGACTACGATCATGGACCACTTGAACACACGCTCTATTTGTATCTTCACGGTTTACTCCATTTGAAAGGAATGGATCATGGAGATACAATGGAGCTTGCTGAGAAACGGATGTTAAAGAAATTCTCAGACTTGTATACCCATGAGACACACCATCACAGGAATTGACCTCGGAACATCATCAACAAAAGTTGTTATTTGTGAAGTAACTGACACACGGTCGCTTAAAGTTATCGGGCGAGGAATTGCCCCTTCACGAGGGATAAAGGGAGGATATATCAGCAATGTCAGTGAAGCGGCTGATTCACTGAAAGCGGCGCTCGCACAAGCTGAGACTGAGGCAAGTGTTCGTGTCACCCACGCGTATGTTGCTGTCGGCGGTATTGGAGTTGACGAGCAACGTATTAGCACAGAGATATCACTCGGAAAACACGGGAGAATGGTGACTGAGGATGATGTGCAGTACGCAATATCACTTGCACGAACTAAGGCTGAGCAAAACGTCTCAAACAAACGCATCATCCATGAAATACCTCTTTCGATGACCCTTGATGGTGCGCATACGCTTGGCTCAGTTGTTGACCAAAAAGGAAAGACACTTTCAGCTGAAGTACTCTTTGTGTTTGCTCACGAACAACATATTGATAAGACTATCGATACTTGCGAAGAGGCGAACGTTGAAGTCATCGATGTAATGGCATCTCCCCTTGCATCAAGTTTGGTACTACTCAATAAAATGCAGAAAACAGCTGGATGTGCGCTCTTGATGCTTGGCGCAGACACCACCTCTATTGCTGTTTTTGACGAAGGACTTCCAGTATCAGTCAAAGTATTGCCGTTTGGGTCTCAGTATATTACTGATGAACTCGCATTGACTATGAAAATATCTCTCGACGAGGCAGAGCGACTCAAGAAAAACTACCACACACAACTCACTCACCCGCGAAAGAAGGTGACGCTCATTGTTGAGAGAAAAATGAAGGATGTTCTCAAACGAGTTGGCATGCATTTGAAAACAGTTCCTCATGGGCAACTCCTCCCTGCCGGCATTTATCTTGCTGGAGGTGGAGCGCATTTGTATCATCTTACGGAATTCACCAAATCGACATTAAAACTTCCTGTGGCATTTGCCGAGACTCGTACCTCAGGTCAACGAACGCAGCAAAAAGAATTGCTGTGCGCTGTAGCTCACGGAATGTGCGTTTTTGGCTATGAACAAGAGCGTGAACAAGCGCCATCAGTCTCACCACGCGCATTCATCAGCAGATTGGGTAGATGGTTTAAACAGTTTCTTCCCTAGGAGACCAATTCTGGACTTATAGTAAGCCATATTAATGGCTTTTTTTTTATTTATTAGATGATATACTCTCCGTATTAGCATCACATACCACTATGAAACAAGTTCAGAACGAAGTAGAGACATTCGCACGCATTCAAGTCATCGGAGTTGGTGGTTCGGGTGGTAATGCTGTGAACCACATGATAAGTGAAAAAGTTCGCGGCGTGGAGTTCATTGCTGTAAACACAGATGCTCAAGACTTGCACAAGTCGCACGCAAAAAAGCGAATTCACATCGGTAAAAAGCTTACACGTGGACTCGGTACGGGTATGAACCCTGACATTGGTGGACGTGCAGCAGAAGAGACAAAAGAAGAGCTTCAGAATGCCATCAAGACATCGGATATGGTGTTTGTCACTTGTGGTATGGGAGGCGGAACAGGCACCGGAGCAGCTCCAATTGTTGCAAAAATTGCAAAGGATGCAGGAGCACTCACTATCGCTGTAGTAACACGACCGTTTTCATTCGAAGGGAGACAGCGTTCAGCACTTGCCGATGAGGGAATCGCACGACTTGCATCTGAAGTGGATGCAATGGTGGTAATACCAAACGATAAAATCTTTTCTATTGTTGAGCGCAACACAAGTGTCAAACAGGCATTTGCACTCTGTGATGAAGTTCTGAGACAGTCAGTCGAAGGAATAACAGATTTGATAACCACACAAGGAATCATAAACGTAGACTTCGCTGATATCCGAGCAATCATGGAGAACGCGGGCTCAGCACTCATGGGCATAGGACGTGCATCGGGTGAGAAGCGAGCAGAGGAGGCTGCACGAATGGCAATCAACTCTCCACTCTTGGATGTCTCTATCGATGGCGCTACTGGTGTACTCTTCTCGGTAACTGGGGGTGAAGATTTGTCTATGTTTGAGGTGCAGGAGGCGGCAAAGATCATTACCGCAGCAGCAGATCAAAACGCAAAGATTATCTTTGGTGCAGTAATCGACCCGACCATGAAGAAGGGCGAGCTCAAAGTTACTGTTATTGCTACAGGTTTTCCTAAAGGAGAAGGCACGAAACACATTGACGATCACCTGAAGAATCACTTCACTCAATCTGCGCCACGCCCAGAAAAGAAGGCACCAGTATCAGAAGGTAGAATATACAACTCACTTCCTGATGACGATGATGCGTTTGAAGACGAAGATGATGAGAGTAATCTTCCTCCCCCACCTCCTCGAACACTTGAAAGAAGGGTTGTTCAAGATGATGATGACTCAGACTGGGGCGGCTCACTCCCTTCGTTTTTGAGACGATCAAAACTCAAGTAGTTTATAGAGACGCTCGTTTGATTGGCTGACCTGTCAGGGCTATAATGCGTGACTATGCAAAAAAATGATCTTGTGATTATTGGTGGAGGTCCAGCAGGAGTCGCAGCAGGTGTTTATGCTGCACGAAAGAAACTAAAAACGACACTCATCACTGATGCATGGGGAGGACAAAGCGCAGTTTCAGAAGACATCCAGAACTGGATAGGTACGCCACATATTTCTGGAGCTGATTTGGGGAAAACACTCAAGGCACATCTTGTTGAGTATGCAGCTGATCAAGTCACCATCGCTGAAGGCGTCCGCGCAACTGCAGTAGAAAAGATTGATGGTGGTTTTAAGGTTACAACTACTGACGGTAAAAGTATTGAGACATCAACTGTTCTGATCACTGCAGGCTCAGAAAGACGCAAGCTCCCTGCTAAAAACGCTGACCAGTTCGAACACAAAGGGCTTACCTATTGCGCATCATGTGATGGTCCACTCTTTTCTGACCAAGATGTCGTTGTAGTAGGTGGTGGTAATGCTGCGTTTGAAAGTGCGGCGCAACTCCTCGCATATACAAAATCTGTGACTCTACTCAATAGAGGTGAGACGTTTCGTGCTGACCCTGTAACTGTCGAGAAGGTTTCTGCGCACCCAAACATGCGTATTATAAAAAACGTAGAGATACTAGAAGTAACTGGTGATGTGTTTGTACATGGTCTCATTTACAAAAACTCGCAGACTGGTGAAGTAGTTACCCTCCCAACTGCAGGTATTTTTGTTGAAATCGGCTTACTTCCAAATACTCAGTTCCTCAATGGCTTGGTGAAACTCAATGAAGTCGGACAAGTCATAATTGATCCGTGGACACAGCAAGCATCAGTTGAAGGTATATGGGCTGCGGGAGATTGTACAAATGTACTCTATCACCAGAACAACATCGCTGTTGGAGATGCAGTACGTGCGCTCGAAGATATCTACACACACCTCAGAGCGTAACTACTGCACAAGCGGTATGTACGTACCGTACCCTTCAGCATCCATGTCTTTGAGTGGAATAAACCGTAACGCAGCGGAGTTCATACAGTATCGTTTGCCGGTTGGCTCAGGGCCATCATTGAATACATGCCCGAGGTGTGAGTCTGCGTGCGCAGAGCGTACTTCTGAGCGAGGGATAACGAGCTTCCAGTCAGTATGAATTTCAACTGCATCCTGACTAATTGGTTCGTAAAATGAAGGCCAACCAGTACCTGAATCATACTTTGCTCGTGATGAAAAAAGTGGCTCGCCTGAGACTACATCAACATAGATGCCCGCTTCATAGTTTTTATTGTACTCATTTTGAAATGCAGGCTCTGTCCCTTCTTCCTGGGTCACATGATATGACAAATCACTCAGGCTTTCTTTCAGCTCACCTTCACTTGGCTTTTGAAAATTTTTCCATGGCTCTGTACTCATAGGCTTTTGTGATAATTGAATAAATCTCCGTTGCGCTCGTTCAACGGTAGTGCCACAAGGCTCAAGCATGGTGCCCGCTCGTAGTTCACAAAGAGAGTAGACGCGAGAATCTCTTCCTGAACCACCTCTGTAGTAGACATATTTAAATGAGTTCTTTTTTGCGTAATCTTGATGATACTCTTCGGCTGGGTAAAAATAGGTGAGCGAATCAAGGAGCGTCACAATCTGTGTATCAAACGCACCACTCATATCAAACTCAGCAAATACTCGCTCAGCTGAAGCAAGTTCTTCATCATTCTGATAAAACACGGCGCTTTGGTATTCGTATCCCCTATCCACAAACTGCCCATCCCCATCGAGAAAATCTATATGATCAAACAGATGTCGAACGATATCCTCGTAGGTGAGCACTCGACTGTCATAGGTGACTTGTATCGCCTCTATGTGTCCTCCGTAGTGATACGTGTCGTAGGTAGGCATCGTAGTCGTGCCATTTGCATATCCCACAGTAACATCGACAACTCCGGGAAGCTTTTCGAAGTCAGACTCAGCAGACCAAAAGCACCCAGCAGCGAGATAGGCCACCTTGAGGTATGGTGCAGCATCTGTCGCAACTGGTGCTCTTTTTGAAGAGTACGAAATAAGTGACGGATATAACTGAGCAGAGAGATATGCGAGTACACCGAGCAAGACAATAAGAAGTCCTCGCTTTCGTATATATGTGGCTAGCGCCTTCATACCTACAAGTCTATCACCCAATAGACAATTGAAAGTCTGCAATGTGGAAATGGTATCGTGATATACTCCCCTGATGAGCGATAATCAGGCGAAAGTGTACTACGATGCGCAGTGCAAGATTTGCCAGATTTCTGCCGATGCATTACATAACACCTCATCGAGTGCGTCATTTGAACTTCTTGATGTGCATACTGCTGAGCTCCCCCCAGGACTTGATCGCGAAAATATGCTCAAAGAGATATATGTAACTATGCCTGACGGGACGATGCACAAAAATGCTGATGCGATACTTGTCATACTCTCAACGTATTGGTACTTGCGACCATTGGTGTGGATTGGACGCCTCCCTGGCTGCATACACATACTACGCTTTCTCTATGGTGTTGTAGCACGCAATAGGTACCGTTTTGGTAAACATCCAACAGCATGACGACACGCATACTCATCTTTGGTACGTATGATGGCATACACGAAGGACATAGGGATTTTTTCAAGCAGGCACGATCGCTTAGCGACACACCTTACCTCATTGTTTCTCTCGCAAGAGATAAAAATGTAACCTCGATTAAGGGTCGACCTCCAGTAGAAGATGAAACTAAGAGATTGCATGCCTTGAAGCAAGAACACCTCGTCGATGAGGCGGTGCTTGGGGCGCTAGAAGAGGATTACATCGCGCATATTGCGTACCTTAAGCCAGACATTATCGCACTTGGATATGATCAAAGCGGTACATCGTACACTGAATCACTCGAAGAAAAGTTGAAAGCTGCTGGACTTTCAGTGCCCATTGTTAGATGTGAACCATACAAACCTGATATATATAAAAGCTCGAAATTAAAACGGTGACATGTGCATGAGTACAACTGAGTGATGCATTTCAAGTATATACTAGGGTCATGTACGAATTTCCGTATGTACTCACCATAAATGCTGGATCATCGAGCCTCAAAGCAGAATTTTTCGCACTCCCTACTCGCACAGTTCTTCATGAATGCGTCATTGAAGACATTGGGCTTGCGTCTACACGCAGCACTATCACCTCTTCAGGCACCACAACGACTGAGACACTCACAAACATTGGGCACCGTGAAGCGCTGGATGTGCTGGTACTCTTTAATAAAAATCACTATATACAACAGCCTACACTCGTCGCTCATAGGATAGTACATGGCGGAAAGCACTTCACTGAACCAACTCGTTTGAATGCCGAATCCATCACTCTCCTTCGAACCCTAGAGGCACTTGCACCAAACCATCTCCCTGCCCAGATTTCGTATATTGAGTATCTAATGAATTGCTACCCCACAGCAACACATGTCGGATGCTTCGACACTGCATTCCATGCACAGATGCCTCATGTAGCACAACTTATGACGCTCCCTCGTCAATATAGTGACACTGGGGTGCGACGATATGGCTTTCACGGACTTTCGTATGAATATATTGTTCAGACACTCAAAAAGAGCTCGTCATTGCCGAATAGACTCATCTGCGCACACTTAGGCAATGGCGCGAGCATCTGCGCAATACATAACGGAGTATCTATTGAGACATCAATGGGCATGACCCCATCTTCAGGAATAATGATGAGCACACGATCAGGTGATATTGATCCTGGAGTTGTGCGATATATGGAATCAGTTCATGCACTTACCCCTCTCGAATTTGACACGCTCACGAACAAAGAGTCGGGGCTCAAAGGAGTATCTGGGACTACAGGAGATATGCGCGAGCTACTTGCAATGCGGACACAAGACTCGCACGCACAAGATGCTATCGACCTTTTTTGCTATTCAGTCAAAAAATACATTGGCGCCTATACCGCACTTATGAACGGAGTCGATATGATTGTTTTCACCGGTGGGATTGGCGAGCGTTCTGCATACATTCGGAATGAGATTTGCAAAAATCTTGAATACCTTGGTGTCGAACTTCTAAGTGATGCGACTGACGCGTCACGTATTTTGAACCATCCGTCGTCACGAGTACGCGTTGAGGTTGTACACACAGACGAAAGTGCAATGATGTACGAACACGCATTGAAATTTTTGGCGTTATAATATATCTATGAAGCGAGACAACTATCTTACCGAAGAGTCACTGCAGCGCATCAATGCATATTGGCGCGCATCTAACTACCTCTCGGTTGGTCAGATATATCTCTACAATAATCCATTATTAAAACAACCATTGCGCACTGATGATATTAAGCCAATGCTTCTCGGTCACTGGGGCACCACTCCGGGACAAAACTTCATTTATACACACCTCAATAGAGCTATCGTAAAGTATGACCTGGATATGATTTACATATCGGGTCCAGGACATGGTGGACCTGCACTTGTCAGTCACACATATCTTGAGGGCACGTACAGTGAGCTGTACCCAAACATCAGCCAAGATGAAGAAGGGATGAAGCGTCTGTTCAAGCAATTTTCATTCCCAGGAGGTATACCGAGCCATGTCTCTGCAGAGTGTCCTGGTTCTATACACGAAGGCGGAGAGCTCGGATATTCCCTAAGTCATGCATTTGGTACTGTTTTTGACAACCCTGACCTCATCACTGCATGCGTTGTGGGCGACGGAGAAGCAGAAACGGGTCCACTTGCGACTGCATGGCATTCAAATAAGTTTTTGAATCCCGAACATGACGGTGCAGTACTTCCCATTCTTCACTTGAATGGCTTCAAAATCGCTAACCCTACAATTTTTGCTCGCATTAGTCGGGACGAGTTACTCAATTTGTTTAAAGGGTATGGTTGGACTCCGTATATTGTTGAGGGCGATGATCCAAGGCGCATGCACAACGATATGGCGTACACACTTGATACCGCTATCGTTGAGATTCGCCGCATACAAGCAGACGCACGAAAGCGTGGTGTTCGCGCGCGACCGTTCTGGCCAATGATTATTCTCATTTCACCAAAGGGGTGGACAGGTCCGATGAAAATCGATGGGAAGACTAACGAAGGTTCGTTTCGTTCACACCAGGTCCCACTTCCCGATGTTCGCGAAAACAAGGAGCATTTTGCATTGCTTGAACAATGGCTGAGGAGCTACAAACCTGAGGAGCTTTTTGATGCGTCAGGAAAGTTGAAACCTGATATTGCTTCACTTGCACCACAGGGAGCGCGACGCATGAGCGCAAACCCTCACGCGAATGGAGGATTACTCCTCAAAGACCTCCGCCTTCCCCATTTTGAAGAGTATGAAGTGAAATTACCCCGAGGAGACAAGGGTGAGGGCGACACGCGTGTTCTAGCTCGTTTTTTGCGAGATGTTATCAAACTAAACACCGAGAGTTCTAACTTTCGCATCTTTGGACCAGATGAGACCATATCGAATGGGCTTGGTGCAGTCTTTGAAAACACTCACAGACAATGGGAAGGTGCACGAACAGATGACGACGAGTTTTTGAATGAATCAGGTCGTGTACTTGAAGTGTTGAGTGAGCATCAGTGCGAAGGCTGGCTTGAAGGGTACCTGCTGACTGGACGACACGGTCTTTTCAACTGCTACGAGGCCTTTATACATATCATTGATTCAATGTTCAACCAGCACGCAAAGTGGTTGAAAATGACAAACGCAATCCCATGGAGACGGAAAATCGCTTCACTCAACTACCTACTCGCTTCTCACGTGTGGAGGCAGGACCACAACGGATTCACTCACCAAGACCCGGGATTTCTTGACCACGTAGTTAATAAAAAGTCTGAAATTATCCGCATCTATCTCCCACCAGATGCAAATTGTTTACTTTCAGTTATGGATCATTGTTTGCGCAGTAGACACTATGTAAACGTAGTCGTCGCAGGAAAACATCCAGCACCTCAATGGCTTTCAATGCATGAAGCGATCAATCATTGCACAAAGGGCATCGGCATCTGGGAATGGGCAAGCAACGATGAAATGAGCGACCCTGATGTAGTCATCGCCTCTGCAGGTGATGTACCGACACTTGAGGCACTCGCAGCAGTATCAATTCTCAGAGAGCACCTCCCAGAGCTCAAGGTTAGGTATATAAACGTTGTAGATCTCATGCGACTCCAGCCACGCGCAGAGCACCCCCACGGCCTTGAAGATAAGGAGTTTGAGGAGCTGTTCACTCAAGATAAGCCTGTAATCTTTGCCTTTCATGGATATCCGATGCTTATTCACCGATTTACATACCGACGCAAGTACCAAAAGAATATTCATGTTCGTGGCTATGTCGAAGAAGGATCTATCACCACCGCCTTTGACATGACCGTTCTCAACAAACTCGACCGATTTCATCTTGTACAAGATGTGATTGATAGACTGCCCACACAAAATGGTAAACACATTCACTTACGTCAGCTCATGGAGGACAAGCTCATCGAGCACAGACATTACATCAACACCCATGGTGAAGATATGCCTGAGATAAGAGCATGGCATTGGAAGGATGCTTGAATTTAAGCGCACACCTGATTACAATCGTGACATATATGGAGGGTTATATATACATAGCTGGAGGAATCATTTTGCTTATTGTCTTCCCATTTAGGTACATATATACGCATTACATCAAGCGAGAATCCCATGTAATGGTTATCACCCATCACTACCAGAGCCATTGGCTTCTTGAACTCATGCGTAAGGTTGCATTCGGAATTGCATTTTTTGGTTCATTTGTCATTTCGATTGGAGCACTATGGTATGGGCTGAGAGTACTCATGGGTCTCTAGGGTGCGCTTCATTTTTTAGAAAGGTGTGCTATATTTTCAGCCACTTGGCCCTATCGTCTAACGGTTAGGACACGGCCTTCTCAAGGCTGTAATCGGGGTTCGATTCCCCGTAGGGTCACACGACAACAAGGTGCCGGCTTCGTGCCGGTTTTTTGTTGTCGCTCGTGATGCTAAGGAGACAGAATCGAACAACGAACAGAGGCTCTAAAAAGGAGTCGAGCAGAGACCTAGAAGCGTGTGAGCTACGTCTACTTTATATTCCCTCCTGTCATTATCCCCGTCGCAAAGCGGATACAACGCGCTGGAATCAGCCTCAGAACTGCGTTGTGCACCATTCTTGAAAATGGTGACTTGGCGAGCACAATCCATCGAATAGTGTTGTTTATAACACGCAATTTTTCAATGCGCGGCTTTCTGATGGTCTCATATCGCTTCAAAGCATCGTGGATAGTCAAAGCGCCCATAGATGCCTGTATTAGCTCCTGCCCTAATATATATGCATCCTCCATCGCCATAGAAGAAGAAAAACCTGTATATGGCCCAAGACAATGTGCCGCATCACCAATAAGCGCAACCCTATCTTTTACTATCTGACTCAAACGTATCTCAAGAAAATCACTCACCGGTACTGCATTGTCTGCGACGCTCTCAAGTGCACCAGGGATGAGTGTTGGGATGTGATTAAAGTACTTCTTCAATCTTTCGACACGTCCTTGCTCATCATCAAATGTTACATGATTCGCTGGCGATACAAGCCACACCATCGCTTCATTTTTTGCATGGACCACAACAGCGAGCTCGTTGGGCTCGATATAGGCATTGAGCGCTTGCTTTGTCTCATATTCGGTCGGTATCCACGAGCACCACACTCTCCAGTCAGTGTATTCCTCAGCATGCTCCTTAAAATATGCATTTCTTATCCATGACTTCGCGCCGTCTGCACCTACGACGACATCATACGCAGTCGTGCTTCCATCACTACACGTAACGCTCACCACATCTCCTAATGACTTTATTTCCTTAATAGTCGTATTGTATCGAAATGCATGCCGAGGGATGCCCGCAACAAGTATTGAAAATAAGTCACGTCGGCGAATGCCTGACATCCCTGAGCCGTCTCTGTCTTCGAGCGGTTTGAATGAAATTCGTTTCAAAAGAGAGCCGTCTCCTCGACACAAAAGTCCTACATGAGTAGGCGCTGAAAGTGCGTCAAATTGATCAACGAGACCTAGTTTTTTAAGCACTACCCTCCCGGAGCTCCACAGTCCAATGATAAAGCCTTGGCGTTCAGGGTCACCATCCTTTGAGCGCTCTATGATTTCGTACTCTATGTCAGATGCGTTGAGTACATGCGCGAGGGTGAGGCCTGCGATACCCCCACCCACAATCAAGACTTTCATGAATGTAGTGTATCAGATATGGCACTATTACTTGCGCTTTTTCCACTCATCGTCCTGCCTTACCAATTTTACGCTCTCAGATTCATCTTTCAGAATCCGTGCAACAACTCGTTCAAGACGCGTCGACTGAGAACCTTTCACTAAAATCACATCTCCAGGCTCAATGATTGAGCGCACATGAGAAACCACTGCGTCCCAGTCTCCCTGATTAAAATCATGTACCTGATGTTCGCTCAGTCCAGCATTTCGTGCTGAATCAGCTATCCCACGCGCGCGTGCACCCACTGTAATAAGACTATGGACGATTTTCGAGGCAATTTCTCCAATTTCTGTATGCGCCTCACCTGCATGTTTTCCCAATTCACTCATATCCCCAAGGATTGCGATACGCTTACCTCGCACTTCCAAGTCTCTGAGTGCATAGAGTGCTGCTTGTGTGGCATACGGTGATGCATTGTATGTATCGTCGATTATGATCGTCTCTGATGAGCCCAGCAATAGCTTCATTCTACCCTGCGGTGTCTCATGAGTTGAGAGCCGTTCTTCGGCGAGCTTTTTTTGTATACCAACCGAATCAGCAAGCGCAATCGCAGCTGCAACAGGCAAGGCGAGATGAGCACCTATCATTCCTTCAATTTTTGTATTATAGATTTCATCATTGAGACTCATGGTGTACTCCATACCGTAAGGAAGTTCGCCTTTTCCATAGAGCACTGCTGCTTCTTTGACCTGCACAGAGAGTCCATCGGTAAATCCATACGTATAGGCTGTCCCGCCCAGCGTATCTGCAATGCCCGCGGTCTTAGCAGAATCTCCATCAACAATGACAACCCCCCCGGCTTTTACCCCATCGATGAGCTTTCTCTTTTCTTCAAGCACTGCATCCGTGGACGGGAAAAATTCTACGTGCACAGGGACGTTTGGGACAGCGGTAAGCACGGCAACATCTGGCTTGATCCAACGCACCACATTCCCTATATCACCAGGATGGTCAGCACCTACTTCAAGCACGAGCCATTCAGGGTACTCCTTTGAAAATAGTGCAATGGAAAGACCTTCATAGAGTGCACGCACCCAAGCGATTGGATTATTCCAAGGATTTTTAATACCAAGCACTGTAAGGGGAACTCCGATCTCTGAGTTGAAACTTTTATCACTCTTTCTTGTTCGATATGTCCCCGAAAGCACACTGTACAGTGCGTCTTTTGTTGAAGTCTTCCCCACTGAGCCCGTTACCGCAGCTATCTTTGGCTTAAATCTTTTAAGAACAATCTTCGCTTCTTGTGTGAGCAAAAATACAATGACTGATTTCAGGAAGGCTTTCATACTGTAGGCATTAAGTATACTGATTTTAATCCGGCGCAATACTATTCAAGTAATCAGCGGTCTGGTTTAATGTTGTAGTAGTTAATGAGGAAGTGAACAATGTCCATAAATGGGTCAGAGAGGGTCTCAGAGGCGTATTTTGCCCCTTGTGGCTCAATATTCATGAGGAGAATGATGTACTTAGGGTCATACGCAGGCACATACCCTATAAAACTATGGAGGTATCTGTCATCGTAGTAACCCCCTCCCGGTTTCGGTATCTGAGCAGTACCAGTCTTTGCTGCGACGGTATAATTTGGGATTTTATATTTACCATTGCCAAGTTTTTCATCGACAATCGAAGCAAGCACACGAGATGTTATTTCCGATGTCTGAGCGTCCAGAATTCGCACGCGCTCATCTGAGTAGTCAAACACCGACTCACCGCCAACACGATACGCGATAGAATGTACGACATGCGGCTGCACAAGGTAGCCACCATTTGCTACCGCCGAGAGAGCTCTGAGCGAAGCAATCGGTGATAGTGCTATACCTTGACCGAATGATGCGGTGGCATACTCAATCGCTTTTTTACTTTCAAGATTTCTTGTTTTTCCAGCAACTTCTCCGGGCAAATCTATACCTGTTTCTTCGTGCAATTTATATTTCTCCCTGAAGTATTCACGCATCTGCCCTGGTCCAAGCTGTTTTGCAATATACGCGGCACCGACGTTAAGTGACTGCCTCAACACTTCCTTCACCGAGACAGTGTTACGCGCTTTTTTGTCAAAGTTATAGATTGTATACCCATCGAGTGTCAGTGAGCCACTGTCATAGTACGTGGTTTGCTCCGATATGACCCCAGCATCGATACCTGCGGCAAATGTAAGTATTTTAATAATAGAACCCATTTCATATATGTGCTCCACCAGCGGATTTGAAAAGAGCGACTGATCAGTAGTACTACTATACGAGTTTGGGTCAAATGTAGGCACACTCCCCATTGCGACAATCTCTCCAGTTGATGGATCCATCACAATCCCATGCACTTTCTTTGATTTCCATTCTGCCTGCGCCTCAAGAAGTGTCCGCTCAAGAAATGCCTGCACTTGCGGTTCGATGGTTGTTATCACATCACCAGAGCGTTTACTGTTGGTCAGCATAGTATCTTGCAGATCACCAAAGACCGAAGAGAAGAAGTTTTTCGACTGTGCACTGTCATCTCGCTTGAGTACGTCTTCAAAATGGCGCTCAAGTCCGTACGTACCACGAAGCTGGTCATGAACCATGCCGACAAAGCCGACAGTCTGTGACGCACGTTCCTTACCCGGGTAATACCTCCACTGTTCAGGTACGAGCAATACACCTTGCATGTGCAAAGCCTTTATACTCTTGCCAACATCTTCAGGGACATGCGTCTTGAGTACTTCATACGGGTCATCGCGCATCCCTGCCTTTTTAATGACATCTGCCCTGTCGAGCTCAATGAATTCTGCAAGACTGCTATAGATGTCTTCAGGTGATTTTGTCAGCTGTGACGGCACGAGTGCAAGAGTAAACCCTCTGCCGAGCGTTGCAGCTGCTACATGATTACCTGCCTTGTCAGTAAAGAATATAGTACCTCGGTCGAAGACCGTTGCGCTACCTTCGACGTACTGGTGAGTTGCCTTTCTTTCCCAATATGAAAAATGAAGCACCTGAAGTTGATACAGGCGAAATACAATAAGAGATGCAAAAAGCGAAATGATACCAAGCACTATGTATGCTCTGACCTTTTGATCTCTATCTCGCATGTGCTTAGTTTGACACTCGTGAAGGAGTTGCGCTACTAAAGGCTGGTGACGCACTTACAAATATTTTTGAGTCGATGGTGAAAAGCCCCTTTTCAAGTGCCATCTCTCGCGAAAAGCTATGTGTTTCTGTGAGGTACTGTGACTCAAGTTGTGCGAGTGATTCAGTGAGAATTGCTGTTTTATGCGCTAAATCCTTCTGAGACACTGCAAATGCGACAGATGAGCAAAGTAGATACGCGTACGCAAAAAGCGCAATACAAATCAGTGTGGCAAGTATATATTGTGCAGACTCAATGTACTTTCTTTGAATGATGTTCGTTGCAGTTTTCATTGTATTTTGCTTATGATTCGTAATTTCGCACTTCGTGAGCGTGGATTCACTTTGAGCTCTTCACGAGAAGGTTGTATTGCCTTCTTCGTAATGAGTTCGAAATGAACACCATCGCCGATTCTCTTAAAGTATTGCTTCACAAGACGGTCTTCGATGCTATGGAATGTTATGATGGCCAATCTGCCTCCTACGGAGAGAAGTTGTGTTACTGCATCAAGAGTACGCTCAAGCGCACCAAGCTCATCATTCACTGCGATGCGGAGTGCTTGAAATGTCTGTGTCGCTGGATGTGTTTTGCCATGTCTCTTTACGACTCGTTCGATGAGTGACGCGAGAGCCTGTGTTGTCTTGATTGGTGATTTTTCACGCTCTGCAACGATTGCTTCTGAGATTCTTCGTGCATGTCGTTCTTCTCCCCAACCTCGAATGATAGACTCGAGCGAATCTTTGCTCCACGTATTCACGATATCGTATGCGGTAAGAGTTTCTTCCGTCACAGTACTTGCATACGTCATTACCAACGGCTCATCTTTCATAAATGAGAAACCGCGTTTTGACTCAAGCGTGTGGCTACCCCACCCCAAATCGAGTAGTACTTTATCTTCCGACGAAAGATGGTGCTTTATGAGCACACTTGGTATATGCTCAAACGAAAGCCGTTCTGCAATGATTTTTGCCTGAGCTCGCGTGCGTAGTTCTGACTCTGTCTGAGCAAGTACATCACCATCTTGATCGATACCGATAAACACCCCTCTCTTATCGAGGAGAGTAAGTATCTCTCGCGCATGGCCACCCATTCCAAGGGTACCATCAATGACAACATCATCCTTCTTGATGTGTAATCCATCTATAACTTCGTGTAAAAGAACTGGAACATGTCGGTGACTAAAGTCACGTTGTGTTCCCAAGTCGCTAGGGGATGTGCTATGTGTCTGTGTGCGCATGACGTTCATAGAAATGATTTTAGAAACCCCAAAGGTCGAGTGTATTTGGGAATCCCCCAGCCGCTTGGAAACATACGGAGCGACTTAATTTCGCAAAGAACATACTAGAGAACTCCAACTTGTGCGAGCTTTTCAGCAAGTTTGTCAGCATCTCGTTCAATGGTAGCTTTGTAGCTGGTCCATTTTTCTTCGTCCCAGAGTTCAACACGATCTGAAACTCCAGCGATAACTACTTTTGACTTAAGTCCTGCAAATTCTTTTAAATATTCAGGAATAAGTACGCGTCCAGATGAATCCACGTCCACCTCAGATGCGCCGGATAGCATGAAGCGGTTGAATCCTCGAGAATCCGCACTGGTGAATGAGAGTTCTTGAAGACGTTTTGCGATTATCCCCCACGTCTTTGTTGGGTAGACAAACAATGCACCGTCAAGACCTCGCGTCATCACCACGCGTTTGCCAAGCTCGCTCACGATTTTTTTTGGCATCGCGAGACGCTTCTTGTCATCGATCGTGTGTGTGAATTCTCCGATAAACATAAACGTCACCTTGAAACGCTGTTTTGTGAAGGAATGTCAGATAAAATCCCTTCATTCCACTTTGTTCCACTGTGTACCACATTTATACCACTTCAACCCACACCTGTACAAACTCACCCACTGTGAAACTGGGGATAAGGATTATGAAAATGCCCATGCGCGAAAGCTTGTGGGTATGTATAGAAAAGGGCGTTTCGCGGTGGAAAAACGCCCTAGAGTTGCCTTACGGGCGCAATCCTGCGGCCATGGGGCTTTCCCTCGTCGCTGACGGTATCAGAGATACGGTGGTCCACCATACCTCTAAGACTGACGCGAGGGTTGAGTCACAAGACTATAGTGGAGTGAAGCAAAATGCAAAAAATTACTCCTTCCCAAAGAGAGAGAGTTTGCTGAGAAAGTCTTTTTCAAAATCTGCTGGCACAAGCGCACCAACTGCAATATACGGCACCTCATCTGTCTTCTTTGCCTTGTAGCCCTTTTCCATTTCAATATCCGAATGAGCAGTCTTCATTATTTGTGAGAAATCATGCACTTGAATTCCTGCGCTATGGCATTTCAGTACAAAACTCACCATATCTGCTTGAGTACCCGCAAGATTGGTCATTGGGTAAAGTCCATCTGCGTAATGCTTGTTACCATCCTTATCTAAGAAAACAGTTTGATCAAACAATTTTGTCTTGAGAAGCCCGCCGATTGAAATGCCGAGTTGGCCGATTGCATTTGCTGCAACTCCGTACCCTTGTGATGGGTCAGCAATCACTATAAACCGCTTTGAACGGTACTGTGCCTCAGCTTCCTTCTTTGAAAGCATTTCGTGCTTAGGTCGCATGAGTGGAAAGAGCTGCGCCTCACGAATTGGCACATCAAGAAGAAAACTAAACAACCGCTCAGACACACCGAAGCCAAATGTTGGAGGCATACCATACTCCATAGCCTCTACATACTCCCAATCAGCCATTTGCGCCTCCTCATCGCCGGCATCACGCATAGATTGTTGCTCCTCAAATCGTGCACGCTGGTCGACAGGGTCATTGAGTTCACTAAACCCTTTTCCGTTTTCACTTCCCGCAAGAATAACCTGGAAGCGTTCAACAACTCGAGGATCTTCAGGTGAACGCTTAGCAAGTGGCTCGAGATACACCGGCACGCCAATGAGAAAACCAGGACCGCTGAGGGTTTTTCGGATTGACTTCCAGAGTAAATCAACACCTCGAGCACGATTGAGCTCGTTTCGCTTAAATTCTACACCAACTTCAGTCAGCTTTTGCGCAAGTACATCTATGCTCAGATGCTCATCAAGTGGGTCAATGTCGAATGTCTTTTTAAGTATGTCGCAGAAATGATATGTCTCCCACTCCTTGCCCAAGTCAACCTCAAATCCTTTGATTGAAAAGATCGAACGCCCAAAGACTTCATGAGCAATCTTTCGGTACAACTCTTGTATCATTTTCAT
>CAZGUV010000013.1:0-23668 GCA_964528735.1 uncultured Candidatus Saccharibacteria bacterium | reverse complement strand
GAGCCACGCGGAGCGTGGAAAACCCTTTTGGATTCAGGATTTTTTGGGGGGAATACATTTGTGTCGGCACTTCGTGCCGACCATATTTTTTCGGGAAATTTGAATCCCGACTTGTTGCGGAGGAGGCGAGATTCGAACTCGCGGACCCTTGCGAGTCTCCTGTTTTCAAGACAGGTGCACTAAACCACTATGCGACTCCTCCAAGGCGGTATATTCAGGGGAAACGCATGATTTGTCAATCTACATGTGAGGTGCTCGTGAGCCCGAATTCATACAAACATGCGCTATACTTGGCAGTATGAAGCGAGTGGTTACCACACGTGGTGTTTCAATCATTGAGTTTTTTGTGGTGATTTCTATACTTATTTTGCTCTCGGGGGTCTTGATGTTTGCATTTCGCGACCCCAAAAAAGCTGCTCGTGATGCGCGCAGACTTACTGATGTGAAAGATTTTGCAAAAGCCGTTGAGTTGTATAGTTCGGACAATAAAGCGTATCCGATGGCGCTTGCCCTCACCGCGATTACGGGGAAAGATACGGTGACTACCATGCTGACAGGAAGTGGAATACTACAAAAGCCAATCGTAGACCCACTCATGCCGATGTATGAGTATCGCTACCAAACAAACAGTACTGCGAGTAATTACTATATTCAGTTTTGTCTTGAGACTGACAGAATGGAGGGCTATGCCGTCGGATGTGGTAATGTGTATAGACCATAAGTATGGAGCCACTGACTACACAACCTGTTGTTGATGTGACACCCACAGAAGATGAGGGTGGTGCATCATCTGGAGACGCCTCTGCATCATGGATTAGTGGTGGGCACGAAGTGAGTGAAAAAGATACAGACTGGTACTGGGTCCTCTGGATACTTGCAGGCTCACTCACCATCGCGTCGCTCATCTTTCTTCAGTTCATCACTGCGGTGCTTATTATTGTGGTAGGTGTGACACTCACACTTCTTGCAAAGACTGAGCAGGTGAGTCAGGTGTTCACGATAAATGCTGAGGGTGTAAAAGTGGATTCGCTATTCTATCCGTTCAGTACATTTCGTGGGTACGATATCATTGTCCGGGAGAATAAAGTCCCGCTTCTCATTCTTGCGACGAATGCAGTCTTAAACCCACGACTCTTCATCCATGTGCCAGAATCAGTCGAGCCTGATGACCTTGCAGATCTACTCGATAATTTTATGCCTCAGCTCAATGAGGGCATCCCATTGTCTCATCAAATCGTCGAATATCTGGGTCTGTAAAAGCTCTGTTCGCGCTTCATTTTTCAAAAAGCTGTGGTATAGTACGCCCCACACAGAACTGCTCTCGTAGTTCAACGGATAGAATATAAGCTTGCGGAGCTTGTGATTGTGGTTCGATTCCACACGAGAGCACAAAAATAACAGACAAAAAGCAACGCATTTTGTGCGTATTATTTTGGCACTCGTGTGGAATCGAACCGGCGCAGGCGCGAAGCCAGTCTTGTATTCGAGGCTGTGGCCGAGCCGCGTCCGACAGAAATTGCCAAATGAGTATTCTAATTCTTTCCACATAACACAAAATCTTTCGGCTATAATGCATACATGCAACAAGAAGGTCAGTGGACACGAGATATTGAGTCTGTTTTTGCTGAGCTGAGTTCACAACCGCAAGGCCTCTCACACAACGAAGCACGCGCGCGCTTTTTGCGTGATGGGAAGAATGAAATCACTATGCACCAACGCACCACACTCGTGGGGGTCATCTTTCGTCAGTTTGTAAGTCCGCTCATTCTCATTCTCCTTTTCGCTGCGGTCGTCACATTGTATCTTGATGAATTTTTTGAGGCAGTTGTCATACTTGTTGCCGTAGGGGTGAGTGTTGGACTGAGTGCATACCAAGAGTACGGCGCGGAGCGGATTATTTCCGCTCTACAAAAGTATATTATCAACCGTGCGACAGTGCTTCGTGATGGACGCGATGTAGATATTGATGCTACAGAGCTTGTCGTCGGAGATGTGGTGCGTTTGCAGTTCGGCACAAAGATTCCTGCCGATGCGCGTGTTATTGATGCCCACGATGTGACGGTCGACGAGTCAGTACTTACCGGCGAATCACTCCCCGTGCATAAAAAAGACACGGTAGTCGAGTCTTCTGTCCTCGGCGAACGAAGCAATACCTTGTTTGCAGGAACACTTATGGTCGGCGGAAACGCAACCGCAGTCATTACCGCGATAGGCGATAACACTGAGTTTGGAAAAATTGCCGCATCGATTGTTGAAACAAAAAAAGTAACAACACCAGTGCAGGACGCTGTAAAGAGCGCCTCACTGTACATATCATGCATTGCGCTTGTGGTTGTGGTCATTATCTTTGCGCTCGGTGTAGGAAGAGGAGAGAGTATCATTCACATGCTCGTGTTGTCTGCGGCGGTAGCGGTAGGGGCGGTCCCCGAGGCCCTTCCCATCACGCTTACGGTGATTCTTTCGCGAGGTGTCGGCCGTATCGCAGAGAAGGGTGGCTTGGTCAGCACACTCGAAGCAGCGGAGACTCTTGGCTCAACGACACTCATACTGACAGATAAGACAGGAACTCTTACCCATGCCGAACTGTCTCTTGAGCATGCATTCTCGCTCGCACATATAAAGCACCCACAACACCATTCGCACATCAAAACATTTGAACGTGAACTCCTCATCACAGCGTATACAAATATTGAGGCGCTCGCTGTGGTGAAAGGGAAGACAAAACAAGAAAGAACGTACACAGGCAACCCATTTGAAGTCGCTCTCCTTAAGGCGATACATGGACACGCAATACATGATGCTGATTTGCAAAAGGGGATGAGTATTCTCCCGTTTAACTCGACTCGAAAATATTCTGCATCGTTTGATGGGGAGCGCACGGTCTTTTTAGGTGCGCCAGACATACTGCTTGCGCATGCGCACGTTGATGCCGAGACACGAGATGCGTGCACTCGTTTTCTTGCAGAGCGTAGTGAGGCAGGTGAGCGGCTCATTGGCTTGTCTGTTCGTGAGGGTAAGCACGAAAAGCCAGAGGGCTCGGACATGAAGGGTATATTTGTTCTCAGTGATACGATACGGAGTGATGTAAAAGAGGCAATAGTCGATATAGAGAAAACAGGCGTCGCCGTAAAAGTTATTTCTGGTGACTTACCAGGTACGGTGCAATATATAGCGCGGCAAGTGGGAATTGATGCGGGGACCGAGGAGATTCTCACCGGGGAGAAAATCGCACAGCTTTCTGATGACGATTTGAAAAAAATACTTCCATCGATACGTATTTTTGCGCGCGTCACACCTGAGGATAAGCAGCGCATCGGGCGCCTCTACCAAGAGTTAGGTGAAATAGTGGCGATGACGGGAGATGGTGTCAATGATGCGCCCGCACTGAAGGCGATGAATGTCGGTGTCGCTCTTGGATCGGGGACTGATGTGGCGAAAGGGGCGGCAGATATTATCTTGCTCGAAAATAGTTTCAAGACAATTGCCGATTCAATCCATGAAGGTCGCATCATAAAGACAAATATTAGAAAGGTGTTTGTGTATCTGATGTCTACCTCGCTCGATGAAGTGTTTGTGATTGCAGGTGCACTGCTTTCTGGACTTTCACTTCCGCTCACAGCACTTCAGATTATCTGGGTGAATCTACTCACAGGTACACTTCCTGCGCTCGCTTTTGCACACGATATGAAGCAGTCATCGGTGTCTCGTATGCGTGAGCCAATATTTAGCCGCCCTGTGCAGATATTGGCGATTGGCGTGGGGGCACTCTCATCACTCTGCATGTTCTTTTTGTACTACATGCTTGAAATGCGTATCGAATCAACACAGCTCGCGCAATCGGTCTTCTTTATGTGTTTTGCGCTGTACATTCTTGCAGTGTCGTATTCGTTCGTGGATCTCGAACGAAACCTCTGGCAATATATGCCGTTTCGTAACATGAAACTCAATGTTTCAAACGCAATGGGGGCAGTGCTCGTGTTTATTACTGCATATCATCCATCTGCTCAGCAGCTGTTCGGTCTTACGTATGTACCGTATGCATACCTAAGCATTGTGGTTGTCTGGTGCGTACTCAACGTACTTCTTGTAGAAGGAGCAAAGTATGCACTGAAGAAATATATGCAAGTACATGCTTAGCCTTCGCGATGGTAGGGATGTCCTGCTGAGATTGTAAGGGAGCGATACAGTGTTTCGACAAAAAAGAGAAGTGCCATCTCGTGGGGGAGGGTAAGTCGTGAAAGCGTCATAGTTTTGTGAGGAAGTGCTCGTACCACATCAGTATGTCCATCAGCTCCGCCAATGCAAAATACAATATCAGTACCTGATTGGGTTTGAGCATCCAACATTTTTGAAAATGCGACACTCGTGTATTCAGTACCTTTTTCATCAAGGAGTACCAATTGGGATCGCTTAGTATACTTTTCGATATCCGTTGTGGTCGCGGATTCTTTCAGGTGTACAAGCGTCACATCGGCAAAGCGTTGGATGCGTTTCAAAAACTCAGCAATTCCGTCGAGTACAAAGCTCTGTCGTGGCTTGCCAATAGTCAAAATGGTTATGCGCATAGGCGTAGTATACTGAACCAGTGTAAAGAAACCACTTATGAAGCAATGCACATTTATCTCAGGGAATGTAGACAAAGTTCGCTATCTGGAAGCGCATTGCGGTTTCACTATTCCACACGTGAGTATCGACCTTGACGAGGTGCAGTCGCTTGACCTTTCGTACGTCACTCACAAAAAAGCTGAATCAGCGTATGCGCACGTGCATTCACCTGTACTCGTCGAGGATGTCGCGTTTGAGTGTGATGCGTGGAATGGATTGCCGGGCACATTCATAAAATTTTTTATGGCAAAGATGGGGGTAGATGGCTTTTGTGCTGCACTGCCCCTGCACCATCGCGGGGTAACGGCGCGCTGCGTCTATGATTATTTCGACGGGGTCACGCACACGACCTTTGAGGGAAGCATGCGAGGCACCATCCCTGAGACACCTCGGGGCGATGCTGGTTATGGATGGGACACTATGTTTATCCCTGATGGCTACACAATAACGCGCGCTGAGATGACAGCTGAGGAGAATATGAAAACATACCTCATCATCAAACCCCTTGAAGCTGTGAAGCAGTTTCTCCTTTCTGAGCAATACGCATGTTGATGCGATGCGCGAGTGCGCTCCAGAGCGGTGCAAGGAGGAGACTCACTGCGATAATAGTGATGATGAGCTGATTTTGGTCTGCGGTAATGAGTGAATTTGCTGCAGCGGTTGAACCAAGCACAAAACCAAACTCTCCGATGTGCGCAAGTGTTGCTGAAAGCGTGAGTGCTTCTGAGCGACTCTCTCCAAGCCACAAAAGAGGGAGAAAAGTTCCGCCGATTTTTAGTATGGTGACGGCGAGTACGAGCACAGACACCTCAACGAGGTGGGTGAGTACAAATTGAATGTCGAACAATAGACCAAGAGAGATAAAGAATATCATGACGAGTACATCATGAATCGGTCCGACTTGTGTGCGGTATGTTGCTCCAACGGTACCAACGTTTCCAATGATGAGTCCAATCACAAATGCGCCAAAGGCTGCTGAGAGCCCGATACCTGTTGAAAGTGCTGCTGCAGCAAAGCAGAGTGCAAGCCCTGAGATGGCTGAGTTTGTCGCGCCGACCATGAGCGTTTTCTCAATTTTCTCGACAAGTTGGGGTCTGTTCACGAGCTCAAATACGCAATAGAGTACAAAGGCGATGACACCAAATGCGGTAAAGAGTGAAAATGCATCTCGTAAAACAAACCCTTCGCCAAACATACCAATAATAAGCAGCATTGGTACGACAAGTATGTCTTGCGCGATGAGTATCGCGATGACACGCACCCGAGAGTCAGGATTACTGAGCTCGGTCTCGCGCAACAGATTGATGGCGATAGCAGTAGAAGAAATCGCCATAATACACGCGATGACTACAAGGAGTCCCCATGACCACCCTAAGAGAAAAGCAGCTGCAGAGAGCAGTGCAAGTGTGCCCACAAAGTTTCCTATCGTGACAATCAGTGCTGGCCGCATATATTTCTTAAAGAGCGAAATATCGAGCTCAAGACCAATCATAAACATAAGGAGAAGTACGGCGAGCTCAGCCAAAAGCTGGACTGCTTCGCTGTCACTGACAAGACCAAGCATGTGTGGACCAATCAGTACTCCAGCGACCATGTACCCGATGATTTCTGGAGCCTTAATCCGTCGCAAGAGTGCACCGCTAACAAATGAAATACTAAAGACTGCGGCGAGCGCTCCGACTATAGAGATATGTTCCATGGTAGATGTGTATCATGTGCACCAGTGATGGGCAAGCATTTAGAATCCGAAATAATTTAAAATACGTTGCTCGACACGGGTTACATTAAATGTGTCTGATTGTATGAGTGTGTGTTCTATCGTGCGATCTACTCCAGTCGCAATCGCGATACCGAGCACAATGAAGAATATGCCCATGCCTTTTTTAAAGTAGCCTGCATCGTTTGAGAGGAACGTAAGCTTATCCATAATGCGTTCGCCGATATAGATAACAGTAAAAAGTGCAATCGCGAGGCCGATGATGTACGCGAAGACATAAAGTGTGCCGAGCCAAAAGCTCACCGGGAGAACTGTCGCAAGTATGACGAAGTATGTCGGTGAGCAGGTAGAAAATATAGGACCAAGTGCTGCCCCCACCGCAATATCACCCCAGACAGTGTGCGCGAAGAGGTTCGTACTCGCACTCGAGTTCATCTTCCTGAAAAGCGTCTGCACTCCTGGTATAGATGACCACAGTCTCGGGAAGAGTTGGGTGAGTCCAAAAAACACCAATATTGCTCCTGAAATATAGGTCCATGTAGCAGGATGCACTGATGCGCATGCAGCTGAGTACTTAAGGAGTAGTGTAAAAATGAGTATAGAAACACAGAGAGAAATGACGACTACGTATGGAGTCGTGCGACTTCGGCGGGTGGCGGTGCTACCAAGTACTACAGGAATAACAGGAAGTATGCACGGAGCAAGTACCGTCAGAAATCCTGAAACAAACGACACAAACAGAAGTACCATCTGCGCATTCTACCAGATGTTTATGCTTCGCGGGTAGTGAAATGCTCGAGCGGTATGCTACTGTAGCGCCATGGAAATCGTCGAAACGTACTTCAGAGAGAAAAATATCCCGTATCGCCTCTACGAGCATCCACCAGTTTTTACCGTAGCTGATGTGTACGCACTTGGGCTCGATATGCCTGGCGTTGGTGCGAAAAATCTCTTTTTGAAAAACCTTTCGAGCTCTCGCTATTTTTTGCTTGTCCTGCCAAATACGATGAAAGCTGATTTGAAGACTTTTGCAAAAATTGTCGGTGAGAAAAAAGTCACGTTTGGTACACCGGAAGAACTTATGAAGTATCTGGGTATCACACCTGGCTCGGTGTCACTTTGCTGTTTGTTGAATGATACTGACAAAGTCGTCGTACCGTATGTACACGAAGCGATTATTGATGCAGATATCATGCACCTTCATCCCAACAGAAACACCGCGTCAGTAGAGCTCACCAAAGAGGCATTTGCTCAGTTTCTTGTATCACTCGAACGCCCCATTCAGCGGGTTACTTCAGCAGATATGCCACTCACTCCTCGAGAAGGTACACTATAATGTGCGTGGTATAATCTATAGATGAAATATCTATATCGTGCACTCCTTGCATCGTTTATCATACTCTCATCTACAACTCTTGCGTACGCGCAGACAGTTGTTCTCGCTCCTATCTCGACGAACACTACATGGACCGCAGCAAACGGTCCTTTTTTAATCGGAATCCCTGTCACAATACAAAGTGGTGCGACACTCACAATAGAGCCAGGTACTATCGTAAAGTTCACCGAGCAATCTGCTGGACTCGAAATAGAGACTGGCGCAACACTCTCTGCGCAAGGTACAGCAGGGCAACCAATCTATTTCACGTCGTACAGTGACGATGTGGGAGGGGACACCAATGGCGATGGAGGAGTAACAACGCCGACCAATAGACAGTGGGGGAGAATTGTAAACTTTGGAACACTAAACCTTGCGAATACTCAGGTGCGATACGGTGGATATATCGCCGGGGGACTTTCATTGCGTAGCGGCTCTGTCACCTCACTTACGAGCGCTACCATTCATGACATGGGGTCTGACGGTATCAGTCTCTCAGGTGGTACGCTCACTGCAACAGGGAGCACTATCAGTAATAACGGAAAGGGGCTTGATCAAAGTGGGGGCAGTGCGACATTCACCTCGTCAACATTCTCAAACAACACACAAGGTTTTGAAGTGCAGGGAGCTTCAACGTCTCTCAATTTAACAAACAACATATTTACAAATCACACTGTTCTCGGGTCTCTCATGAGTTTCGGGACCTTCAATCATTCAGGGAATACTGCATCTGGTGGTTCTGTAGATGGTTTTCTTATCGGTGGTGCCATATCAAATACACGCACGCTCCACGAAAGTGATTTGCCATACATTGTAAACGGTCCACTTACAATTCAGAGCGGAGGGGAACTCATAATAGAGGCAGGCGCAACATTAAAGTTTCGGGATACATCATCTGGACTTGAAATTCTTGCGGGAGGCACACTCACTGGAGACGGAACAATATCAAAACCCATCACATTTACTGCACTTACAGGTACAACCGACCGACTCTGGGGCAGGATACTCAACAGAGGGATATTTGATGTAAGTCACGCAACTATCAGTCACGGCGGTTTTACAGCAGGAGGACTCACAACCACCGCAGGTTCTTTCACGACGCTTGACCACGTCACTCTTTCTCAAATGGGTTCAGATGGTATCAGTAGCGCTGGTGTTACTACAATTACAAATACGACCGTTACAGGAAACAGTAAAGGAATTGAAGTCACGGGAGGTACTTTCAGCATTAATTACAGTGCAATCTACGGCAACAATTCAGGCTTAGAAAATGGCACTTCGACTCTTGTAGATGCAACATACAACTGGTGGGGTAGTGCAAATGGGCCACTACATACAAGCAATCCTTCGGGGGCAGGCAATTCTGTCTCTGGAAATGTGGACTTTACGCCTTTCTTCATATCTCAAAATGAGCTCGATGTTGTAAAAACATATAAAGTCGCTGTTATACTTGCTGAGACATACGATGTTAGAAGGTATTTTTCATCGTCACTAACTACGCAACCATGCAAACTCATACCAGAGAAGACCTACCCACATGGACATGACAAAAGTTTTTATAAAGACTTCTACTCCTGCGTAACTGACTACTACCGAGAAGTCTCAAAAGGAACGGTCAATCTGCAGTTTGAGATTTTTGATAATGGAGGAGGGTGGTATAGAACATTGAACTCACAATACACTGATAACTTCGCATCGCAATCCCCTCAAAAGCTAACATTATTTCAACAAGATATAATAAATATCGCTTCTCCGGATATTGATTACAGTGCTTACGACATTTTTATCATAAAGCACTCTGCTCCAAGTGTGATTCGGTCGCAAGTTCAATACCCACGATCACAATTATTTAGAGATCAAAATAAATACATCGCAACAACTTCTGAGTTTGAAGGGTTTGGAGTAGATGCGCATGAGCTCGGGCATATACTGGGCTCCAAACTAAATTCTGGAGGTGCCCTATTTCCTGATTTGTATGAGATGGGAATGAGTGTAGAAGATACAATTTCTATTTTAGGTGATCACACAAATGGAAAGTGGGATTTAATGGCAGAAGGATATCTAAATGAAGCACAAGCAAATCCGCCGCATCCTTCTTCATTTACTCAAGAATTTCTTGGTCTCCTCGAGTACGATACATTTAGTAAGTCTTCTTACCCAACGCAATGGGTGACACCGCTTTCGCAACTATCATTTGGCAGTCCCGTTTTTAGATACAATTTGAGTGAATCATCATCGGTAGATTTTAGTAATTACTACATTATTGAGAAAAGAGATAAAACTCTTGGAGTGTGGGACAGCTCCGTTCCGACTGGGAGTGAATCATCAAAAATTGTTCTGTACTATGTCCAGCCTGGACTTCATAACAGTTTATTTGGGAATGATGGCTGGGCAAACCCCATTACCAAATTTAAAGCAAGACTAGAATACAATACTATTACAACCCCGATGGGTGCTGTTCTCTCTACAAATCAAGGTGTGTATCGCGATTGGGATAATCTCGTATCTTTCTCAGTAGTCGGGAATAGAAATGTAAATGGCCTTCAACAAACTCAGGTTAAAGTGAGTGAGTTAACTGAAGAAGTAAGTGGTGAACACATGAAAGGTTTTGTATTACGTACAAACTCAGATTTTAAGAATACAGCCCAGAATGAAACTTTTGGAGAAATTGGAAGGCCAAGCGCGAGTGAGCTATTGCCGATTCTTATTTCCGATGCCGCCTTTTTCTTTAGGTGGGAGCTCTTTGTGACCATGCTAACTCTCATTGGGTTGTTCATTTCTATTGAAATAATTCTTTATCTTGTTAAAAAAGGAAATAGAAAGTATACAAATAAGCACCAGAAAAAAATAAGAATTGCATTTTTTGCATTTCTAGTTTTATACATCGTATCACTAATCGGTGCGCACCACTATTCCGGATGGAGACAATGCACTTCGTACAATTCAGAATGTTTTAAAAATAGCTTTTATGCATCTACAGGTGATGGAAAAAATGCTGACCTCGACCTCCACGCCATCACCCCAGACGGTCGCCACATCGGTGTGAACTATCAAACAGGAGAGTACGAGAACCAAATCGCAGGCAGTATCGTCTCAGGAGACAATCAAGGCATCCATGAGTGGATATTCGTCCCTGAAGGAGAAACAGTCAGATACTATGTCTCAGCTCGAGACAACCAAGCCTTTCTTGCAGAAAATTCAAATCTCACAAACAAAACTGACACATTCGATATCTACTCGCGCACCATAGATCCAGCGATAGGAATCTCCACTTCAGAAGTTTTGACAAATCAGGCAATTGAACCAACTGAACAAAGAACATTTGAACTCTCTGGTACATCTGAAAATCCATCAGTTACTGCAACGCGTGCACTTACTGTGACAGCCGACAACCAGCGCATACCGCTCGGCGCAGAAATCCCACTGCTCTCATATACACTCTCTGGTTTTGAGGAGAGTGATACAACAGAAAGTAGTACCACAGGTTCTATCGCGTGCACAACAACCGCAACAAATACCTCACCAGTCGGTACCTATCCGATTACTTGCACACGAGGGGACTTCGCCTCAGAAGATTATGCTATCGCCAGTTACACAAGTGGAACCCTCACCATCGCACCGACGCTCACGGTGACCGGAGATGACCTCACTATTCCAGAAGGTAGTGATATCCCGACACTCACTGCAACAATCGGAGGTTTCCTCGGCACTGACACTGCGGAGAGCACAACAACAGGCACTCCTGACTGTGTCACAACCGCAACAAACACCTCACCAATCGGAACGTACCCAATTACCTGTACTGTCGGTACACTGAGCTCATCTACATACATCATCACAACCTACACCGAAGGAGTCCTCACGATACTTCCACGACTCACCGTGACTGCTGACGACAAGACCATGACAGAAGGGCAGGCAGTCCCACCACTCACTACCACCATCACCGGCTTTCTCGGAAGTGATACAAAGGAGAGTAGTACAGATGGTACCCCCGCATGCAGTACAACTGCGGGCCCCTCTTCAGCGCCAGGTGCATACCCGATTGTCTGTACTGTCGGCACGCTCGAATCAAATACCTACGCACTCACTACATTTGTTGACGGCACACTCACTGTCGAGCCTGCAATCATCATCCGACCGCTCACGGTCACAGCGCATGACAAGACGATGGTACAGGGAAAGCCACTCCCGGCACTCACATACACGCTCTCAGGCTTTATGAACAGTGATACAGCAGCAAGCAGCACCACAGGAAGTGCATCATGTACAACTACCGCAACAACTACATCACCGGTCGGTATCTACCCAATCACTTGTACTGAAGGCTCTCTCGCATCTGCGACATACACCTTCTCTGACTTCGTGCCCGCAACACTCACCATCACTGACGGCACACCGCCAGAGCTGCAGACCGTTTTTAGTATGACCCTGAAAGACGTCGTACTTTCAGCGGTGGACTCTGTCGATGAACAGCCGACATTTGCCCACACAGGCAACACCATCACCCTCACTGATGCAGCAGGAAACATCACCACCATTAATCTCACTAAATACAAAGAGTCTGCAACGAAACTCAAACTCACCTTCAACAGTATTACAAGAAACGGAGTCACCACCTCAGTGCCAAATACCACCATCATGTACGACTGGTCGCTCAGCGCAAACAACCAACTCAAAGACCTCGACTCGCGTGTGACTATTCATGGGGTCGAGCGGTATATCTTCAACTACAAGAGACTGAAAGATGAGACAAAAATCAAAGTGAAGACAGGAAACTCACATACGACAACAACTCGAGATGGATTTGTATCACCGACAGTGACAACAGAAGGGGGAGGGGTTTTGGTGACGTATTAGCGCATTCGAGTGGTATACTAAATGGATGAAAGGTGCTCTGTTGTTTTTGAGCCTTCTGCTCGCTCCTATTCTTTTACATGCGTCGGACAGCGTTCCGCGAAACCTCAATGTCGCCGTCATCCTTGCAGAACCATACGATGTATCACATGTCTCAACCCCAATCACCGCACAACCATGCAAACTCATACCAGAGAAGACCTACCCACATGGGCATGACAAAAGTTTTTATGAAGACTTCTACTTCTGCGTAACTGAATACTATCGAGAAGTCTCAAAGAATACAGTTAATTTTCAATTTACAATATTTGATAACGGTGGAGAGTGGTACAAAGTGACTAATCCAGCGAAAACAAAAGACTACTATGAGGGGCGTCATGCAACAAGTCTCATTCAAGATATTTTACCCTTCGTAAGCCCCACGGTAGCAGAATATGATGCAGTACATGTTAAGTACTCTACCGGGGTAGTTGATGCGTACATACGTGCACAAGCTATTCCGGTAGTAGATGATTTTTTTACTTTTCATTCATTTATTTCAGCAGAGACGACTGATGTCGGCACAGATATTCACGAGCTTGGGCATATCGTTGGAGGTTTATTGACGCCGCAAGAAACTTTTACACCTGACCTTTACAAAACAGGTTTTTACTCCAGAAATCCGTTGAATGTAGATAATGTCGAAGATAGTCATGGCGCGTTTGATGTTATGGCCCAAGGTAACGCAAATGATTTCGGGAAAACCCCTAGCCTCATGTCTTCATTTACTCAGGAATTTCTCGGGTGGCTTCAATATTCGGTATATAAAAAAAGTGACTACCCAACATTCTGGGTCACTGCACTCGGGCAGTATGATTATAAAGATGCTGTGCCGCGATATAATTTGAGTGAAAGTACGAGTGCAGACGCTTCAAGGTTTTACGTTGTTGAGCACAGAAATCGAACTGTAAGTGAATGGGATAGCGCATTACCTGGTGCGCTTAACACGTATGCCCCTATTTATTATGTAAACACATTTGGGAATAGTAAGTACGGCTATACGCTTTTGGGTAATCTTTACGCAGAAAAATGGACGGTTGCAGTTCCTTCAAATGGAATACTCTCAGCGGATAATCCTACATACACTGATTGGAACAATCTTGTGAAGTTCTCCCTTGTGAATGCGCGGACACAAGATGGCAAGAAACAAATTCAAATTGCAATTAGTGATGTTTCAATAGCTGAGCAAACCCAAAGACATACAGGAGTAGTTTTGAATCCGCATGAAAAATCTTTGACGAGTCAATTTGGGTTTTTCTCAATGCGGCCACCTAATCCGGTCTTTTTCATTCTTCCGTATATTAAAGACATTTTCCACCTCATACTCTGCCTCACCCTCGTTGCGCTCATATGGGGTGCGGTGTACATGTTTCGCAAAAAAGATTCAGGTTTTAAAAAGACCTTGTTCTTTCGACTAACAAAAATTGCAAGAGTAATTCTTGTCATTGTGTTTCTTGTGTACGGATGTGTAATCATTGTAAATCAATTCATAATTCGCGAAGGTGAGGCTTGCTATTATGTAAATAAATCACGAACATACGGAAATTATCCTGAATCTTGCGCCCACTTCTATCCCTTCTATGCGCCATCTGAATCTGACGTTCAACCCGACCTCGACCTCCACGCCATCACCCCAGACGGTCGCCACATCGGTGTGAACTATCAAACAGGAGAGTACGAGAACCAAATCGCAGGCAGTATCGTCTCAGGAGACAATCAAGGCATCCATGAGTGGATATTCGTCCCTGAAGGAGAAACAGTCAGATACTATGTCTCAGCTCGAGACAACCAAGCCTTTCTTGCAGAAAACCCACAGATTACGGACACCACTGATACCTTCGATATATACGCACGAACTATTGACCCTGCATCAGGAATATTCACTTCAGAAACACTGACCAACCAAACCATCGCACCAACTGAAGAGCGAGCGTATGAGGTGGGGGCGATATCTGCAGAGGTGCCGACGGTTGTGCCACTGGGCCAATTTAGAGAATAATGAGTTGCTCCTTCCTTTACACCCCCCTTGTTTTTGGTACTATTTCCTCATGGAACCACAAACACAAAACCAGCCGGTACCAGCTCAGGCACCGCAACAATTTGTTAAACTATTGAGCGGAAAGGGTATCGCAATTATTGTCCTTGTTATCGCCGTTATATGGGTGATGACAACGTACAACTCGCTTGTTACAAAGGCACAGGCGGTTGATACGCAGTGGGCGCAAGTCGAAACACAATACCAGCGACGACTCGATCTCATCCCGAACCTTGTCGGAGCAGTGGAGGGAGCGATGTCACAAGAGAAAGAAGTATTTTCAGCACTAGCAGAAGCTCGCACTCGATATGCAGGAGCAGGTACAACCTCTCAGAAAGTAGAAGCGGCAAATCAAATCGAATCAGCGTTTGCGCGACTCCTTGTCGTGATGGAAAACTATCCACAACTTCGCTCGGTAGAAACAGTACAAGCACTCATGGCAGAAAATGCAGGGACGGAAAATCGTATCTCAGTTGAGCGAGGACGATACAACGAAGCAGTCGGAGTCTACCAAATCGCTACAAAGCGATTCCCGGGGGGACTTGTCGCATCACTCTTTGGATTTGGCTCACGTGAAATGTTTGAAGCAGCAGACGGAGCAGAAAATGCACCGAAAGTAGACTTTAACTAGTATGTTCAAAAAAACAGCACTCGTAGTGTGCCTCACCGCGCTACTACCCAGTGCTGTTTTTGCGTATACATCTCCCGGTTCACCGACTGGCTATGTGAATGATTTTGCAAACGTCATCACAGACAGTACTCAGGCAGAGCTTGAATCTGTGCTTAGCGCTGAACAAACAGTATCATCAAATCAAATCTCGGTAGTTACAGTGCCTACGATTGGTGACGACTATATTGAAAATTATGCAGAAAAACTCTTTCAGGAATGGGGAATAGGTACGAAAGACAAAGACAATGGAGTGCTGGTGTTGCTCGCGATTGAGGATAGAAAAGTGCGCATTGAAGTTGGATACGGTCTTGAGGGCGCGCTCCCCGACAGTATTGCTGACAGCATCATCAGAAATCAGATGGTGCCAGCACTAAAAAATAGTGACTATGATGGCGCAGCACGGGGAGCAGTCACATCAATCATCGAAGCAGTAAAAGGCGAATACACAGCAGAGTCAGTAACTGAGGAAAATGTGGGTGACTGGGTTGTTCCGCTTGTTTTCTTTGGCCTCTTTATCATTCAATGGGGAGCGGCAATATTGGGTAGAACAAAAGAGTGGTGGCCGGGAGGAGCGCTTGGGTTTGTCGGTAGTAGCGGAGTCGCACTCTTTGATCCGTTTGGATTTTCTCTCATCACCTACGCATTCATGATTGCGGGGTTGACCGCGTTTGGAGCATTTTTTGACTATATTGTTTCAAGTACCTATCAGCATGATGTGAGAAATGGCTATGACCACCCGTGGTGGATTGGTGGAGGGAGTGGGGGAGGTTTTGGTGGTAGTTCAGGAGGCTTCGGTGGTTTTGGAGGGGGCTCATCTGGAGGTGGTGGTGCGAGCGGGAGTTGGTAGTTTTCTCCCGATACATATTTCATATCGAGAGCCAAGCTGTGCTTTATATACGAGCATTTCTATGTCAGATTCTTTCGCAATGCGTTCGACCTCTTTTCTAGAAAATCCTTTTCGAGGGATGAGAGGTACAAAATATTCACGTAATTTTGTAAAACATATATATCCACCAGGTTCGACATGGTTCATGAGGCGCTTGAGCACCGCAATCGGAGAGTCAAACAACTCGAGCGCCTCAAAACATGTCACTAGTGTGAAGCTCCCGCAGTCTATCGTGTTTGCATCTGCGTACGCATACGATACGCGGTACCGCTTCTCAAGTGGAGTTTTGTCCATCGCATAGTGAATCATCCGTCTCGTGTAATCAGTACCGAGGTGCGTACCTGACCACCCTTTTTCATCGAGTAGAATACGGATTATTCTTCCAGTGCCTGTAGCGACGTCAAGATGAGTACCACTCAGTGGTAATATATGCGTGCGTAGCATTTCTCGCACTTGTCGATTTCGCAAACGTGTTAAGAGCTTTCCTGAATCATAGAATGGAGTATAAAACCAATAAAAGGCACGCACGACTTTCTTTCCAAAATGTGCTCCATCGGTGTAGAGAATGTAGAGAAGCAGTAGCGCTAGGGTGCAGACAAAAATTGAGGTGATGTCCATATCACTTCAGCCATTCAGGGGTTTCGTCAGTGCGAGGAAGGGGGACAATAATGCGTTGCTCTCCATACGCATACGGTGCGACTTGGTAGACACTAAAGTACACGGTGAGCATGTTTTCTTCTGGAGAGATGGTGAACAGTGAGAAGAGCTCAGGCTTCGGTTCCGTGCCTTCTTTAAGAAAATCGAGTGTAGGGGCTTCGTCGCCAGAGACACTCTTAAAATGTTCGGCGAGCTGCTTTCTTGATTCAATTGAAAGCTTCTCCAAATAGTCGGGGTACTCTTGGAAAATATCTTTGAGTGTGAGCATTTTTTTGTGGGCAACATCGTATGTAAATGTGTACATGCTTGTAGTCCCGTGCGCACCTCCTGAGTATTGAGCGATATGAATGATGACACTAATCAGCGATTCGTTGCTCACTGTCGTTTCAAAGCGCACTGTAAACGGGAAGAGTTCTTGCGGAGTCGGGCGAGCTTCTTCTGTGGGGTCTGCCGTTTCCTGCATCGCCTTCCAATTCGCTTCGCTCATTGTCTTGTGCTCTTCGATCGCATTTTTTACCACATTTCGTATTTCGTTATTGAGCGCAACAGATCCGTGGTCAAATTGTGGGTAACTACCCGATATTGATGCGTACTCGGTGCGCTCTTCAATATAGACTGCTCGAGGTCCAAAGGGCACACGTTCGCCTTTTGGTATGGGAAGAAGTGGTCGGTATCCGTCGCTTGTCTCATTTATGTACCAGTACCCAATCGAAAAAAGAGTCAATGTACTGAGAATGGCGATGGTCGCATGTATCTGACGGATACGCATGCATCTAGTGTACGATGCTCGCGGGTCTTGTATACTGTTTCGATGAAATATATGGGGATAGATGTCGGCACAAAACGTATCGGTATTGCGCTTTCAGACATGGGCGGCTCGGTTGCCTTTCCTTATAGTGTTGTTGAAGTTCAAGAGGGGAGTACTGCAAAAATACTACAACTCATCGTGGATGAGGGGATTGAGAGGGTTGTAATTGGTGATTCGGTCAGTCGTAGCAACACAAAAAACCCAGTTGCAGAGCATGCGCAATCTCTTGGTGATGTGATACGAAAGGCTGGTCACGATGTCATCTTTGCATGGGAGGGCTACACGTCTGCGCACGCACGCAGACTCCACTCATTTGAAGAAGGAGCTCCGCGCGGTGCAGTGTCTCGACAGCGACGCCGTGCAGGGACTCGACACGTAGACGCAACTGCAGCTGCGCTCATTTTGCAATCAGTACTTGATAATGAGAGTGCGTAGTTAGTTGCATCTTTCATAGGGATGCGTGTACTATGCCACTATGGAACCAGCATCACTTGTAACAGCAACAAAGCCCGTTATTAAATACGAGGACTTTTCTAAGATGGATATTCGTATCGGTACTATTCTGACAGTCGAACCAGTGCCCGATACAGATAAACTTCTCAAATGCACTATTGATTTTGGTGCTCTCGGCACACGCACTATAGTTTCAGGAATTAAGGAGTTTCGAAACCCAGAGTCTCTTGTTGGACTCCAAGTACCATACATAGTCAATCTTGAACCGCGCATTATAAAAGGAGTAGAGAGTCAGGGGATGTTACTTGCAATGTCGTTTGACGCGAACACTCCTGGTTCAGGATTTGCGTTAATGCATCCTGATATTGCTGTACCACCTGGTACCTGCATTCGGTAGATTCATTCTGTGTACAGAACGGCGCTCAATGATGAGGGCGATGCTATACTCGATGCATGGTGTCGCAGTCTTTCATTCATAAAACAAGCACGGTGTTGTCGAGCTTTTTCCCTCCACCACAGTTCATGAATCCATTGGCTGCAGCGCTCGATATTTCTGAATCATCAGTAAAATACCTATCTCTTACACGAAAAGGGAATATGCTTGTTCCTGACGAGTTTGTGCAAGTACAGCTTCCTCCTGGAGTTATAAAAGCGGGCGATATCGCAAAGCCAGAAGAGCTCACAAAAATACTAAAGGGAATTGGCGTGCGTCACAGTGCAGGCGAAGTCTATGTATCACTCCCTGAAGAATTTGCTTATATTTATCCCATCTCGCTTTCGGCATCACAGACTGCAGAACAAGTTCGCGCGGCAGTTGAATTTAGCATGTCTGAACACGTGCCACTTCCTCAACAACAGGTCGTCTATGATTTTGTGACGATTCCACGTGTTGAGGGAAAGGCTCGGTACATTAGTGTGACCGCGTATGATTCAAAAAAGAGTGAAGGGTACCTTGAAGCTGTATCTCGTGCAGGATTTTCTGTTCGAGCACTTGAGACTGAAGTCCATGCCGCCGTTCGTGCGTGTGTGCCTGATGATAGTACGGGGACTGTGCTCTTGATAGATGTGGGGAGGACGCGAACAGGCATAACCGCGGTATTGAATGGGGTGCCAATTTCTACTTCGACTATTGAGGAGGGAGGAAAGTGCACTACCGAGGCACTCCTTTCGATCGCAGAAAATGATATTTCAAAGGCTGAGGCGCTCAAACTTCAGCATGGTCTTGCGGTACGAGAGCTATACCCACAAGTCCAGCCACTCATGAACGCATGTCTTTCTGATTGGTCTACAAAAATACGGGGGTATATACACTTTTTATCTGAGTCGCATCCAACATCAGAAGTCCCAACACCACCAATCAGTAAAATTATATTGTGCGGTGGGGAAATTGGTGTCCCGGGGTTTGCTGAGTGGGTGGCGAGTGAGCTGCGTGTGCCTGTTGAGCTCGGTGATGTCTGGCACAAACTCTTTTCGTATGATCAACACATTCCAACGGTCTCTCGTCCTGACTCGCTGCGCCTCGCGACTTCGGTAGGGCTTTTGATGCGCAACATAAGTGAATAATATGCTGAACCTACTCCCAGAAGACATGCGTGGTTTCCATCGAAAGCGAGTACTCAATAGTGCGGCGTTTGTGTGGGGAGTCGCGTCAGTGCTCCTGCTCATTATCGGACTACTCACACTTATTCCGGCGTATTCGTTTACGATGATTCGGGTCGCTAAAGATCCAGAACAAGTGAAGACAGAGCAAAAAACTCATGAACTTGCAGAAGAGATGCAGGTGGAACTCGAAGACGATGCTGTTGTCGCTCAGTATGTACAGAAATTCACTAAGTCAAAAACATTTTCAGATGTGTACAGTGCGCTTGATGCGGTACTCGTACAACATCCGGCAATTCGTATTGATGACATGACTTTTGCTCGCGGTGAGGCGAGCAATACCCTCGCGATTCGGGGGAGAACAGAGACTCGAGAACATCTTGTCTCTTTCGTCAGAGCGCTGGAGTCAGTACCGCTCTTTGAAAGTGTCGTGCTTCCTATCGGAGATCTTGCTGGGCGCGAGGGCGTGTTTGTCTTTACAGTGACTATTCAAATACCACTATGATGAACACTATTCGCACATGGGGCTGGCTTATTGGAGTTGTTCTCACTCTTGTGTGTGTCTCAGTGTATGCATTTTCTATCCGTGCATTGACGACACATGCAACAAATATTTTCTCTCCCGCAAACTCGCGGAATGAAACTGCGCTCATCATGGATACGAAAGTGTATGCACTTGCACGAACAACCCGAGAACAGCGCGAGGCTATTCGCAGCGCGTTTGTCGGCAAATCTACACTCGTGCATGTGTTTGACGATATTGAACAGATACGCAAACGGACAGGCACATCGATAAAGGTGCTCGGTATAACCGAGAGTGCGCCTCAAACAAAAAAACGCTCGCGCAGAAGTGCAGATGAAGAAGGCACGACTCCTTCTGGAGGTTCAGAAGTATCGTCGCTACCTCAGCCAAAAGGGCTCGCCTCTGTCTCTGTATCACTTGAGCTGCGAGGTTCTCAGGATTCGCTAATCCAGACCATTAAACTCCTTGAGCAGTTACCGGTACTAAGTAACGCGGAATCAGTATCACTCCGCACTCGTGATGCAGGAACAAACGCTTCTTCTGATTGGGTGAGTAATGTTGTCGTGTTTTTGCCTACCTTAACAGAACGAGGAGGAAGTAAAGAATAAGTATGGAACATATCAAGCACATACTCGCGAGTCTTCAAAGCATTGCAGATACACCACGTGCGCCTGTTTTGTGGGTGCTTATATTATGCGTATGTACGCTGACACTACTCGCTGAGCTTATCGGCGCTTCGTATGTGTACACTAATGTGCGTCTTGGAATGGAAGGGCAGAAAACACAGCAGGAGAAAAAACTCGACGAAGAAGTTTTGCTCATGTATGACCCTGCGACATACAAAGATGCGCAAGTGTATGTTGAAAATAAGCGATCTAGTTTTTATATAGAGCTTGAAAAAATTCAGCCGCCTGTAACAGCACCAGCTGACGCAAAAGATAAGCCAACAAATAATCGACCTATAGAAATGCCTTCTCTTCCAGAAGACGAAAAGCCAGAGCTTCGCTAGTGCTGGTTTACTCTGTGCCCCCGGTAGGAATCGAACCTACATTAACGGCTTAGAAGTCCGCAGTTCTATCCATTGAACTACAGGGGCGTCGAGGCATACTAACTGTAAGAAGTAGAATGCACAAGAAGCATGTATACCTCAATTCCGCTCAAGAAAGACAATACTTTGCATGAAAGAGATGGGGGCTTTTAATGCACCAAACTATCAATCCATGTTCCGACTCCGTATGCAACGAGTGCTGCAGTAGCACCGATGCAGAGTGTCTCTACAGCAGCGCGGATGCTGCTACCTCCAGTCAAGAAACTTCGTGCGTAGCCAATACCAACAAAAGTGAGACCGGTAGCGAGAGTTGAGACGAAGAAAGGTCTGTCGAGCATGTTAAGCAGCGCAGCAATGTAGGGGAGTACGGGTATCGACCCAATCGTGATGAAAGAAAAGAAGGTTGCAAACGATGCCATGAGTGCGGCGCGCGTACTCTGCACTGATCCGTCACGCTCTGCTGACGCCTTTGCAGATAGATAATTTGATGAAGCCATTGAAAAACCATCAGCGAGTACGTTTGAAAATCCGAGGATAAGAACAATCTGAGGTGGAAGTGACGCTGCTGCAGTGCCTGCGATAATCGCGAATGTTGTGACCGTACCATCGATTGAGCCGTACACGATTTCACCGATATATTTTCGGGTGTATTGAACGAGTTGATGCATAAGCGCAGTATAGCAAATGGTGCGGAAATTGTCTTATTTTAAGCAATGAGACTCGTCCCGCGATCACTAAGTTGAATCACCTAAGTGTTGCTGGACGCAGTTCGACTGTTTTGTGTACAAAATATGCCTCCGCCGTTCGAGTCCCTTCGAAAGGCACGAAGGTGCTTTTCTCATCGGCAGATAAAAAGCCGCAGATGCGGCTTTTCTTGTGCGCGATGAGGGACTCGAACCCCCGACCTTTCCGGTGTAAACGGATTGCTCTACCAACTGAGCTAATCGCGCGTCTGGAGTTTGTACCATAGAACACCCTCTGAAACAATGGGAGCCTCTATGCTAGTATGCATTTATGTTTGATGATGTGGTGGTTATAGATGAGACTGACTCCTATTGGGTGATAAACAAACCGGTCGGATGTTTGACTCATCCAGATGGGAAAACACAGTTGCGAACTTTGGTGCAATGGATACTTGAAAGACGTCCTGATATTGCGCTTGTTGGTGAACCGTGGCAGTCACCAGATGGTACAGCGATGCCCCGACCAGGGATTGTACATCGTCTCGATAGGGACACGACAGGTGCGCTTGTCATAGCAAAAAATCAGGATATGTATGAGTGGCTGAAAACGCAGTTTCAAGAAAGGACAATCAAGAAGGAATACCGCGCGTTTGTACACGGTGTTATCGTTGAGTCGAGCGGTCTCGTCGATAAACCGATTGGAAGAAGTTCGTCAGATTTCCGACGCTTTTCGGCGCAACGAGGGGCAAAGGGGACAATGCGCGATGCGCGTACTCGCTTTTCTGTGTTGTCACGACTCACAATCAATACTCATCACTTTTCGGATTGGAACAGTAATGGGTACAGCTACATTGCAATGTTTCCTGAAACAGGGAGAACTCACCAACTTCGGGTTCACATGAAGGCAATTCATCATCCGATTGTCAGCGATCCGCTCTATGCAGGAAGCTTGGGGGGAGGTCTTGGGTGCGAGACAATTGCTCTCCACGCCTACAAACTCTCATTTCCACTCCCTGATGGGACCATAAAGGAATATACCGCTCCATTGCCCCCGCAATTCACGCGAATCGTGGCTTAGAACCTACTTTAGTTGCGTTCTCGGGTTGGATGTGTTAGATTACCGCCCATGAAATCAGGAGTTACTATTTCCCCAGTAAACATGGAGGAGCGCAAGAACCTCGGCGTCAAGAGTGGCGATACAGTACGCGTTTGGCAGAAAATTGCTGAAGAGGTCTATGATGAGAAAAAGAAGGAAACAAAGATAAAATATCGCCTCCAGGCGTTTGAAGGTCTTTGCATCGCAACAAAGCACGGTGCTGAAGCTGGAGCATCTTTCACTATTCGAAAAGTTACCAGTGGTGTTGGTGTTGAGAAGACATACCCACTCTACGCAACAGGCATCGACAAGATTGAGATTGTACGCCGATCAAAAGTACGTCGAGCAAAGCTCTACTACATCCGTGAGGCAGTATCTCGAGAACAAAAGCGAGCGCTCCGAAAGATGAAAATCATGGGAGTATCGACAAAAGGAGAGGCAGAGCTTGCCGCAGAAGCTGCAGCTGCAGAAGCTGCTCAGGCAAAGGAAACTCCTACAGAAACAACAGCCGCATAAGAAAAGCCCCTTCGGGGCTTTTTTCTTGCCTTTTTGCAAAGTGCTTGTAGAATGCACGACATTGCGCAGGTGGCGAAACTGGCAGACGCACTACCTTGAGG
>CAZGUV010000012.1:0-24701 GCA_964528735.1 uncultured Candidatus Saccharibacteria bacterium | reverse complement strand
ACATGAGTGTTGTAAGTAAGCATGTGTTCATAGGTGCTCTTATCATCTGTTGCGCGCTTCAAAACACGAAGACCATCAGCAATGCTGTGGTATCCAGCAACAAATGCTTTATGTTCTTCAGAAAATGCTGAAGGTGAATCAATACCTTCAATAGATCGAGCCAAGTTATCATAGTCATTCGCAAGAGATTCAATGTATTTTTTGTCTGACTCTGAACGTTCGATGACAAAAGCACCGAGGCGGTCATTTTGGGTTCCATGAGAAATGGTGAAACCTTGTATTTTTGTTCCCACTGCATTGCCAAACGCACGAATGGTCTTTTTTACCGCGTCTTCTTCAGGTGTACTTTCCCAATTATTGAGCTCAATCTTCTTGTTTGATTTCCACATATCTCCCACTTGGACATACTCGACTGGTGTGCGGGTATCACTTGGTGTTCCTTTGGGTTGTGCTGATGGAGCATCGGTCGGTTTTTTGTACTTTTCCGCAACATTTTTATCGCGTATGATGCGATTTTCCCACCCTTCGCCAAAGGAGTCCTGGTCACTTATCCGGGTGTCTTCTGGTCTCCAGAGCTTGTACTCGTGTTGTTCTTCCTGCTCTTGAACAACGCCTCCATCTTCAAACTGTAGTTCAGGGCGAGTCGGAGCTGGTTTGTTCACAACGAGCGCAATGATTACAAGCAGTCCGATGCATAAACTACCGATAATGCCAAACCATGTTCTCATGGTGGATAGTATATCTGAGAATTAAAAGCACGTGCTACACTATTTCTATGAAACGGTGTATATCAAGTTTCTTGGTTGCAATATGTTTTGTATCCATCTCATGTGTGGCGGTACCGCAAAGAGCTGACGCAATAGTCTATTTTGGAGGTGCGATTGGTCGCATAATCTTTTGTATCAACAACGTTGTGTATGCAAACCTCGGAGCACCTCGCGGTGGTCCATACCTATGGTCTCCAAAAGTTACAAAAACATATCAATTCGGTCCACCGCGTCGCTCAGGTCAGTGGCTCCTTGGTGCAGCAGGCCCAACCTATTTCTGTATCGAGTCAGTGCTCCCACTCATTGTTCACCCGGGCCTACTTATTTTGTTTATGGGCAGTAGCCAGTAGTGCGAATACTAGTGTGCTTTGAGGTGCTGGACCATCTGAATCCATTGCATGCATGGAATATCCTCAGCACGAATATCGTGGGGCAGTGCGCATGCAGAGTACATTTCATGTATTGATTCGTCAGTATAGTGTGTGCGTAAGTTTACACGAAGCTGTTTTCGTCGCGACGAAAAGCCAATTTTTACTGCTCTAAAAAAATCTGGCTCGCTCGTTTCTTCAAATGCGTTTTTTGATATTGAATGTATGTGTAGAATTGCAGAATCGACTGAAGGTGGCGGACTAAATGCTCCAGCAGGTACGGTGTCAATATATGCAGGGATGCCGTACACTTTTACAGACAATGATAGGATGCTCTCTTTCGGGTCTCGGGCAATCCGCTGAGCAACTTCTTTTTGAACAAGAAGGGTCATGCTTGTTGGTTGGGGTTCAATGGTAAGAAATTGTCTAAGTATTTCACCGGTAATGTAATAAGGGATATTTGCAACAACTTTATATGTTTTTGTGGAAACGAGTGCGTCGAGTGTATCAGCATCAACTGCGCGCACATCCCCTTTTATGAGTACAAGTGAGCCATCTTGTAGTGCTTCAGCGCAATGTTCTTCGAGGTGTTTCACCATGTCTTCATCTTTCTCGACTGCAATGACCCGTGCCCCTGTCTTGAGCAGTGGGATAGTCAAAGCGCCTCTACCTGGCCCTATTTCGAGCACGGTATCGGTGGGGGTCAGTTGTGCAGAAGCCACAATCTGTCGAAGTGCCTTTTCGGATGTAAGAAAGTGTTGGCCCAGACTTTTTTTCGCAAATACCATACCTTCTTATACGACTAAAAATCAATAAGGTCCATAGACCGCCCTTCGCCGCTCTGTTGTGGTGCAGTATTAGCGATATGTTCTGCAGGGATATCAGATATAAATTCAGATGGAATGGTTACATGCGTTTGTCCATATATTGTACGCATCATCGCATAAGAAAGATGGAGCTCTTTCCTTGCGCGAGTAATCGCGACGTACATGAGTCTGCGCTCCTCTTCCTCATCACGATGCTCATCGCCATGATCACTCGGGAATACTCCTTGTTCAAGACCAACAAGAAATACATGTTCAAACTCGAGCCCCTTTGCAGCATGAATGGTCATGAGTTTGACGGAATTATGCTCGCCCTCCAGAGAATCCTGGTCAGCAGCAAGCGCAGCATCGTCAAGAAAATGAGCAATACCTTCAGGGATTGTCTCGGCGTCGTATTTTGTTGCGAGTGTTACTAATTCGCGCATGTTTTGTATTCGCTCCTCTCCGTCCGTAGCATCCTTTTTGTAATGCGCGTCGAGGCCACTCTCTTGGATTACATAGGTAACTACCTCAGATGGCTTTAGTGTATTGCATGCATCTTTGATTCGCGCGAGGAGTGATTCAAACTGTGCGACTTTTACCTTCAAGGATTGCGTGAGTGATTCGGCATTTCCGACAAGCACCTTCGAAAGAGTCGTCTTCCCTATACCTCGTGGTGGTGTACTTGCTGCCCGAGCGTAGTCTCCTGGAGCGATTGTGTTTAATGCTGCGCGGATGTACGAAAGTACATCTTTCACCTCTTGTCGCTCAAAGAATCGGGTACCAAGCACTTGATAAGGTATATCGTGACGCAAGCACGCGTCTTCAAGTGCGCGCGACAAGAAGTTTGCTCGATACAAAATAGCGATGGAGCTTGGAGGTACGCTTTCTTGTATGAGTGTGCGGATTGACTCAGCAACCGAACGAGCCTCGTCGTCACCTGTGTATGATTGGTGGAGTGTGATGTGTGCCCCTTCTAGATTTTTCGTGTAGAGCTGCTTCGATTTACGCTTTACATTTTTTTCGATCACTGCATTTGCAGCGTCGAGAATTCGCTGTGTTGAGCGGTAATTCTCTTCGAGCACGATCACTGTTGTGCCGGGGAATTCACTTTCGAATGAAAGCAGGTTCTCAAGCTGCGCTCCGCGCCATGAGTAGATGAGTTGGTCTGTATCGCCAACTGCACAAATATTGTTTTGTGGGCCGGTAAGCATTTTTGCGATAGTAAATTGAATCGCATTTGTATCTTGGTATTCATCAATGTGAATATACTTCCATCGGCGATGGAGTAATTCGCGCACATCCGGGTGTTCTTTTAGGAGAGTAGCTGCTTTCGATAAGAGGTCGTCAAAATCAAGCGCGTGCTCATGATGAAGTTTTAAATCATACAGTCGCATAACAGACCCTGCGAGTGTTCTCCAGGGATTATTTGAATCCCGAAGGAGGTGTTCGTATGTCTGTCCATCACCTTTTGTTCTTGAGATGATGCTCAATATCTGGCGAGGTTCGTACGCCTTCGGGTCATATCCTAACTCAATAATAATTTCCTTTACTGCACGCAAACTCTCAGTTCGGTCATAGATAGTAAAGTGGCGCTTCAAACCCATTATGTGAGCAAACTCACGCAGCAGAGCAACTCCTAGCGAATGAAATGTAGACATGAACGGTTTTGTCATCCCCGTCGCGAGTGCGTCAACGGGTCGATTTATTGCAGTGTCTTTCACAATGAGGTCATGCACTCGCTCTCGCATTTCCTTTGCCGCTTTGTTTGTGAATGTGATTGCAAGAATTTCTTCGGGGGCGACACCGCTTCTAATGAGGTGGACAATTCGTTCGGTAATCGTTCTTGTCTTTCCTGTCCCTGCACCTGCAATAATGAGTAGTGGACCAGTCGTGTGCAGTACTGCCTGTCTTTGTGCGTCGTTGAGGATTGAATTCATCGCGGTACTGTACCACACGAGAGTGTCGTATGAATAAAAGTAGGCAGTGTTTCTACATACGTTTTATATATCATGTATGATATACTCGTCGTATGACCCCTCATAATCCTCATGAGAAGATTGCTTTACTCATTCGCGATTTGCGACAAAAAAAAGGACTAACGCAAAAGGAATTTGCAGAAAAACTCGGCACGAGTCAAAGTGCCGTAGCGCGTATTGAAAAGGGTGAACAAAACCTATCTACTTCACAGATTATCAAGATTAGTGATGTACTAAACCACAAAATCCTCTCTCTTTCCCGGAGCACCGATTTTCGTATTGAAGGAGGGCATCAGCTTAAGGGGTCTGTGACGACGAATACATCAAAAAATGGTGCGCTCGGGCTTCTTGCGGCTTCCCTCTTAAATAAAGGCACGACGGTCCTCCACGGCATTCCAAAGATAGAAGAAGTGGCACGTATGCTCGAGGTGCTTAAAAGTATAGGAGTCACCATCGAGCATCAGGGCGAACAAACAATAAAGATTACTCCGCCAAAACGCTTCTCCATCGACACGATTCTCGCTGACTCTGCAAAGAAAATGAGATCAGTACTCATGCTTATCGGACCTTTGCTCCATAAAGAAAAGAAGTTTGCGCTCCCACACGCCGGCGGATGTAATATGGGAGAGAGAACCATCTCAGCACACGAACACGGGCTTAAGGCACTGGGGGTAGATATTGAAACAACTCAGCATGAATATATTGTCACAAGTAAGAATCTAGCTCCTGCTGAAATTATAATGTACGAAGCAAGCGATACTGCTGCAATTAATGTTCTTTTGGCTGCGGCGCTCGTCCCGGGGATAACGCAAATCAAGTACGCTCCACCAAACTATCAAGTCCAGGACGTGTGTTTTTTCCTTGAGAAGCTTGGAGTACGGATTGATGGGGTCGGCACGACCACGCTCACCGTTCATGGGGTGGAGGATATCTTCATGAACGTGGAACACTATAATAGTGAGGACCCGATTGAATCCATGATGTTTATTGCAGCTGCTGCGACAACACACTCAAAGCTAACTATACTTCGGGCACCTATAGATTTTCTTGAAACTGAACTACTAAAGCTGTCATACATGGGTCTCACAACTACTTTGAGTAAGCCGTATCTTGCAAAAAACGGGAGGACAAAGCTTGTGGACATAACGGTGCACCCTTCACAACTTGTTGCTTCACCAGTGAAGATTCATCCACTTCCTTATCCGGGGCTCAACATCGACAACCTACCCTTCTTTGTTCCGATTGCTTCTCAGGCGGAAGGTACGACCTTGATTCATGACTGGACCTGGGAAAACAGAGCCATATATTTTACTGAATTGAATCGTCTTGGTGCTGATGTGAAGCTCGCCGACCCCCATCGAGTATTTGTGACCGGTCCTACTCCACTGCGGGGTGCTCAGGTGGTAGCACCCCCTGCACTTCGTCCCGCGATGATCGTCCTTATAGCTATGTTGGCTGCAAAAGGCACTTCAGTCTTGCGGAATGTCTACTCTATAGAACGCGGTTATGAACGTATCGCCGACCGGTTGACCCAGATAGGGGCCAAGGTTGACACCCTGACAGATATATAGCCCTACGTTTTTAAAGGGTATATGAATATGGCTTTAAATAAGCCCATAATAGCAAAAAATAGTTGACAAAACTACTCTTTTGTGTTTTTCGGTTGACACTTTTACCTATCCACAGTAGGCTTCTGACGCTTACGTTTGACCCCCAAAGCGGGGTACAATAGTAAGACGCGGGATACACCCGATTGAACCAACTGAGCGAACATACGAACGAACGAGAGATTACCCCTTAACATTTGAGTATAGAAACATATCATTTACATGTTGCTGCCCGTAGGCAGATGCGTCGCAAGGCACTCATACGTTCAACCTGCATCTCTCTACTCTGCTGCGTAATGGCTGCGCTACCTCAGCGCACCGATGCAGCGATTTTCAGCAAAATCATGAGTGTTTTCAATGATGATCCGATTGTCTATGAATCGGGCGATGAATATACCTCACAAACAATTCCACTTCCCAAGTCAACGCGGAATATTGACCCCGTGGCCGTGGGCGGAGGCGATATTACAGTCATTGGTTCAGCGCTTGTCTCTGACATGGGTCCAGCAGGTACCATTACAGACCTCACCGAAGGAACAAAGAATGGTGAAATTACTGTGTATACCGTACAGAAGGGAGATACTATTGAGGGTATCGCGAAGCAGTTCAATGTTTCAAAGAATACTATTCGCTGGGCGAACGACCTCAAAAGCAACACTATAAAGATTGGACAGAAACTCGTTATTCTCCCTGTCTCTGGTATACGGTACACCGTCAAGCGAGGTGGTACGGTTCGCGATATTGTAAAGAAGTATGGCGGTGATGTACAAGAAGTTGCCGACTACAACGGGGTTGGTGCCGATGAGGAACTCGCTGCGGGGACTGAAGTCATTGTGCCGCATGGTGAGATACCTGAGGAGCCGAAAAAGACTACTACTCGAAAAATTGCAAAGGTCATAGGTAAGGATGCTCCTCGATATGTCGGTTTTTATGCGAACCCGCTCGGAGGCCTCGGTATCCGTACACAAGGCCTTCATGGATATAATGCTGTTGATATAGGAGTTCCAGTAGGTACACCAGTCATTGCAGCAGCCGCTGGCGAGGTCATACTTGCGAAGCCTCTCGCGTGGAATGGTGGATATGGTTCATACGTTGCGATACGTCACAGCAACGGAACGCAGACACTGTACGCGCACTTGTCACAAGTTTCAGTTGAAGCAGGACAGACAGTTGAACAAGGTGAACTCGTCGGTTATTCAGGAAACTCTGGTAAATCTTCAGGGCCGCACCTCCACTTTGAGGTTCGTGGAGCTCAGAACCCATTCTAAATTGCAGTTTTAGAGTTTTGCGCGATATTGAAGCGCTTCAAGAATGTGAGGGTCAGTAATGGCCGGGCTCATTTCTAAATCTGCGATTGTTCGCGCTAAACGCATAACTCGGTGAATGCCACGCGGAGACAACTGCATACGCTCTGACGCCTTCTTGAGGATTGCCTTCTGTGGTTCACTGAGAGATATGTATGCGTGCATCATTTGAGCCCCGAGAGCGCTGTTGAGAGAGAAAGTTTCATTAGCATATCGATCACTTTGCATTTTCCGTGCATCTACTACTGCACGTTGAGCGCGAGTCGTTTCTTCGGTGCCGGTCGTTTTCGCGTTCAGGAGTTCATCGTGGGACACGGGGAGTACCTCAATCCACATATCAATACGATCAACAATAGGACCAGATATTCTTTGTTTATACTTTTGGCGTGCATGAGCGCTGCAGGTACACCGTGGTCCATCTCCGTGTCCGCACGGGCATGGGTTGAGCGCAGCGACAAGTATAAAGCGCGAAGGAAAACGAACGGAGCCACGTGCGCGAGATATTGTCACAACACCATCCTCAAGTGGTTGCCTCAATGAGTTTATGACTCGCGGTTCAAATTCTGCAAATTCGTCGAGGAACAATACCCCGCGGTGTGCAAGGGTCACCTCTCCAGGCTTTGGTATGGTCCCGCCCCCCACTATAGAAACATACGATCCCGTGTGATGAGGTGTACGAATGGGAGGATTCTCATCATCAACATCTCGAGATATCCCTGCTACTGAATGAATACTGTGAACCTCAATCGCCTCTTCATCGTCGAGTGATGGGAGAAGACTGGTCAGTGCTTGAGCGAGCATCGTCTTTCCTGTTCCTGGCGGGCCAAAAAATGCAATATTATGTCCTCCTGCAGCAGCAATCATCAGTCCGCGTTTTGCCTGATGTTGACCTCGAATTTCATCAAGAAATGCTCGAGTTGGTTCTTTTTTCTTTGGTGAACGTATTGTAGTTGCTTGTTTCAAAACTTTTCCAGCACGAATGTCAGAATCTTCTCGAGGTCTTGTGTTAAGGTGTGCTACCAAATCTTCTAAACATTCATATCCAAATACATGTATTCCGTCAATTCGAGTTGCCTCACTGCAGTTAGCAATGGGCACATAGAGTTCACGTATGCCTTTTGCTTGTGCGGAGCGTGCAATGGGCAGTACCCCGTGCACTGCACGCGCTGAACCATCGAGTCCAAGTTCGCCTACAAAGAGCTTATCTGTTCCATCAAATTGTATCTCTTCAGATGCGAGTAAATATGAAAGCGCGATGGGGACATCAAATAACGCACCTTCCTTTTTTACCGATGCAGGCGCAAGAGATATTACAACTTTCTTGTTGCTGTGCTTTGGTGAAGAGAAGCCGCTATTTTTAAGCGCTGCACCAACTCTGTCTCGTGCCTCTTCAACTGCTTTATCAGGTAGTCCAACTATAGAGAATGCGTGTATACCGTGAGTATAGTCAGCTTCTATGGTAATGATATGCGCATCAAGGAGTGTTGGTTGAGCACTCAAGACCTTGCCAAAATGCCGAGTCATAGGCAAAAGTATAGCGTGAGGATTTTAATGCACCGAGATACTATGCACACTCAATACAAGTCGTTGCTCCTAAGTATGCTGCGAGACGTTGCTTTTCAATATCCTTACCACATGTAGCACAGGTGCCGTATGTTCCCTCTTCAAGTCGAGTGCGGGCGAGTTTTAGGGCTCGTACTTGTGCGACAAGCTCTACCGCGAGTGCTTTGTTGGTTTCCTGTACACCATCAAAGTCTCCCATCTCGTTCAAATCGCCTGGCTCAGGAGTAATATCGTGAGGTGCACCGACAAAACCAATACCATCGTGGACATGAAAATAACCAATGTCAGTGAGTTCGAGCTCAATTTTCATAAGCTCGCGTTCGAGTAGTTCGTCAACTTTCTGTGTGTCGAATTTCATCTCTGTAGTGTACCAGAAGAAATTAAATCCTAAATGCCTGACCCGCGCATGTTGCTAGTACGTGCGTGGAGTCTCGCAGCTGCCTCTTTGAGTGTGTATATATTGTTTGTTATCACAATTACATTTTTCTCAAGAACTGCATACAGTATACGTACTTTCTTATTTGGCGCTCTCAGAACTCGGGCATCAATATTGTCGACCGCCATGTCCTCAAATCGTGTACTACTTCCATTGAGGGCCGTTGCACCTCGACTTGGGAAAAATGGCGCCAGATCTTGCGCAAGTGTTGATTCCCATGCGAGCATGCCTGCAAACGCTGTGTCGTATGATTCGGCAACCAGGAATATAATCGGCGTATTTTCCTCTGTTGTGTGAACAGCAAACATGTACTCTGGGTATAAAATCGTCGCAAGCTGTTTAGGTATGCGGGGCTTCATTGTGTCCACAATGTCCTGAAGTGTTGCGTAGCGTGTATAGTACTGCCCCGTTGCCTTATCGTAGGGTCGGAGAGTCATTTGCACCAACGTAAATGAGCCGAGTGTCGCGGTGAGTTTTTCACGGAGTTGAGCAAGTCCCCCTTTTAATTCGTATGGCTGCAAATCAGTAATATCAAACGGTTGCTGGTGCTCATAAAACACAATTGTATTTTGGCTTAGCAATTGCTCACTCTCTGCGTGTTCTTGCTCGGCTCGTTTGCCTTGTGCATAAATGACTGCACCAATTGCTATGACGCCAAGAATAAAAAATAATGTACTAAGAATGTACACTCCAACATTTGACTGTTTTTTGTTGAGCTCAATTGGTCGACTAATTGTTTCTGCATTTGCACTTTTGTCACTTTCGAGTGCGACCGCACGAATCATCGAGACCTTTTTCTTTTTTACAAGATCCTGCACATCAAATTTCAATGTGTGTATGACTGCCTCTTTAGGGACCGCAGGAACATCTCTCCCTGCTTGCATCATCCCATTTATCGGCGTACTCCCTACATTTAATCCAGCGCCGTCTTCAATTGCTTCTCGATAGGTCAGGGGTATATCTTTCGCGACATTTTTTGTGTCATCTACATGGGGTTGTTCAGGTGTCGGCGCTTGTGGAGGTTGTTCGGGTTGCTTAAATACATCCTTCAACGCATCTGAAAGAGAAATCTGAGGCGTGGCTTGTTCCGGTGTGGCGCTTGGTGCTGGTGCGTTTTGCGCGCGCTCTATGTCAGCCTGCATGCTGTGCACAACACCCTTCGGTCGAGCGCGCGCCAAAGCTTCATTTGCTGCTTTCTGCTGTTCGGGGTCGAGCCCTATTCCTGTTGCACTGCGAATTTCTTCAGCAAGGCGTAATGCTCGCTCTGCTTCTGGTGAAAGGTTATTTGGTTGGGGTTGTTGGTCCGCCATGACTTGCTCGAGGTGCAGGCGCAATTCCTTTCTTAAGTGCAAACTCTGGGTCTGCTGCCTTTATCGAAAGTCGTATACGCTTACGTTCATCGATATCAATAATCATAACAGGAACTTTCTCACCGAGCGAAACAACAGTGGTCACTTTATCCACTCGAAACGGAGCGAGTTCAGATACGTGGACCATACCTTCTGTCTTTCCAGATAGACGTACAAAACAACCAAAGTCTTCAATACGTGTTACTTCCCCGACAAATTTGTCGCCTACAGCGTATTCTCGAGTAAGACCTTCTATAGCTTCTCGTGCGCGTTGTGCTGAACCGTTTGTTCCGGTAATAAATACTGTACCATCCTCTTCTATGGTGATGTCCGAGACTCCGGTGTCATCCTTAATACCGTTGATTGATTTTCCGCCAGGACCAATAACAAGACCAATCTGCTCAACTTTTACTTTAACAGTGAGAATTTCTGGTGCACGCGCTGAAATGTGTTGGCGAGGTGCCGGGATAGCGCTCACAATGGTCTCAAGGATTTGCATGCGAGCATCTTTTGCTTGCGCGAATGCTTCACTGAGCACTTTCACAGGGATTCCATCAACTTTTACGTCCATCTGCACTCCCGTCACACCGTCTTTTGTCCCAGCCACTTTGAAATCCATATCTCCATGGTGGTCTTCGGGACCCTGGATATCTGTGAGTATTTTATAGCGTGCACTTGGGTTATTTACGAATGGTTCAGACATAAGACCCATCGCAATACCTGCAACTGGTTTGGTAATCGGTACACCAGCATCCATCATTGCAAGTGTCGATGCACACACACTGGCCATCGAAGTTGAGCCGTTTGATGCGAGACATTCAGACACGATGCGAATCGTATATGGAAACGCTTCTTTCGTCGGCAAAACAGCGCGTAACGACTTTTCTGCGAGTGCTCCATGACCAATCATGCGTCTATTGAGTCCCCCAACGCGACCAGACTCTCCTACAGAATAAGGAGGAAAATTGTAGTGGTGCATAAATCGTTTTTTCTCAGCACGAGTCTCCATCGTATCAATAAGCTGTGCATCGCCAGGACCACCAAGCGTGAGCGCTGAGAGTACATGAGTCCCTCCTCGATAGAATACTCCTGTGCCATGAATCATATCTGAAATGCCACCAGCTTGTGCATAGAGCGGGCGTATTTCAGTCATACTTCTTCCATCTGCGCGTCGATTTTTATCGAGTGCGTTTGAGTGTATGTATTCATCAGTACGGTGTTCGTATATATCATCAGCTCGCTGTGGAGCAATCTCAGGAAGTTTTTCAGCCGCGAGTTTCATCCATACTTTTTTAAGTGCACCAATCTTCTTCTTCCCTTTATTCCCATCACGCTCACTAAATATAGCCTCATCGAGCTTCGGTTGGATTTCTGCACCAAAGAGAGCAATAAGTTCATTAGGAATTTCTGGCTCAACAGGAACATATTTCTCCTTTCCAATCTCAGAAACGATTTGCTTCTGCCACGCTTCAAGTTTTTGGTGTACTTCTGATGCAAGGCTCAAGCCTTTGGTTACTGTGTCTTCACTTACTTCATGCGCAGCAACTTCTATCATGTTAATCAGTCCCCCCTTTCCACATGCGAGGAGGTCAAGTGTCGAGACACCGTCCTTTCTGTCTGCGTAGGTAGGGTTGATAATGTACTCATTAGAATCCTTTTTCATTCCAATTCGTACAGCGCCTACAGGTCCATTCCACGGGATATCTGATGTAGTAAGTGCGAGTGATGCGCCGATGACGCCGAGCACATCAGTATCATCTTCGCCGAGTGCGAGCACGGTTATGATTACCTGTATTTCTCGTCTCAGTGTTTGGTTAAAGAGTGGTCGGATAGTTCTATCGACAATACGCCCTCCGAGGATGCCCTCATCAGATGGTCTGCCCTCACGTCGCACAAACTGACTTCCGAGAATCGCTCCCGCAGCATAAAACCGCTCTTCATATTCGACAGAGAGTGGGAAGTATCCCATCCCAGCCTTTTCTTCGCCCATTACTGCTGTCGCTAATACTGCTGAATTTCCATATCGAACAATGACTGAACCATGTGCCTGGTCGGCAAGGTCAGTGAAATCAGCGGTGAGCATTTTGCCACCAATCTCAATTGAGTATGATTTTTTTTGCATACAATAATATCCTACACGATTTCTACATCGCGTGTGATCTGCAAGTTTCAGTTGAGGTGACTCCTCTCCTGCTACTTGAAGACCACGTAATAATGCTTCTACTCTAGCGTCTTTTGCCAATTTTGCAATGACATACTTTACGGTAAAATTGCACGATGAGGCACCAACTGGTTTTTATTCACGGTGGAGAGACATTTCCAGACTACGCACACTATATTGACTGGTTGCAGTCTGAATCAACCTTTGATCCTGAGCGGAATGACCGCCGTAGTAGGCGGTGGCACCGACAACTTGAAAGTGCCTTACCGGGGTGGGAAATTCTCCGACCACAGATGCCGAATGACTTAAATGCGCAGTACCTTGAATGGAGTATCTATTTTAAAAAAGTCATCCCTCACATTCGTGAGGGTGCAGTGCTCGTCGGGCATTCACTTGGTGGAACTTTTCTTTTGAAGTATCTTTCACAAGAAAGAATGCCCATTTCGCTCACTTCAATACACCTCGTCGCTCCCAGTTTCGGAGTCGAACATACGAGCTTTACGGTCAGTGAAGATATTTCATTTATTGCGCGAGATGCCAAGTACTGTACAGTTCACCACGCTACAGATGATCGTGTTGTTCCATACGCTGAGAGCGAAACTGGTGTCTCTCGCATCAGTGGTGCACAGTTGCTCACCTACGAACATAGGGGGCACTTCCTTGATGAAACTTTCCCTGAACTTATTGATTTAGTAGAGCGCGAGGTTGGCTGAACCGTTTGAGACATGCAAGAAATACGAGTGTGTTCATAGGCACACACATGAGCAAGTAGCTCATCGTAAGTAGATTGTATTCAAGCAATCCGCCCAGTGCGAGGAAGGTCGATACGATGTACATACACCACATAATCAGTGACTCACTCTCTGGGTGTGCCCACGTTTTTCGAATGGTCGGAATATATCCAAGAAGATCAATCCCTGTTGCTAGCAAAACCGCGGCTAGTTTATGTTCAGTGAAAATCCATACACACAATCCAACGAGTGCGCCGCAAAAAAGAGTGGTGTCTGCGCGTGTTATGTGCTTGGTGCCATGCCGTAGTGAAAGAAGCGCAACAAGACCAAGCATGCATGTGCCGATCCCCATTCCATACGCAGTCCAGCCTCCATTACCATAGTAGACTCCCGCTGCGGCGATGCCTTGGGTAATCGTCCAAATAATCCAGGTGTACACATGTGGCTGTACTGAGCCGCGGATTGTGTAATAGATATATGGCAAGGTGAAACCAACACCTATAACCGTTGCACTGATTGCTGCGAGAAGTTTAATATCCATGCTATTCGCCGTGCTCTTCTCGTGGGTGTCTTATCTTTTGGTTTTGGAATACCTTCCCGCGAAGGGCTCTCATTGTTCTGTGTGCAATGAGAAATTGTCCTGGGTTATCGTCCATATCAGTGAAATCATCGCAGGCTTCCTTGAGACGTGCTGATGTTGATCTCCCAAAAGAAATAACTTCAACTTGACATCCTTCGTGCATTTGCAAGTACTCAACGAGTGGAACGAAATCACCGTCACCGGTTGCAAGAATGACAGCGTCCAATTTTGGTGCGGCGGAAATTGCATCAACAGCGAGACCAACATCCCAATCAGCCTTTTTAGCGCCACCTGAAAATACTTGTAGGTCCTTTGTGCGGATTTCAATTCCAACTTTATTAAGCGCTTCAAAAAACGCACGCTCTTCACCACTCTCTGTGTTGACAACATATGCGCGTGCACGGATTAGTTGCCGCCCTGCCACGGCAGCGTTGAGTACCTCACCAAAGTTAATTTTTGCACGATATAAGTTGCGTGCGGTGTGATATAAATTTTGCGTGTCTATAAAAACAGCGACACGCTGGTTTGTGTGTTTAATAACTGACATAAAAAAAATTAAAGAACTGGCGTATTAAAAATAAGAGGGGCTATCCCCTCTTGTAAGTGTAGCGCGTATTTACTTCTTGAGACCGAGTTTCTTCACAAGTGCATTGTGAGCCTTCTCGTTCTTTGTCTTGAGATACACGAGGTGCTTGCGTCTGTCAGCAACCATCTGGAGAAGTCCACGTCGAGAGTGTGCATCCTTCTTGTTTTTCTTGAGGTGCACTGTCAAAGCATCAATTTTCTTTGAAAGGAGTGCAACTTGTGCCTCAGGAGAACCAGTGTCTGTTTCGTGTCTGCGTGCATCCTTGAGGGCTGTTGTTTTCTGTCGTTTTGTTAGCATTTCGGGACTATAGCACATATTGACACAAAATGCAAGTGTGTTCTAAACGGTACACTAGTGTCTAGTACTCTAAAAGTGGCTCAAATATAAGCTATAATTATCTGCGATGACAGGCATTGTAGACTATAAATCGATGTTTCTCGAGTACATTGAGATAGAAAAAGGGAGATCTGTAAAGACTGTAGAAAATTACGATAGGTATCTAAGTCGTTTCTTTAAAACTATGGGTATACAAAGCCCAGAAGATATAAGTGAAACAGCGGTTCGAGAGTTTCGCCTTTTGCTAAACCGGGAGAATCTAAAACGAAGAACGCAAAACTACTACCTCATTGCGCTCAGAGCATTCCTTAAGTTTCTTAGAAAGCGCCGGGTGAAAACATTGGAGCCAGAGCAAATCGAACTCGCAAAAGTACCGATGAGAGACATTGATCTTATTTCAGAAGATGAACTTTCACGGCTTTTAAGTGCGCCAAAAGGAGAAACTCTCACCTCATTACGTGACCGCGCGATGCTGCTACTCCTCTTTTCAACGGGACTTCGAGTGTCTGAGCTCTGTAGCTTGAATCGTGATGTAGATGTCAAAAGAGGAGAGTTTTCTATTCGTGGTAAGGGGGAGAAGGTGCGAGTCGTTTTTGTTTCACCAGACGCAGCACGGAGTGTCCAGGACTATGTCGCTGAGCGAAAAGACATTGATCATGCTCTATTTATTCGGATACTCCCCCACATCGATCACTCAAAGATGAAAGATTTGCGTCTTACTCCACGCTCAGTTGAGCGAATCATAAAGAAATATGCAATTTCAGTTGGTATCACAAGAAAAGTTACACCTCACGTAGTTCGGCACTCCTTTGCTACTGACTTATTACGGAATGGTGCAGATTTGCGAAGCGTGCAAGCGCTCCTTGGACATGCGCACATTGGCACTACGCAGGTCTATACGCACGTTACCGACGCTCACCTCAAAGAAGTACATAAAAAATTTCACGGGAAACACAATGAGAAGAATTAGGCTCTGTGTTACTATCTCTTTATGAAGCTGGTCTCGTGGAACGTAAATGGAATACGCGCAGTGCACAAAAAGGGCGAACTTGAGCGCTGTATCAAAGCACTTAAGCCTGACATTGTATGTCTTCAAGAAACAAAAGCACAGCAAGGCCAGTGTGAAGTTGATTTACGAGAGTACGAGGAATATTGGAACTCTGCTGAGAAAAAGGGGTACAGTGGAACGGCAATATTTACCAAAGTAAAGCCGCTGTCAGTTTTACTCGATTTTCCTGAACAGATTTCTAAAAAATTTGTGTTTACAGATAGATATGGTGACTTATTGAAGGAGGGTCGAATTATTGCCCTCGAGTTTCATTCTTGCTATGTGGTTACTGTGTACACACCAAACGCCAAGGGTGACTTAAGTCGACTCAAAATCCGTACTTCAGTTTGGGACGTCGCGTTTCTGCACTATATGCAACTACTCGAAAAAAAGAAACCTGTGCTTTTTTCGGGAGACTTGAACGTTGCACATACATCAATTGATTTAACTCACGCGAAGGCAAATGAGGGTGAAGCGGGATATACAAACGAAGAGCGTGCAAATTTTGGCAAGCTTATTGATGCAGGTTTTGTTGACACGTTTCGAATGTTTACTGCTGAAGGCGGTCACTACACGTGGTGGAGTGCATTTTCTCATGCACGAGAGCGAAACATTGGCTGGAGAATTGACTATTGGCTTGCTTCGAAATCCGCTACTCCACATGTGCAGAAGGCGCACATTCATGACGATATTTTCGGTTCTGACCACTGCCCGGTAAGTATCGAGGTGGATGCACTATTTTAGATTACGTGACATGGTATTTATCACGTAGCTTCTGTACCTCACCTGCCTCAACTTCGTCGCGCTTGTCTTTGCCACTCTCCCCTCTTTTACGCAGTTCTTCATCAGAAAGTGTCTGCAAGGTGCGTGCCTGTTTGGCGAGACATTCCGGGTTGTTTTTTGAAGGGTCGTCAAGAACTTCTTCAAGGAGTGCATGCAGAATCCAGCCAACTCGTGGTCCAGGCGCCCCGACAATACGTGATACATCAGTGCCGGTTATTTTGAGTTGCCCAACAGAAATCGGGTCGCGCAGCGCTTCCTCCACCATCGATATATACTTTCTAAGCCTGAAAGGGTGCGCCTTTGGTCTGCCGGTGCCAATCCTGTCACATACGCGCAAATTGAGTAGATCCCATATATGCTCCTTTCCAACATTTGCGATAACTCTACGAACAGCTGAAAGGGTTATTTGGTCAGGGTCAGAGAAAAACATGTGCCAACGCACGAGACGCTCAATATCCTCACTTTGCTGTTTTGGCAGTCTTAAATCGTCAGCGATTTTTTTGACCATCCGTGCACCGATTACTTCATGCCCATAGAATGTCCAATCCCCTTTTTCCTCAGACCATCGTCGGGATGCAGGTTTTCCAATATCATGAAGTAGTGCAGAAAGTCGAACAGTCTCACTCCATTTGTTGTCAGCAGCACACTGTACAGTTCTGAGAAGGTGTTCAAATACATCAAAACTATGTGCCTGATTTTGTGCGCAGCCTATCCCATCGCGCAGTTCCGGGAGGATATATTTTAATAACCCAAGACGCTCGGCAATATATAGTGCTGGAAGTGGTCGTTCAGAATTTATAATCTTCAAAAACTCATCACGAATTCTTTCGCGCGATATTACTTCAAGCTTGTGTGCGTGCATCGAGATTGCGGTCATTGTTTCGAGCTCGATTGCGAAATCGAGCTCGGCAGAAAGCCTCACCGCACGCAACATACGCAGTGCATCCTCTGAGAATCTTTTTTCGGCAGTTCCTACTGCGCGGAGTCTTTGTGCTCTCATATCCTCTTCCCCGCCAAAAAGGTCAATAATAGAGCCGTCCTTTGGCCTATACGCAATTGCGTTGACCGTAAAATCGCGTCGGCGCAAATCATCCTCGATTGATGTTCCAAAAGAAACACTGTCGGGGTGACGAGCATTTGAGTACTCTCCCTCAGTGCGAAATGGCGTCACCTCAATCACCTTGAGTGACGGATCCGAAGAGTCTGTAACAATACCAACAGTGCCATACGAGTTTTCATAAAAAGTCTCAGTGAAAAGTCCCTGAATTTCTTGCGGGGTGGCAGGAGTTGTTATGTCCCAATCCTTTGGGGTCTTTCCAATCAACATGTCTCTCACACATCCACCAATAAGGTATGCGGCAAACCCATTTTTTTCCAGTGTCTCAGCAACCGCACTCACCTCAGATGGAACTGTGTAGTTCATCGCACTATTCTACACCAGTATTTGCTCACAGAGGAAAAAAGCGTATTATACGGCGACGCTCTCGTGGTGAAATGGATATCACAACGGTCTTCGGAACCGTTATTGGGGGTTCGAATCCCTCCGAGAGCACAGAGATATTATGAATAGATATCACGAACAGGGCAAAAAGTTGTTGCTCTTAGCGTTGTAATGGGTATAATGCGCCCTATTGCGGATATAGTTTAGTGGTAGAACGAGTCCTTGCCAAGGATTAGATAGGGGTTCGATTCCCCTTATCCGCACAAAAGTCACCTAAAAGACCTGTTGAGGAATAATGTCAACTGTCCATTACATGCATACGAAAGGCATGGCAAAGGCAGTACTCGGGGTATGCAAGTCATCGGTTACCTGTCAAACACTCAAAGTACAAGAATTAACAGATGTCAAAAAAAAGAAGGAAAATACCGTATAAAACAGCCGAACTTGTGGAAAAGTCTGTTGATATGTGGATTATTATGAGGAGCGTTTTCACGGCTTTAAGCCATATAATCGCAATTATGAGTAATTACAGACACAAATGTTTCACATGAAACATTTCACGTGCAACGTATGAATAATATCGAAATTGGTAGATTTGGTGAGGAAATTGCAGTGAGGCATTTACTGAGTGATGGCTACTCAATCCTTGAAAGGAATAAGAGGGTAGGATGGCAGGAGATTGATATTCTTGCAGAAAAGCATGGTAAGCGCATTCTATTTGAAATAAAGAGTGTTGCACGTGAAATCATTGCTACAAGTGACATTTCACGTGAAATCTTTTCAGCATCGAGTAGATACACAGGAGAGAAATGCAAAAACGTGACTTTGTCCGCTTTGTACGAGAATGTGGATGATATTTTTCTTATCTGCGTCGCTATTTCTATCTCTGATCGAAAGACATACGTCCGTGTTTTTGAGGGCAGCATGTAAAGGACATATTGGACATGTCTTTTATATAATCACTAATTCACGGCTCGCTATTGTGGTTTTTCGAAGTACTGGTATACTCCTCATTCATCGGGGCATAGTATAGTGGTAGTATATATGGTTTGGGACCATAAGACCTCAGTTCGATTCTGAGTGCCCCGACACGAAGGCATCCACAAATAGGGATGTAGAGCTATATTTTGTCGTTGGTTACTGCGCTATAATCGCTTGATGAGTGCACCCCAGAAAGGATGGCTTGAAAATTTTCTTGTGAATAAACTCAAGGGTTTTTTGCCATACGGAAACATGGTGTTTTCCATCATTGTTTCAGTATTTGTGCTCCTGGTGGTCGCTCCTTCCTTGCTTTTTGACGCTGCAAAGATACTTTTCTACACATCGCCTTTATGGTTGATGTATATAACACCGCATACTGTCACACACTACTGGAACCACTATGTACGCCATTTGGCGATGGAGGACCCTTTCCGAAAGCCAGTGCTCTATGAAATACTCCTTCCGCGAGACATAAAAAAGTCTCCGAAGGCTATGGAGATTGTCCTCGATTCGCTCCATGCAAAGTGGCATATCGGTAGCTCGTACCACCGGAGGTGGAGAGGACATGTACCTCCGATCTTTACTTTTGAGATGTGCTCACATGAGGGTGAGATACATTTCTATACCTATATCTGGGACTGGACGAAAGATAGAGTCGAGGCAGCGCTCTATTCGCAGTTTCCTAATATTAAACTCATTCAAATTCCACCGGAGCAAGATTACATTCGTAAGTTTAAAGGAACACCACCTTTGTGGGGATGTAATTTTAAACTTACGAAAGGGGATGCATACCCACTTAAAACGTATCATGACTACGAACTTGAGAAAGATCCGAAGCCTGAACATAAATCAGACCCGATGCTCACCATCCTTGAGCAAATGGCAACTATGGGTAAGGGCGAATATATGTGGTACCAATTCATTTTGCAGGTAGAGTGGCAACCGCAAAAAAAGGGTGGATGGTATGAGCAGGTGCAAGATGAAATTGAAAAAATATATGCACGCGCAACCCCCGAGTATCCGACAAGTGACGGAAAAATAATGGCGGGGTACCCACAGATAAAGCCGATGGAGTATGAATTGATAAAGTCTATGGAGCGCTCACTTACAAAGCATGGCTTCAAGACAGGGATTCGTGGTTTGTATATCAATATGGACGGGCTCTGGTTTAAGCACTCTCAAATGCTCTGGCGCATGTTCTTTCAATACGGTGCTGATGGGGGTGATTATTTCAATCGACTTACCCAAGATCCGGAATCGGGAACATCCGGCTTTGATTGGCCATGGGAAGATTTCATGGGTATTCGCCGCAAAGCGCGTGTTAATCGGTTGTGGGATGCATATTGTAAACGTGGATATTTTACGCCACCGCACATTTACGACCCAATGATATTGACAGCTGAAGAGCTTGCAACGTTGTATCATTTTCCTGGTGAAGAGTCTCGCGTCATGGGAATACACTTCCTTGAGTCGAAACGCGGTTCAGCCCCTGTTAATCTTCCTGAATAAGTATGTCTGCATCACACGGAATTTTTGACAGCATGTATGAATTCAAGCCACCGATGCATTTTTTGCCCGAGTGGTTTCATAACTATGCGCATGGTACATACCAATTGCTGAGAATACACAGTCTTATAGTTATTGCACTCATCTCAATTATTATACTTGCGTGCGCAGCTCCGAGTATTACTAAAGATGCATTTGTTATACTTTTTTACACTGCACCGGTGTGGATTTTCTATAATGCAAAAGCAACTATATGGCATTTCTGGATTCACTACCGAAGGCACATGTTCATTGATGCTCCTGGTCAAGCACCTGCAGTCTATGAAATTTTACTTCCAAAGAATCTTGAAAAATCACCTCGCGCAATGGAGATTGTGTTTAACACAATGTACATCAAGCCGAGTCTCACGACCACCATCCAGACGCATTGGAAAGGTAATGTTCGCCCGTGGTGGTCATTTGAGATACTTTGCGATGGTGGGGAACTCCATTTCTATGTGTGGTGCTGGAAGCGTTTTTCGGGGCGTTTGCACGCCGCACTCTACTCACAATATCCTGATATTCAGATTGTGGAAGTAGAAGACTACGCGAAAAAAATACAGTATATACCAGGTAAAAACATAGTTGCCGGTTCAAACTACAAACTGCTCAAAGATGATGCATATCCGATTAGAACGTATTTTGACCAGGAACTAAACAAAGACCCAAAGATTGAATACAAGGTTGATCCGTTCACCAGCTATCTTGAAGGTATGGCGGTAGTAAAGAAGGGGGAGTTGTTGTGTGTACAAATTATGTGTCAATTTTCTGAAGATGAAGGATGGAAGAAACGAGTAAAAGCTGAGATTGAAAAAATATATGAGTCAAGAAAAGTTGAGGCACCGTCTTTGGCTGATCCAGATCAGGCAGTCAAAATGTCACTTGGTTTGCGACCCATTCAGTTTGAGCTCATCAAAGCGATGGAGCGTAGTACCCAAAAACTACATTTTGATGTGGGGATTAGGGGTATTTATCTTGCTGATGCGGATAAATTTAGACGTTTGCCATTCGATACACTGAATAACTTAGTAAAGTACTATGGTGCGTGGTTTAGTCCGTACTACAACGCAATAGTACCAGATGGAGAATCATGGCATGCAAACTTTGACTACCCTTGGGAAGATATATTTAATATACGACTTGAACGATTGCGGCGCAGACTTGTCGATGCATATCAAAAGCGCTCGATTTTCCATCCGCCGTACAAACAGTACACATCTATTATGACCAGTGAGCAATTAGCAACAATATTCCATTTGCCTGGCGATGAGCTGCAGGCGGTCGGTCTTAAGCGACTTGAGTCAAAACAGGCGAATCCTCCGCAAAACCTCCCTACATAATCTCAAGTATTTTCTAAACCTCTTCGTTCGTGGCTCACTTGGTTGTATAGTGGGCACATGACTACGCACAGACCAAGTGACCTGCTTATGAACATGTTACAGATTGAATCTACTGAGCATGCCCCTTCAAATTTACACGCCATTATCGATCTTGTATCAAAATATGTGACATCGCAGGGTTTTACCGTTGAGCGTTTTGAATCAGCGGGGAAGCCAAGTATGCTCGCATACAAGGGCGCAGCGCGGCCTAAACGATTTAAAGTGTTGCTCAATGGACACCTTGATGTTGTCCCTGCATCGATTGATGGACAGTTTCGCCCTTTTGTTCGGGGCGACCGACTCTATGGCCGTGGCACACAGGACATGAAGGGCGGCGCATCATGCATCATTGAGGTATTTTGCGAGCTTGCCCACACGCTTGACTACCCGATAGGTCTGCAGCTTGTGACTGATGAAGAAGTAGGAGGGTTTGACGGAACTGGATACCAGAGAAGGCGCAAGGTTGAAACTGATATTTTTATTGCTGCTGAGTCAACTGATTTTGCAGTGAATACAGATTCAAAGGGAATATGCTGGGTCAAGTTACATGCCCGGGGCAAGAGCGCGCATGGTGCGTATCCATGGAAAGGTGTAAATGCACTTCACGCACTTACTTCTGTCGTAGAGAAGCTTATGAAGCGCTACCCATCGCCGAAAGATGAAGTATGGAGAACTTCAATCAACTTAGCGCGTATAGAAACAGATAATGCAACATTTAATAAAGTTCCAGACGGGGCAACCGCGTATGTTGACATTCGTTATACTGCAACAGATAAAAATTTTAAGAACAAAAAAGTAACTCAAGCGTTTTTGAAAAAGCTTGCCGGTACAAATGTACGTATTGAGTATGTCCATAGTGGGCCACCTCACCATGTGTCTGAGAATTCACCGTTGGTCCGTGATCTTGTACGAGTAGTGCGTGCACATTCGTATATCCGACCGCATGAAAAAAGCCACGGCGCAAGCGATGCACGTTTTTATTCTGATGCGCGGACACAGGCGGTATGTTTTGGGCCAACCGGCGCAGGGATGCATACAGATTCAGAGTGGATAAGCCTCAAGAGCATGACGCTGTACAAAGAGGTGCTCCGCACCTATTTGCGTTCAGTGCAGAAATAGCGTCTTGTGTAAGAGGGATTCCCGTGGTACGTCTATGCATATGTCCATGACCGAAACCGCGTTCGAGGCCGTTTTTGACGAACATGCTGATGCATTGTTTCGCCATGCGTATTTTCGAGTGGGTTCTCGGGAGCGGGCACGCGATATAACACAGGATACATTTATCCGTGCATGGGACGCGGTACAGAAAAAGGGGGAAGCGATACAGTCGTGGAAGCCATTTTTGTTTCGCATTCTTAACAATCTCATTATAGATGAGTATAGGCGCAAAAAGACTATTTCACTTGATGAGATGGAAGAATCGCGAGAAGAAGATGGTGGTCATGTCCCTGATGAGCTCATGATAGGAGGACTCATGGACGAGGTCGCGCGGGCAGATGCACACTTTAATGCGGAGATGCTGTCAAAAGCCTTGCAAGTACTCTCTGAGCACGACAGAGCACTTATTATTTCGCGGTTTATGGATGATGAGAGTATCGTCTCGCTTTCAGAAAAATTTTCAATTACAACAGATGCGGTCTATGTACGCATACATCGAGCATTAAAAAAATTACAAGGAGCATTGGTAACAAAAGGATATGAAGCATAAACATCCATTCACGCGCCACTACACTACCGTCCACTTACGCGTGGAGGAGCGTGAGCATATACGCGCTCATATCCGCTCTCACATTGCGCGCACCAAACTTTCAGTGAAGTCGCCTTTTTCGGTACCATTTCTTTCAACATTTTCGCGCCCAGTGGCTGCCGTCTTGATTGTTACTCTCTGCGGCATATCAACCTCAGGGGTGACGTATGCTGCGCAGTCAGCGCTCCCTGACGAGACACTCTATCCAGTCAAGCGTTTCAGTGAACGAATAGAAAGCATGCTAGCGCGTACATCCCATGCTCAGGTGAAAACCGCAGGAGCACATGCACTAGCGCGCATACAAGAAGCAACACACATGCACCTTGAGGGGAGAATGACTACAGAAATAGAAGAGGAACTTTCAGATTCGATTCGAGGAGAATTACTCGCAATATCTCATGTAGTTGCTCGTCAAGAAGAAGACACTCCTACAGCGCGTGAGAGTGCGATTGTGCTTGGCAAGGTTGTCGGATATACGAATGTGCTCAATCAAACGATTCAGACCGAAGGTGATGCAATAGAGGCAGAATCAGTCATGCAGATGAAAGTGGCGGCAGTTGATCCTCAAACATCTCCTCTCGTTGAGCAAATTGAGTATTTTGTGGATACTCATGAAGATGCAATTGCTGGTGCTGTCAGTAATGATAATGCGATAGTTGCAGAGCACTTTATCAGTGAAATTGGTTCTGCGTTCCTTCAGGAAAGCCCTGATCCGCTCGTTGAGGCGACTATTACTGCCGTTGTTTCGTCTGAGCATGTTTCAGACATATTCCCATCAGAAAAGGGTTCGCGGGTGCTCCATGCGCTTGCAGATATGGCTGAGGGTACTGCGACAGCAGAAGCACTCTCTGCACACACTGCTCAGTAAGAAGCACTTGCAAAATATCCAAGAATTGTATATATACGTGACTAGTGGCGAGCAGTCTCGTCCATCGTGACATTTGTCACCTTATTATCCTAGTAATTGCGCATTGTATGGCACGAGGTGAAGAAGAACCGCAAGAGTTAGAAGAAGAGACCGAAGAGAAGGAAAGCGAGTCTCTCATTGGTGATGACGACGATCTTTTTGGCGATGATGCAGCGGCAGTGCCTGAAGTAGAGGAGCTTGATAAGAATGGGCGATACGCTGATGAAGACGAGGATGAGGATGAAGATGAGGAGGATGATGACGGAGTTGATTTCGATGAAATGTAAGACTGTATTTTAG
>CAZGUV010000011.1:0-30359 GCA_964528735.1 uncultured Candidatus Saccharibacteria bacterium | reverse complement strand
GGTGTATTTTTGGGCCCTGCATCGTTTTTCTGCTTATTGTGGTTAGTTTTGTTATTTATACTTCAGGGCCAGCAAAAAAAGCATTTTTGCTTACACTTGAACATCGGATACACGCATAGCTTGCAGAGATTATATGAACATGTATAGTATTCGTATGCAAAACCACGGAGGACATTCTGTAGCGATGATGATGCGAATCCCTGTCTGTCGGTAGGCGTTTGCTGTGTATCTCAAATAAACATCAAACCCCTGCCGACCGGCGGGGGTTTTTCGTATCTGGGCCACCACAGATGCGCGACATGGAGGAAACCATGGTCGTCGAATTGCAGCGCGAAGTCAGTTCGCAATCCAAGACCCTTGGGAAGGCATATAGCCTCACCCGGATGTACCGTCCGTACATCGGCTCCGAACGTCGAGCGCGTCAAATTCCTCCGAAGACCGCAGTGACGTGGAATGGTCATGGATTCACGGTTGGAGATGGTGGGATTGGCACCGTCTTTATCACCACAACCGAGGCTCAGAGACTGCTCGATGAGGGCTCTCTGCAGTAAGGCTGATGTGCGCGAGTGGTGGGCTTCTGCGAGTCAGAAGCCCACCCGCATCTTTAAAGAGCATGTACTTACAGAGTGAGTATATACTCTTGCGCCGAAGAGCTTCGGCGTTTGGGTTCACCGCATCTGGACCGGAGAAGATGCATCGGAGTGACGTCGATGACGTATATTCCAAACACCGTGCTCGAATCTGCACGTGCATGGGTACAACGTCCTGAAGGAAGCCTGTGGTTTACTCACGTTCCTCAAGGGCGTACGGTGATAGTCTCTCCGTGCGGAAAGACTTTTCACTTTGAAATGCACCCACAACTCGTGCTTGAAACGAGCGACATCCCACGATATCTCGCTGAGGGGCTCTTGCGCTCACGAAGCGAGTCGTGATGGCGAGTTCTACAACGGACTCGCCATTTTTTATTGATAGAGTTCAACAATAAGTGGAGCGATGCGCTCTGCAATTACTGCGTAACCAGCATCGTTTGGGTGTATTGCATCTGACATGTACTCATCGCGCGCAATAAGTCCTTTCAAAATATTTGAAACATATCCCGTTTTATATGTCTCGGCGATTTTTTCGTACTCCTCTTCAAAGTTATCTGAAACAATACCACCACGCACACCGGCAACAATGACGACAGCACCTTCCTTTTGTATGCGCGAGACAATAGAACCAAGATTCGCAAACGTTTCTTCGCGAGGAACTTTACGTAGATAATCATTACCCCCAAGTACCACTATAACGAGCCCGGGCTTTTCATCGAGCACTTCATCAATCCGACGAAGGCCATCTGCGGTAGTGTTACCACTGACACCATGATTTATGATGCGCTTACCCGTCAATCGTGACACTTGAGAGAACAAGTCATTTCCCTCACTTGCGCCTACCCCTTGCACCAATGAATCGCCAAATGCGACGATTGTATCGTTTCGAGGAGGATAATTGGTAAAAGAACTGACTGACTGCCCACCACTGAAAAAAAGCCACCACATGAGTCCGACCGAGATAAGACCTCCACCAATCCACCACAGATAGGACTGTTGCATATCTTGTATCGTACCACAGGTGGCTATATACTACGCACAGCTTTCATCGAGAATACAGGTAGAGGCATAGCTCTGCGACCTGTTCGCAACCGAAATCACGACGGTGCGCCACCTATGACGGATGAACCTCTGAAAGCTTTGTACTTTATGAGTTGCTGCCGAGCATATTACTCAGTATCGATTCAAAAAGTCCAAAATTACATAAAACTGGTGATTCAGTGTAATAGTGAAAATATATGCGTACAGCAGAATGCGTAACGCCAAAGCATCCAGACAAGCTCTGTGACCAGATTAGTGATGCAATCCTTGATGCATGTCTACGTGAAGATCCATTTAGTCGTGTCGCGATCGAGGCGATGGGAGGACACGGCAAAGTTGTTATCATGGGAGAGCTCACCACAACTGCAAAAATTGACTATAAGAAGATTGCTGAATCTGTTGTCGGTCCAGGACTTGATATCATGACTCACGTCGTTGAGCAGAGTCGAGAAATTGCGCAAGGTGTCGATGTGGGAGGCGCAGGCGACCAAGGGATTATGGTGGGTTATGCAACTGATGAGACACCGGAAATGATTCCTGCTGAACTTGCATACGCAAGACGCCTCGCACAGTATTTGTACTCAAAGTATTCAGTTGATGGAAAAACTCAGTGCACCTATGATGAAAAAAGTAAGAAAATAACTGCCCTCGTCGCTTCATTTCAGAAAACATCACAGCAGCAGCTCGAGGCTGATGTACGTACCTGGCTTGCCACCCAAGATGTAGCTCACAACGATGTTGTAATTCACACCAATCCTGCAGGTGATTGGAACCAAGGAGGGTTTGACGCTGACACCGGACTTACTGGAAGAAAAATCGCTGTTGATTCATACGGTCCACGCATTCCCGTAGGAGGAGGTGCATTTAGTGGAAAAGATGCGACCAAAGTTGATCGCAGTGCTGCGTACATGGCACGACATATTGCAGTTGATTTGCTCAAGCAGAGAAAGGCGCATGAGGTATATGTCTATCTTGCATACTCAATCGGTGTCGCAGAGCCCGTGCAAGCGACAGCAATCATAGACGGAAAAGAAGAACCTATCACTGGATATGATCTAACACCGCAAGGTATCATCACCGCACTTGATTTGCGCTCCCCACAATTCCAAAAGCGTGCAGCATGGGGACATTTTGGACACGAGGCATAAATCCTTGCAAAACGGTCATTTGTGGCGTTGAATAGCCCCTCAATGCGCCTGTTTTGGATTCTTATTACTCTATCGCTTGCATGGGGATGTGCTGTACATGCACAGGTCATCGACGAGCCCCCGACATCGTTCGTGGAGGTTGTTGAGGGGTGCTCTGTCAGCGGTGGTGAGTGCGTCAACATTCGATCGGGCCCCGGAACTGATTTCCCTATTGTAAAAACACTCCGAATGGGAGGGGTTTTAGAAGTCGATGCTGTTACCTACCGCGATGGACACGCATGGTATCGAATCAAGCACGATAAAAACTTACGCTACCCTGAGCGAGTCACTGGTACATGGTATATAGCAAGTGAATTTACTCGAATGCATACTGTCGGCAGAGAAAGCATCGCACCTGCGGAAAGCGCAGGAAGCAAACTCATTATTGTAAATCTCAAAAAGCAAACATTGACCGCGTACGATGGAGATACTCTCTTTATGCATGAAAAAGTTTCTACCGGGATTACTGGCACACCGACACCCCGCGGCACGTTCACTATATTTAAGAAGAAGCCTTCACGGTACATGCAGGGACCACTCCCCTACATTTCAGAAAAGTATTTTGATCTACCAGGAGTACCGTGGACGATGTATTTTACAAAGGAAGGAGCCGCGATACATGGCACCTACTGGCACCAATCATTTGGTACGCCACGCTCAAATGGTTGCATAAACTTACCAGTAGACATTGCGGAACGACTCTACCATTGGGCACCTGTCGGTACCCGCGTTCGCGTGCAGTAACACTACGGCTTTACAAAACGCACATCCTCTCCCTGAAGTGTCTTGAGCTCAAGAGATTGCTCTGAATTATTGACTATTTCATAGACACGATTTTCTGATATTCCCTCTAAGAAGAGGTACTCTTTGTTTGACTCAATTGCGAGCTTTAATGGCTTGAGGAAATGCGGCTGCTGATGACCTTCAAATGTTTGATATGCTCCTTCGCCTATATGCTGCTTTCCATACAGCTCGGCGTAGGTGCGCGCATCTGCGTCAAACAAAAACGTGTGGTTTGGGTCTCTCTGCTCGATAACTTGCCCGGCGAGTGTTTCGTCTCGAGGGGCAGGCACTTCAATTTCTCTGACCTCATACTGCACATCACCCTGTGTTGTCGAAGCATCTTGAGCGCTACTTTGAGCACTTGGCTGGAAGAATAAATACCCAGCACCAGCACAAAGTACGACTGAGAGAGCGAGTCCGATACGAGACATCATATCCATAAGCCTAGTATAGCCCACTTTTTTATGTGTATAGCCCTCTTATGCACCAATCTTCTTATGCCTATCAGCCTCCTGCCACAACATGCGGGCAACGAGGCTTCCATAGGGAGACCATTTCAGTGCTTTTTTTCGCAAGTACGCAGTCTTTCTCTGCTTTTTTTCCATTTTCCATATACGGTACCCTTCTCGCACTCCAAAATCATCAACAGGAAATACATCGGGTCGCCCGAGAGAAAAAATCAGATACATCTCGACTGTCCATCTGCCAATACCTCGCAGCGGCACGAGCATTTTGATTATCTCCGCGTCTTCCATCTTTTTTAGTTTTTTTGTGGATGGTATTTCCCCTCGGCATTCTTTCTCAGTGAGTTCAAAAATTGCGCGCGCCTTATTTTGGGAAAACCCACATGCTCGTAAATCTTCGAGAGATATGCGACGTACTGCCTGCGCAGGCGGCACGAGATGTCCTCGGCGTACGGGTACACCGCATCGCTCAACAAGTCGCTTCAAGCATGCCTTCGCTGCATTGCCATGCACCATCTGATGAGCGATAGCTCGAACCATTGCTTCATATACCTCAGAACTCCGAGTTGTGAATTCAGAAAAGTCAGTTCGTTTTATAAGAGATAGAAGTGATGGATCCACTTTCGCCAAATATTTTTTTTCAAGCGTATACGACATGAGGCAAGTGTATGCTAAAAGTGATAGCGCTTCAAAGTGCGGGAGTATTCCTTGTACGCTGGGATATATGTTGCTACCTCAGCCCAAAACGCTCGCGAATGATTGTGGTGTCGTAGATGGCAGAGTTCGTGTACAACAAGGTATTGCTGAAGCTCTTGTGGAATAAGTACTATTCTCCAGTTAAAGGATAGTACCCCGCGAGTACTACAGCTCCCCCACCTCGTCCGCGCATTTGTAATCCGCACACGCGTCCATCGAAACTCATGCGTGTACTCTGAGAGGAGCGCCATGACGTGCGCCCGTGCAGTGGCACGATTTCGTAGATGGCCCTGCCTCCCCGCCGCACCCGTGGGGAGCGGGACGTATCTACGACGAAGCATCTTTGCAACTGAACGATCTATCCACTCACGCTTTGAAAGCACAAATGCTTCAGCTGTCTCCCTCGAAATACTCCGTGGATGCGAAACACGAACAGCGCCATCTGTCGCCACCGTGATTCGGATTCGTCTTGTACGAGTACTTATTGTGTAGTGTATATCGTGCATATCTACAGCTTGTATGTAACGGTTACTGTATCGTGCTCAAAAATATGCTCTTTCTTTCGTACGGCTGCTTTAAGTGCGAGCATGTACACCCCTTCATTTTTTGAAGGGAAAAGTGTAGTACTCCATGTAGTATTTCCTATCGTTGCCGTAACAGGTACAAACCCAAAACCAACTCGCTTTGTGCGAGATTGAGCAATCAGTTGTGTAGCAGTTTTGGGAAGATACACAAAGTGCCATCCCCCCACACCGGGGTATACCCATACCTTCGCAGTACATGTGAACTCACGCTTAGGCATTCCAATTGAGGTACGTGATAGTGAGCTGAAGCACCGTAGCAAATGAAACCCACACAAGGTACGGGATGTTTGCGTACGCAACCAATGGCACATAGGGGAAAATTGCATAGAGTGACCAAGCGAGGGTGCCCAGTACCGCTATGATATCGAGTGACGCGAGCTCATTACTCTGCAATCCAAACTGGAGTGGTGTAAAAAGCGCATTAAAGACGAGATTCAACAGAAACGGCACAGCCACAATTGTCGGGACTTCACCTCGATACCATTTGAGAAATACGTACCCAAACGTGATGAAGATGATGCAGTACAGCAGAGTCCACACAGGTCCGAAGAGATACGTCGGCGGTGCCCATGATGGTTTGATAAGTGTCGCATACCACGCTGCTGTTGGTGTATCCATACAGACTCAGTATAGCAAAAAACCCGCACTCCCATGGCTGAGGTGCGGGTTTTCGGAGATATCAATCTCAGGAGATGGTCTGCTCACTATCGCGTCGTATTGCGAAGTACAATACCAGTGATACTACTCGAACTTGCGGGGATATACCCGAAGACTCGAATCTTATCACCTGCGACAAACGAGCTCAGTGCGAGAGGAGTCCAATCCTTATTAAGGACGACTGTCGTTGCGGAAAGATTGACCTGTTGCTGCGTCGATCCAATGGTCATTGTGAGTGTTGATGGAAGTGACGCACCAGGGACGACCGTAAGTGTGCCCTCAAATGTTTGTTGTGCATTTACGACTACTGGGGTAACTGCCTTCGAAATGTCGCGAATGGTTGTTGCTTTTACGACAAAGGTATTTCCTGATTGGAGCGCACCTTTGATAGTGACAACGTCACCGACTGCAATATCAGCAAGCGCAATTTCTTTTCCATTTTTTGCTTCAAACTTTGTTGTGCTGTCTGTATTGATTGTCCATGAAAGGACCGCCGCACCAAGAGTTTCAGTCACGGTAACAGCCTGTCCTGAGATAGAGGCGACTTTTGCACCGCGCAGTTGCACTGTGCCGTCCTTCTTTATCTCAACACCTGTTTCAGCGTCTCGGGCATCAATAAACTTCACTTCTTTTCCAGATTTAATCCAGCCTCGATGACGTCCGTCATCTCCACCACGATTATCTGCGGTCGCAATCGATCCGCTTGCCACTGTCGCGGCAACGATACTACTTACAAGCATAGCTTTTGAAAACTGCTTCATATGTTTTATGTATTACAAGGTTAACTGACAGCACGAGGCTGTCCCTTGTATAGACGAATAAGCACTTCCGGACTTTCAGCGAAACAATATTTCAACACAAATCAAAAAAATGTATATATTAGCGGTTGCTCAGTTCTCGCTTCATTGCCTCAACCATAAGCGCAATCTGAGCATCAGTGCGGTAGACATGCGCGCAGTGCGGGATGACATGGAGCGAAGAAACTCCTGGTAACGCCCTCTGGAGTAATTTCATATGCTCAACTGTTGAAATGCGATCAAGATCACCGACAACAATATGCACAGGCATAGTGAGCTTTGACGCATCATTCAAAAGATCATGGGTCAATCGATCTTCCATGTGAGACCACGGAAGTCGGCGAACGCGCTCTGGATGGCTAATACTCCTATCTTCTCTCCATCCGGTTTCTTTCCAGTGTTGTATATACCCAGGCTCACTTGCTTCATGAGCATCAAGCGTGAGTGCACCCGAGACCACCGGCGAAAGTGGAAACACGACTGCAACATCACTCGGATGCATTTGTGCATATCGAGCGACTGCATAGCCACCCATACTATGACCAGCAAGCACAAGCTCGCCTTTAAACCAAGACTGTGTTTTTGACCATGCGACAACATCTTCCAAATCTTCTAGATGTTTTGTCATCGTCGAATGCTCTATACTCCCATCGCTTTCCCCATAGGTATTTGTCGCATCAAAACGAACGGCGGTATATCCTTCTTCAAAAAAGAAATTTGTTGCGGCTGCTATATGCTTCTCATCCTTGCTCCCCGCGAGACCATGTTGCACTATCGCACAACCACGCGGATGCTCATGCTCGCGCACAACCACCACAACTCGTTCGTTCTTTCTGTTTTGTATAGTCACTTTGTGCTCCATTGCAGACCCAAGTGTACACGAGAGTACCCTATACTAGAAATCTTCTGACTGGGCTGTTTTGTTCTAGATATTCGTATGATATTCCGAGCGCTGTCATACGTTGCTGAAGTGGCACTAGGTCATCTCTATTGGTGAGCTCAACACCCACCAGTGCTGGACCTCGCTCTTTATTACTCTTCTTTACGTACTCAAAGAGTGTGATGTCGTCTCTCGGCCCGAGTGCATTATCAAGAAACTCTCGAAGTGCTCCCGGTCGCTGAGAGAACTCGACTATGAAGTAATGCTTGAGACCTCGGTAGACGAGCGCACGCTCCATCACTTCAGGATAGCGACTGATGTCGTTATTCCCTCCTGATATGACACAGACCACGATCTTTCCTTTTACAACATCGCGCATTTGTTCAAGCGCTGCGACTGAAAGTGCGCCAGCTGGCTCAGCGATGATGCCATCACTTTGATAGAGTCGTATCATCGCCTCACATACCGCACCTTCGGGAGCGCTGATGACCGCCTTCAAGAACTGCCGCGCTGTTTCAAACGTAAATGCGCCGATGGTTGCTACAGCTGCGCCGTCGACAAACTTATCGAGTGATTGCAGTGTCACGGGCTTTCCTGCTGCAAGCGCTGCGGTCATAGATGCTGCTCCACTCGGTTCAACACCGTAGACGTGCGTCTCAGGCGATACTGAGTGAACGTACGTGCCCACTCCCGCAACCAGTCCGCCACCCCCAATCGGGACAACGACAACATCTGGAGTCGACTCAAGCTGTCTCATGAACTCTTCAGCTACAGTTCCCTGACCTGCTGCAACGTATTCATTATCAAAGGGATGTACAAATACTCGCGACTCTTGCTCGCAAAACGCTTTTGCGTGAGCGTATGAGTCGTCGAAGGTATCTCCGACAAGTTCTATCTTCACCCACTCACCACCAAGCACTCGTACTCGCTCCACTTTTTGCTTCGGAGTATTCTTTGGCATGTAGATAAACCCCTTTACCGAAAGTTTCGCGCAACTAAACGCAACTCCTTGTGCGTGATTGCCTGCACTTGCACACACGACACCTTTTTCACGCTCTGCGTGGGTGAGCTTTGAGATACAGTTATACGCACCTCTGAGTTTGTATGAGCGAACTACTTGCAAATCCTCTCGCTTCAAAAAGATTCGCGCACCATACTCTTCTGAAAGGCGTTGATTGTATTGCAGTGGTGTCTCAGTAACGACACCTTTGAGTCGCTTATGCGCGTCTCTAACTAACTGTGCTGAAAGTACTTCCATATTATTGTGTTACTGCGACGCACGCTATCTCAACAAGTACATCTTTGGGTAATCTCGCAACTTCAACCGTCACGCGTGCTGGAAGGACTTCTCCCGTGAAGTACGTCGCATAAACTTCATTCATCGCGGTGAAATCATTCATATCCTTTAAAAATACATCTGTTTTCATGACCTGAGTGAGTGAGCTCCCCGCCTCAGCGAGCACCGCGCGCAAGTTTTCACAGACTTGGGTAGTCTGCGCCCGGATGTCTCCCGCAACGAGTGCTCCGTCCGCCTTGAGCGGGATTTGTCCAGAACAAAAGATAAGCCCATTATGTATTACTCCCTGACTGTAGGGACCGACTGCTTGTGGTGCACTGTTTGTGTGTATTTTTTTCATTTTCTAAATTGAAGATATAAATAAAAAGCCCTCATGGGAGGGCTTTGATGGTGATTATTTTGAATACACTACAAAGACCTCCCTACTGAGGGAATAATAATCGCGATAATGCTGTGGCCTCCGTGTACGGTCATTGCGAGTATTGTAGTACAGCCCCTTCCTATGGGCAAGGTTACGAGCAGAGGTACGTGTCGTATACTAGAGACATGAAAGAAGCTCGAGTCATCTACTGGTCACGAAGAGATTTTCGTCTTACTGACAACCGCGCGCTTACCGCAGCGATAGCAGAGAGCGCTAAGCTCAATTCCCCTCTTATCCCGCTCTTTATTGTTGAAGACTACATGCGAGTGGATGACCCAGCATTTCAATTTGGTCTTCCCTCACGCATCTTTCTGCAAGCTGCGCTTCCAGAATTTGCAAAACAGTTTCCTTTTTTTCTCACTGCATACGGTAAAGCAGTGCGCACGTTAAAGAGTCTTAGCAAAGACTACTCACTCTCTATCCATGTAAACGAAGACGTATACCCTGACTTTTATACACAAGTACAAAAGCTCCGCGATGCTGGACACTCTGTCAAAGTCTACGCCGATATGCTGACAATTCCGAAAGATACCGTGACTGGTAGTAAAGGTATCTATTCCATCTTCACGCCATTTAAAAATGCAGTATGGAATGCATTTGTGACGACCGCACCAACCCCGCCTGCACACCCAGAGAAGGCACACTATCCGTCGATGGCTGAGCGGAAGAAGCTTATGGCAACATATGGAGTGGAGAAAAAGTTTAAGACAACTCGTTCGCTCTCTGTTGGTTCTCATAGACTTAACCTGTCACATATGGATGCCCCATCACTGAGTGGCTGGTACACGACCGAACATGACGCACTGAGTTACTTCAAAGCATATCTTTCCTCAGGTCAGATGGACGTGTATAAAAAAGATCGTGACTCACTGAGTAATGACGCACTCGTTACTCACCACGGGAAAGTGACACTCTACGGCGCAAACTCTCGCATGTCGCTCGCGCTTGCGTGGGGACTTATCTCAGCGCGTACGTGTGTACACTTGATACAGAAACACTATGATACAACGTTTACCCCCGCACCGATTGCTTTACGCCTTGAAAGTGCCGTGCATTTTATTTCTGAACTTATCTGGCGCGAATTCTACAAGTACCTTTTCTACCATCATAAAGATTTGATGCATACAGAGTTCCAAGCAAAGTTTCGAGGCACAATCAAATGGGTGGATGATGCCGAAGCACTGAAACGATTTAAAGCGTGGATAGAAGGAAGAACGGGGTACCCGCTGGTAGACGCTGCCATGATGCAACTCGCCCGCACAGGATATATGCACAACCGCGCGCGCATGGTGGTTGCGAGTGTACTTACCAAAAACCTTGGTGTTGATTGGCGCTGGGGTCAGGAATATTTTCGTGCTGCACTCTTTGACCTCGATGAGAGCTCGAACAATGGCGGCTGGCAATGGGGTGCATCGGTCGGCGCTGACCCAAAACCCATCCGCATTTTTAATCCTATCCTGCAAGCAGAAACGCATGACCCAGATATGGTGTACCAGAAAAAATGGTTGAGCACTGAGTACCTCACTCACCCACCACAACCACTCGTCCCACACAAAGACGCACGCACTGAAGCACTGAGCAGATATGGTCTTGAGAAAATAAAGCCTCGCGACTATTGACGTGACGCTACGCTTTTGTATACTCAAAACATGAAACAGTTTTTTGGTGCACGTCGTACAAACACTTCAGCCCTCGGCTAAGTTGTTTGTGTGCATCCCAATACGAACATCTCAGCCGGACGGGCTGAGGTGGTCTTAGCCTGCCGGAGTGATTGGAGGTTCGCATGACACACATGCGTAAGAATGCATTTGTGAAAGTCACTGGGGATTTGCTTGAGCATCCTCGGGTGCTCAAGTGGTTGCAGCGACTTGCACGACAATTCCACGTTGTCGTGTGCACGGGTGGTGGAACGCAAATCAACGACGCACTGGTTCACGCAGGGTACGTGCTCACAAAGCACGGCCCGCTCGGACGAGAGCTCCAAACGTTTGCAGAACGCCAACTTGCGCGCAATGTGCTCGAACAGAATAAAGCGCTCCTTGAGGACATGCTCGCAACGAACGGCATTCTCGCCCACGTTGTTGTGCCAGTCCTCGAAATCGGCGGAGTGCTCTGTCACGTCAATGGAGATACGTTCCTACAGACTGCATACATCGGTTTCGATATGTTGTTTGTGGTGACGACCAAAGATCGTGTCGAGGGCAAGGATGCACAGTTCAGGCATCTTCCGAAGGTCAGGGTTCGCGGATTCTGAAGTCCGGTCACGATGCTCTGTCGCGCACGCGCGACAGAGCATTTTTTATTCGATTTTTACTGTTGCATTACATGTAGTTGTGCCGAGTCTATTTCCAACAGTGACTGTAAATGGTTGTTGTCCCTTGGTGAGGACCACATCTTGAGTAAAAGGAAACACGAGCGCGCTCTCTGGGACTACCGGACGAGTATTACCGAAAGCAAAAGTCTCTACGTCAGATGCATAAATTGTGAACCGTACTGTTTCCCCACTTTGCACACTTGCTTTAGATGCACCGATAGCACATGTAGGAAGTGTCCTGACTGTAGAGCGTGTTCTAAAAAGTAGGGTATCTGCATGATAGACACCCTTTATGTCTTTGCAGAGCAGACGGTACCGTTGATCTTGATAGAGTGGATCAGTTTTTCTATGACCGACACCCTCTACTGTTTTCATCCAGAGCGAAGAGACTTGGTCAGTATTTTTGTATCGATACACGACAATCGAGCATGTAAGTGTTGATGGTATATCCCATCGCAGCTCATACTGAGAACCGATAGCTGCGGGTGCTTCACGATATGCAGACTCAATATTTTGATGAGGGAGCGGTTTGAGCATGATTGCTCCAACGGCCTCTTGCTCAGCAGTTGAAGACGCAAGCGGTGAGCTTGAGGTCGGCTGCGACGAATCATTTTTTTGTGGAGTCGCAGGCAACACAAACGAAGGGAGCAATTCTGTCTTTGGAGGCACCTGTGGTTGCTGTACAGGAGTCGGCGCTTGTTGCTTGCGTGCTGGCTCTGGCTTTCTCTTTGGGTATTGTACTGGCATTCCTTCAATAACCTCTGGTTGTTTCACTCGTTGCTGAATGCCGCGCAATTCAGTGAGCGCAGAACTAAGCGCCTCATCCTCCTCTGCATCCACACGCTCCTCGGCTCTTGTTTCAGAACTCGTCTGCACAACCTGCGGTGGTGGCGCATCGACACCTAAAAAGGCAGAGACACTCAATACCACTGATGAAAACAGGTGTGCCAGGAACTCCATGCAGAAAGTGTATCACGCGTAAACACTCCTAGAGCAACCCTGGGAAATAATCTACATGAATGCGAGAACGTGGTATTCCAATGCTATGAAGCAGTGTCTCATAGGACGAAACAAGTGCTGGTGGCCCTGAAATGAAGTACGCCGAATGAGCCCACTCAGGTACACGCTTTTTGAGTAAATCTTCAGTAATAAATCCAATCTCAAATGCACTCAATGTCTGTGGCGCTTCACTGAGAAAATGCACTGTCGAAAGCCCCAGCGAGCTCGCATCTTCAATTTCCTTCTTGAATGCAACATCTCCCTCGGTGCGATTCGAATACAGGAGTGTCACATCAAGTTTTTGAGATTGTTGCTGTGCGTCGCGAATCATGCTCATAAATGGTGTTATACCAATACCGCCCGCAATCCACACTAAATGACCTGCTGTATGCGCTGTAGTGAAATCACCACTCCGTTGTGTTCCATACAATACTGCGCCAGGTTCGAGTTTCTGAAGCGCATTCTTCCATGTACTTTGAGTATCGAGGTGACGCACTGCAAACGATACTGTCGTATCTTGTGGAGCTGAAGCAATAGTAAAATAGCGACGAATACCACGGGTGTCTGCATTTGCATGAGGCAAAGTCCATTCCATAAACTGTCCTGCCTTATGATGTACTGGGTGTGGAGTCTTGAAATGATACTCATACGTGTTCTTCCCTACCTCTGTTCGATTGCTAAAAGTAAGTGTAAACCGTTCGGGGAATGAGGAAAGAAATGTATAAATATTCGCCGCAACAAGTGCATACTCAAGCCGAGGCGTGAGTGGTCCAAACGCATACGGAAGGTGCGACACAAGTACTGCAATGAGCGTATATATTCGTCGTCCATTTTTTGTTGCTGGCATACCGAGCGGCTCTGTCAACATAAATGCAGCAAAAAACAAAGCTGGCGTAGAAAGGAAAGAACCTTCTATGAGTGAACCCAGTGATTCAGACTCGAGTCCGAAAAATATATGGAGCGAGAGTCCGACCCCCATGAACAACGCTGCCATTTCATAACGCCTTGTTTTGACGATGACTGCAAGCGAAACGATGAGCACGAGCGGAAAAAGCCAGCGAGAACCTACCCACCACAGCGGCATGCCGAGCGAAAAGAGTCCTGCGAGTGTAAGTGCGAGCGCTGCAGGGTTTGCAATGTGACGGTGGCGATACACGACAATATACTTGAGCGCGATAGCTGCTGCAGCTATGCCCGCGTTAAGCAGTAGCGTCTCAACCTCAGCACTTGGGGCGAGGATGAGTATGAGCAGAAGTGCGGTAATCCACGATGACTCGACATTCGCAGGAGCTTTTGAAACCATCGCGCACAGGTAGTGCACCGCTATCGCAGAAAAGGAAATGACCAGTGCCGAGAGTGCTAGCTCAGTGAGCGTTGGGAAAATAAGCCCGAAATATGCAAGTACTCCTGAAAGTACGATAACTGCAGAAAGACCGTAGAGCACCACGCGATACATGGTCGTACTATCAATCAGCTGAAACGGATAATTGGTGAGTGTACGTAATTGTTGCAACATAAAAATATTATATCTCATGCGCGTGGCGCGCCTTGTAATATGCACAGTAATCGCATGATGGGTCTGAATCGGGAAGGTCCTCTTGATCCAGGCATCGCTTAATGTCGAATAGTATCGGCTCTACCCACACATCATCTCCCGTGTATGGAATCAGATGCACCTCAAACTCAATCCGCTTATCGAACGACACCCTGTCCATCATCCCCGTGCAATATACAAAATACCCTGTAGAAGAAACGGTCAGCCCATTTCTACGAAGTAACCATTGGTACACCTCCATCTGTCGCTTATATCCATCATGCCATTCTTTGTCGAGCGCTGTCACCGCTTCTTCTTTACCGGTAGCTTTGTAGTCAACGACAATATATTCGCCCTTACTCGTAATCCATAGATCGTCTATTGCTCCGGTCACAAGTAAGCCTGTATCTTCATGCATGTAGGTAACGCCACCAAAATTTCTTCGCCACTCATCGATCTCATCATGCGCGACTGGACGCGCATCGATACCATACTCCTTTTGTAGCGGATGCTGTTCTCCCTTTGCGCGGTGCATGTCGAACTCCTGCTTGAGCAAGTGATCGACCGTACTATTGAGTGTAAATGGAAATCCAGGGACGCGCTTTGTGCCTAACTTATTATCAATGTAAAAACATCGCTGACACTCCATAAAGAGGTCAATCTTTGAGCGACTCAGCTTCCAATTCTTTCCTCCATAATTCCATCCTGCGCCTCTCTGCGCGCTGTAGTATTCCGACATGAGACTAGTGTATCACTACTCGAGTGCAGGGACACACGCTCGTACACCCTCAGGAACATCAATGCACGCACCAGGAAGTGTGCCTTGTGGCGTTCGTACGGTACAGGAGCTGTATTCACTCTTACCTTTGCACACAGTAATCGCCTCGTCAGGTGGACCTTTTTGAGGTCTCGGGGGCTGCTCTTGAGTCTTTGGTGCCTCTGTTGTGCGTGGTCCTACCCTGCTCGGCTTTCCGCGAAAACAACTCACAGAGTACGGAAAGTCTCGCGTCAGTACATAGTGATACATAGTCACCTTTTTCGTACCAACTTTTATTGGGCTGGTGATCCCGTGACATTCATCGAGGTCATCAGTCGAAAGAAATTTTTTGTCAGAAACTTTTGGACCGGTAATTGGAAATCCATCGAGCGCATACCCCACAATTGTCTCCACGCCAATATCTGTGAGACACGGGCTCATGCCGTGATAATGATACTGGCCTGACACTTGTGGATGACCACCGCACTTGTCTTGAACCTCGTGTGCCATCGCATCGCGCAAAGTTGCATCAAAACCGTTAAAAAGCGGAACACCGTTGAGCATGACGCCCACTTCACCGCCCATACAGTATGGTGTATTTGAATACACAGGATTTGCTGAAACAAGTTCTTTCAGCGTTTGCGAACGAATCGAATTTGGATTTTTGTCATACGTTCCTGCTACTGAATTTCGCGCGATAGGAAATACTCCTGTCGCATGATTTGTTGGCAATCCATTACCCATGAGTGTACGAGTCGCACCCGTTACGGTATTTTTGAACGTTGCGGTAGGCCATGACACTGATCCCTCTACCGTAGCCTTTTTTAAGTAGCTCCATGTCTTCCCTGTAATCCACGGACCATCCGCAAAGGCTCCACCATTTTCTTTTCTTGGGTTACAAAGATAGATATATCCCTTTCGCGGTGCTGTTGTTGTATAACGATTGTCACCAAGCGGCACAATACCGTCTGCGAAACTATTATCTGCTTTAGCAGAAACTTGTTGTGCAGTGAGCGGTACCTGTTTTGTAGCTGGCACTGTCGCTGCATAGACTACATACCCTGAGAGCAGAATGAGCAGGAGCAGGATTATAAAGTGGCCGCGCTTCATAGAGGTTTACTGCTGAGGTGATCGCTCACCGCCACGCCCTGGGAATCCCATACCTGCAGGTCTGATATTCACTGACTGTGCGGTGACGCTACCGTCTTGGTTTGGCGTACCGTTGACCATTACATTTTTACCAACCTCGACATCTTGCACGGTCCCTTTTGTGGCGTTCATCACTTCAGTGCTTTCGGTCACGAGAATAATCTTTGTGCTTCCATCTGGTGCTTTGACGGTGATACTCATATCATCTTGTGCAATCACCTCGCCTGACGCAAAGCCCGCACCTCGAGCACCAGGACCACCTCGCATCATGCCTGGACCCCGCGGACCACCTTCACGATTGCCCCACTGAGCACCACGAGCACTCTCTGGAGACACGCCTCCCATTTTTGTTGCACCATAGTATCCAACCCCACCTCCGAGGATGAGCGCTGCTACGAGTGCGCCGATAACTTCTTTTTGCATAAATGTGTTTTTCATATATATATTTTATTTATAGTAGTAAAACATTACTCATATCGCAGTGCTTCGATTGGATTCAAGTTCGCCGCACGGCGTGCAGGATACCAACCAAACAACACACCAATACTCGCAGAGACTCCGAACGCAAGCCCAATTGAATTGAGTGATATCGTCGTTTGCAAGACTCCTGACGCTGTCAGCCCATACGCGATACAGGCACCAAGAGCAACACCAAAACCTCCTCCTAGGAGCGTAAGTGCTATCGCCTCGGCGAGAAATTGTCGCGAGATATCTGCCTTTGTTGCACCAATCGCTTTACGAAGCCCGATTTCACGTGTTCGCTCCGTCACCGTGGTCAACATCATGTTCATAATGCCAATACCACCAACGACCAGCGAAATGCCAGCAATAGCAGCGAGGAGTATCGTAAATGTTTGTGTAATGCTCGACATAGTCGAGAGCAAATCGTTTTGGTTCATAACAGAAAAGTCTGGTTCAGCATCATCCTCAATGCGATGTCGTTTGTTCAAAAGCTGGGTCACGTCCTCTTGAACTGTTGCCATCGCTTCTGAACTTTCTGCTTGAATACCAATCGATGAAACATGTCTTCCTCCTGCAAGGTACCGTTGCGCACTCGTCAGTGGTATATAGATGATGTCATCAGGGTTAGAAAATCCTGAACCCCCTTTCGCGACAGTCACACCAATCACTTTAAATTCAAGCTTGTTGATGCGTATTGATTGGCCGATCGGGTTTGCACCTTCACCAAAGAGATCATCCCGCGCCGTTGGGCCTAGGATTGCTACTTTCGCTGCAGAACTCAAGTGCACCTCGCCCACAAAAAGACCTGACTCGAGCTGGACATTTCTCACCACAAGATAGTCAGGCGCGACTCCGACTACACTCGTATTTGTGTTTGTTCCTTTTGCAGTGATTTGGTAACGACCGGAAAGTTCGGGAGAAAGTGCATTGATACCCGATACAGAACTTTGGATTGCCTTTGCATCGTCGTACGTGAGTGTTTTAGAAGTCCCACGACCACCAGCTACACCAAAGCCACCAGGTCCACGCTGGTTACCTGGATTGACCTGGACTAAGTTTGACCCGAGCGACTGAATGTTTGACTGGATTGATGTCTGTGCGCCTTGCCCTATCGAGACCATCGCGATAACCGAAGCGATACCAATCACGATACCTAAGACCGTGAGTCCTGAGCGCACCTTGTTTGCCGAAAGTGCTGTGTATGTCTCCTGTAATGTATCAGCGATGTTCATGGTGTGCTTTTTTACGGTTTGGAGTTTTTGTATCTGAAACTATGACACCATCACGAAGCATGATGATGCGCTCTGCGTGCTCTGCTACATCAGGTTCGTGTGTGATAAGGACGATAGTTCTCCCCTGCTCTTCGTGTAATTTTTGAAATGTCCCGAGCACAATTTCACCAGTACGCGTATCGAGATTTCCCGTCGGTTCGTCAGCCAAGATGAGTGACGGGTCGTTCACGAGTGCACGTGCAATCGCAACACGCTGAATCTGCCCTCCGGAGAGCTCATTTGATTTATGAAAGTGGTGTGTCTCTGCGAGCCCCGCAGCGAGGAGTGCAGTGCGAGCCTTTTTTTCTCGAGCCTCAGTTGAGACACCTGCGTAGATAAGTGGCAACATAACGTTGCGCAGCACAGTTGTGCGCGGTAACAAGTTGAACGCCTGAAATACAAAACCGATTTTATCTTTTCGAATGAGCGCCAATTGGTCGTCGGTCATTTTCGATACATCATGCTTGTCGAGCACGTACTGACCTGATGACGGCGTGTCGAGACACCCGAGAATATGCATGAGGGTGGATTTACCCGAGCCTGATGGGCCCATAATTGCCACAAATTCCCCTTCTTCTATGGTAAACGAAACACCTTTGAGCGCCTGAAACTCTGTATCTCCTGAGCCATACGTTTTTGTTATGTCGCGTACGGTAATCATGTTTAGCGATTTTGAGCCCCTCCAGTACGAGTATTTGTTTGACCGCCACGATTCCCCCCAGGAGGGCCGCCAAAGAGAGACGGCGCGCTTGTGGTAGCAGTGGTCGCTTTTTGAGTGATGGTGCGCTCTATAATCTGTTGACCCTCAGTCAGACCTGAGAGGATTTCTGTATAGGTGTCATCAGATATACCGATAGTGACTGTGATCGACTCAGGAGCTTGCTCAGTCACAATACCTTCACTCGCTGATGCTGTAGTACTTTCAGCAGCATCATCCTCTTTCTTTTCAGCTACATACGGAGGATTAAACGCTTGAACGGTGATACGACCTGCTTGATTTTTGATTGCTCCAGCTGATACAGAGAGCACGTCAGGACGGATTGCAGTGATGATTGCTGCATTTACTGTCATGCCCGGCTTCACGCGCTCATCTTGCGTGTCAAAATGAATTTGAATAGTGTATGACACGACACCCTGATTGACCTCGCCGACTGGATCAACATGCGCGACTTTACCAGTCAAACTCAACTCTTCGATTGCATCAAAGGTGAGTGTCGTCTTGTCTCCTACTTTTATTTTCGCAGCATCAACTTCGTTCAGTGAGAGCTCAGCGATTTGCTCTGGCGAGACGATGGTCGCAATAACACTGCTTCCACCGACAGTCTCCCGCTTCTTTACAGGTACTGACGAGACAGTGCCATCAAACGGTGCGACAATAGTATAGTCAGCAAGATTGTTACGAGCATCAAGTAATGCATTTTCTGCCTTTGTGATTGATAGCCGTGCACTCTGGATATCGAGCTCGTCTGCTCCTGATTTTATATCTTCGATGTTTTGCTTTCGCTCTGCGATCGTCTGTTTGTACTGCTTGAGCGCATTGCCGTCTGAAACAAGATTCGAGAAGTGTGAGTTCAGCTTTCCTGTGTAGCTATTCAAGTTTGTAAGCGCAGTATTTGATGCACTGATAGGCGTCTGATTTTTACTCTTTATTATGTCTTGGTAGAGCGTGATGAGCGCGTTAGCACTTCGTGTAGCCTTCTGTGCTGACTCAACCGCTGTGTATGCGATGGCAAGCATTTCCTCAATCTCTGCATTTGATGGAGAAATTGGAAATGTTTGATACTTAGCAAATGCAACATCGTACGACTTTTTTGCTGCAAGAAAATCACTGTAGGCAACATCACGAAAACCACCAATACGGTTGTCATAGGACTCAACCGAGCTCTTGTAGTAGTCCATATTCCACTGCGATGTGAAAATATCAGTCCCGATGAGAATACTTTCAAGTCCTGTCACCGCTGACGGAAGATCGAGGAAAATATTGGTGACATGGGTCCGACTATCGGTGTATGTCTTTGCGAGCGAGTCTTCGGCATTGATGAGCGAATTTTCAGCTTGAGTTAAGGTGAGCGCCGATGCTGGCTTCTGAATCTTTGCGAGAGAAATCTTTGCACTTTCGAGGTTTGCGAGTGCGTCTCGGACCGACTTTTGTGCATCAGTCGAATCAAGAACTGCGATGACCTGACCAGCGCGGACCGTGTCTCCTGGCTCAACACGTAAAGAAAGTATTTCACCTGACGCTTTTGACTTTACATCGAGCTGATTTGAAGAAGATATTTGTCCTGATGCTGATACCGATGAAACGATGGTTCTTTTTTCAACTGTCCCGAGTACATATCGAGTTTCTGTTTCCTCAGAGCCAAAAAAGTACCCGTAGCCGTACCATGAAAGTCCGAGTACGAGTATAGTAACAAAAAACTGCTTTTTACTTCTCCGTTTAAGAAATGTAAGTAGTGGTCCAAAAAGTGCTCTAGTAAAGGCCGTGACGGCAGACATACTCATGATTAACGTATGATACCACCTTTTCTTACAGCTGTTGACCACTTTTCACAGGGCACGATGCAAAATCAGGCTTTTCTGCAAACACAATACCGAAATGACTGGTAGTCTCTGCGACTGTTTCATCCTTGAGGAGACGCGCCGAGTTGGTATGGCTGAACACAAACGGGTGCGGTGTCTGCTCACCTGTTGCGAGCGTCATGCCAACCCACAAACACAACGGGCAATCACTTTGTGAAGGATTATCGAGCTTCCGTATGTCTTCAAGTTTGTGACTGCAGAGTACACGGCGAGTCTCCGCATCTTTTCTCTCAGACTCCGCTACTGGCAAGTAATGCGAAAAGTCAGTGCTTATCACGAGCGCAGTCGCCTCATCCTCGAGGAGTCGCTCGAGGAGGTCAGCAACATCGATGCGGTCCTCACTCCATTCAGTATTTTTCACAGAAACCACAAGCGGGATGACTGCTGCCTTCGGTAGATAATGTTTGATAAACGGTACTATGGTGAATACGCCGTGCTCTCCGGCAAATAGCGAAGAGTGTGTGACAAGCTTGTTACGGGTCAATTTTCCTACGCGCATATCATCTATCACTACATCACCAAAAAATGTTGAGAACCGACCAGTGCTAGTGCACAGCAACGTCGGGCATTTACCAAAATGATCGGGTGCAAGTACGATGACCGTATCTACCTTGTGGCGTGTCAGTGCAATACGCGCAATACCTTCTGCAATCGCTTCTGACGCAACCGCGTGGTGTGGGACGACGACTATGCGTGCATCGGGAGTCGTCAGCACTTTCCCCTTTCTTGATACGGTGGTAATACCGTCCACTACCGCACCATCAAGAGCGGGGTCAGTCGCCACGAAGCGCATCTTTGTAGATGGTGCAAACAGTATCGAGAGCAGTACGAGCGCAGCGATACACGCTACTGCACCAGCAGTCCTTGATACCACACGGGAAGTGTTGGCCATGCTGAGTACGGTTTATAGGTTATCTGATAATCTCCACCTTCATCAGTGTAAAAACGTGATTGCCATTCCTCATCAGTGAGGCGCTTATCCTTACTCAAAAATTCGTAATGACTATAGGTAAGTCCAGTCGTGAGCCGTGCTCCATTACTATCTTTAACCGCGACAAAAATAAGAAACGGTACACCAGTCCCTTCTTCGACTATTCCCTCGTCACTCGTATGCACATCGGCGATGACTCCTGCTCGTTTGTCTTTTATCGGCAAGATTGGACCCTCGACTGAATACGGGAGTGTGCTTATCATCCGATCAACGAGTACTCTTCGGAGCTCTTCAGCGCGACTGAGCGCAGAGACATAGACCTTGTCTGCATTCATAACTCGCTCATCCCCATCGCGGATGACTGAAAGTTTAGGATCTACATAGGTCTGAATACATGACGGATCTTTTTCGAGCGGAACACTCTTACTCATACTTGTCTCAACAAATGGTGTGTCCTGTAATTGGAGCTGTGAGTACTCGCGCGCTATCGCAAGAAGCTGTATGTACGACTTGAGCTTTTCTGCATTGACCAGCTTGATTGATTGAGATGAGTAGATATCACTTAATTGAGCTGCGGTTTCTGCGATTTTTTTGTGTACTTCTGGGTTGGGCTCGACGTATCCGTAGACCGCTTGCGGGATTGTCCTCGTGTCGCACTTTTCATCATCACCTCCGCCACCCTTTTCAGCGAACGATTGCTTCGCATACAAAATGTTTGTGTGTCGCATCTCTGTCCAGAAGCCTGAACCAGTCATGAGCGTTTTACTACCCCACAATGGTGATTGCATAAATGCAGGAAGTTTTTCTCTATTATCCTGATACCATGAAAAGAGTGTTGCGATGCTCGAAAGTATTCCGGTAACTTGGTTACCCTTCCAATAGTCAGGTCCCCACTCGATAGACTCTCGTTTGAGTTCATCAATACGTGTATCAATTGCCTTTTTGTGCTCAAGATAAAACGGAAGTGTCGAGAGCTGAGATTCGGCATACTGTGAGCCGAGTATTGTCATGACCTGCACCGACGAGACCGATCGTGGGAGCTTCATACCATCGACATCAGGAGCCTCATCGCCCTGAGTGAGTCGCCCTGTCCAGTATGAATCAGGAATAAATTTCTGACTGAAAAAACGCATGCCTCGTGTCGCGTCCATCACGTCACGCATCTGGACAACACCGACACTGCTGTAAAATGCTGGCATGCCTTTGATGCGTGATGCTGGTTTTGCAGTAGAGAGAAATGCAGAGCGCGCAGCTTCATCATACGCATCATCACCCAACTGCTTCACCGCATGCGCATAATCACCCGCATCAAGGTCGTCACTCTTACCGACAAGGTTCATGATGAGTTCATTCATTGCCTCATAGCGTTTCAATTCGTCCTGATGCGCCTGGAGTAGCTCGCCTATCTTGACCGCGTAGGTGCTGAGCTCTGGAGAGCGTGTAAAGAAAGGTATCTGTTGGTACCACTGTACCGCGCGGAAGTACTGACGACGGAGCGAACTACTGGTGTATGTTCCGCGTACGGTAAACAGAGAAAATGGTATTGAAAACACGATATCTTGATCAGCGAGTGCGTCATATTCCTTTTTAAATACCGCAGGTATCGCTTTTGCCGGAGCGTCGTAGACATGAGCAACATCTGCAAGCACCGCACGTTCACTCACCTCATCAAGATCGAGGTTTTTTACAAACGCGACCACATCATCGTACCCTCCCGCACTCGCATCTTTCTGCTTTATACCCTGGAGATACTCTTCGTATGACTCACTATGATCTCCCTGCCAATACTCCTCAGCGCTCGGTGGCTTGATTGCAGTACTCAGCAACGCGTGTGGCACTGCAAGATAGTTACGCACTTTCACCCACTGCGCACGCTCGTCTGCATTTCTCGTGCTCGTCGCTCGTAGTTCAGCGTCTTTATAGAGCGTCTCCGTCATCTGCTGTATCTGTGGGAAAAGGTACTGGTTTTCTGTCTCCTTCAGGAGTTCAACAGAAAGTGTCGAAAAAAGATGCATGAGTACATCAGTTGAAACAAACGGGGCATTCGCCGCGGTGCGCTCCTTTATGTCGGACGGACCACCGATTGCATCATAGAGCGCAACATATTCGCGCATGTTTTCACCCACCGAGACAGGAATGAGCGAGCTCTCGGTGAGCGGTTTTAAGATAAACTTATGCGCCTCAAGATGCTTTTTATCATCATCCGAAAAAGTCACGCCAAATTCTTTTTCGATGACCTCAAGGTTGTTGAGTTCGTGAATTGAGAAAGGCGCACGAACCGTATCACTGATTTCAAAAGGAGCATCGGTATCTGCAAACAAACTTTTAATGTCTATCGGGTGATCATCTACTTCAACAACATCTCCCTCAGGAACTTTTTCTGAAAAAGTATCTCGATGCCACATCATCGCAACACCAAGACCGACGAGTACAACGCAGACAAGTCCTAATAGTATGTGCATTCGCTGTATGCCCTGTGGTGAATCCATCTGCCCAGTATAGCAGTTCGAGCGAAAGGCAATCAGATATTACTCACATGACTATGCGCCCAAATCGAGGACATCGTCGATACGAACGCGTGAGACAAACTCAGGGACGTGGGAGACGAGTATCATCGCACCTTCGTAGTCGTGGAGTGCCTGTGCTATCACAGGCAAATGACGAAAGTTTATGTGGTTTGTCGGCTCATCAAGAATCAACAGACCCGGGCGCTGGAGTACGAGGCACGCAAATGCAACAAGCCCTTTCTGACCTTCTGAAAGATATTCGATGAGTGTATGCATCGTGTCTCCCGTAATGAGGAAACTCGCAGCCACCGTACGTATGCGCGCTTCGTCCGCACGTGCACTTCCGCTTTCTGCCGCGGCTTCAAGTGCCTGCATGACTGTATGTTTAAAGTTGAGCGTAGAAAAGTCTTGACGATAGTAACCAACATGTATTTTGGGATTGAGCACCGCTCCTTCTGCGGTGCCTTTTGCGAGGTGCTCAAGAAACGTAGATTTACCGATACCGTTCGGACCTTTAAGTAACAGGTGCCTATTTTTACGGAGCTCAATTTTTACTTTCTTGTGCGTCTGCTTCCCTGCCTTCAAAAGACTGACTGAGGTAAGGGTGAGTACAACTCCTGACATCTCTGGCTGGACCGGTATGGTGAAATGCTTGATGGTTTTGTCCTCCTTGCGAACATCTACCACATCTTCTTCGAGGTCATCAGCCATTTGGCGCATCCGTTTGGCGACCATACGCATACCGCCACCTTTGTGTGCAAAGACGTTTGCTTGCAGACGTTTTTCTTCTATCTTCTTCTCGAGCTGTGCATTCTTCATGTTTTCGCGCTCGATACGCGCGGTTATGTCAGAGAGCACGTCGTTATAGTCACCGACATACTGTTCGACCTTTCGCGTGTACACATCAAGATACAAAACACCTTTCGTGAACGCGTTGAGAAATGCCGCATCGTGTGAAATGACGATGACCGTCTTGTGGTATTTCTTCAAAAAATCAGTGAGGTGCTCAATGCCCGCGTGGTCAAGGTTGTTTGTCGGCTCGTCGAGTAGCAAAATATCGGGCGCTTGGATAAGCGCTGATGCGAGCAATATGCGCGCCTGCTGTCCTCCTGAAAAGCTTCGGATGATTCTGTCATGTACTTTTTCGTGGCCCTTGAGATTGACGACCTCGAGCGCTTCATCGATGAGTACATCGATGTTGTACTGCTTATTTTCAAAACACTTTTGGAAAAAATCACGCACCGTAAGATCGAGCTCATTTCTCGGTATGACCTGTCGTGCGGTCGCTATGCGCATACCATGAGTAATGTGTACTTCGCCTTCGTCTGGACTATGCGCTCCAGTGAGGAGACCAAAAATGGTACTTTTGCCCGCACCGTTTTGACCCATGAGCGTTAGTTTCGCACCACGACGTATCGCAAAGCTCACATCAGTCAGTATCGGCTTTTTCTCGCCGTAACCGAAGGAAACATTTTCAAATCGTATGATGGTGTCGTCTTTGCTCATGGTTTTTGTTCAAACAAAATGCACCCATCGCCGTACGGCGATGGGTGCATTCAGTAGATTTACTTCTTCTTTGTTACTTTCTTTGCCTTTCGCTCTGCGATAGCTGCTTCAACTTTTTTTGTCTTTGCATTCTTTGGCATAGCTTCGATAGTCACTGGATTTCGCTTTGACTCTTCTTGCTTCACATCCATAACCATGATGAGTGCATCAAGTTTTGCATGGAGCTCACGGACTTGCGTCGCGAGGTCGTCGATACGAGTGTCACGCGCTTCAGGGCGTGGTGCTCGCTCTTCGCGACGATCATCTCGCCGCTCGAAGCGTCGCTCACTGCCTCCCATCTCTGCACCCTTCTTGCTTGCAAAGCAATCATTACAAAAGACTGGCTTCTCGCCTGTTGGGCGGAATGGTACCTGACATGGCTTACCACAGTCTGCACATGTTGCTGTAAACATCTCACGCTCCTCATCGCGTCCACCGCGGAAATCTCGTCCACCGCCACGTCCGCCAAATGATTGTCTGCCACCAAATGGCTTACCGCCACCAAATGATGGTCTTCCACCGCCAAAAGATGGTCTACCGCCACCAAATCCACCACGGCCCTCGCCTGGTCTGTCGAAGCGTCCACCGCCTCGCTTGTCTCGGAATCCTCCGAACTTTTTGAAATCGTTCATATACAAATTAATTGAGTAACTAAGTCCGCGTACACTACACGAGAATCACCTAAAAAGCAATATTTCTATGCTTTTGTCAATATCCGCGCTTGATACTACGGGGTTGCGTCAAGCTCCGCTTGTATTGCGTCCTGCTGTTTCTGCATCACACCTTGTACGTCTTTTGCCTGATTGATCGCATCCTCATTTCTGTCTACCGTATAGTACTTCACTGCTTTGTATGTTTTCTCAAGATAACTCACTCCTTGGTCATCTTTCACGACAGCCATACCTCCTGCAATAACACCAAGTACCAATAATTTTATAAGTATTGAACCTCGCTGATTGTGTGCCTTCTTCATAGTGATAGTGTACCACAGCTCTCGATACCCCTTTAGTCATCAGTTGCTGCTGCAGCTGGCAGATCACTTCTATCGACTCGTGCTGGGTCGATTTCCCTTTTTTGATAGGGATGAATGTGTGGGATACGCGGGAGCAGGATTGACGTGATTGCCGCGATGATTGCAATGACATGAAAGCCAAACCCAATCGCCATACCGATAGCTCCTGCAAACCAGATACTCGCAGCAGTCGTGAGATTTTTCACCGTTGCACCATCCTTGAGGATGATACCCGCGCCGAGAAATCCAATACCCGAAACAATCTGCGCGGCGATGCGTGACTTTGATGCAGGGTCGACAACAGCAGAAAGAAAGGTGAAGAGCATCGCTCCGACTATGACAAATGTATGCGTACTGATGCCTGCATCTTTCTTGCGCGACTCGCGCTCAGCACCAATCCCAAATCCCAAAATCGCTGCGAGTACGATGTTTATAATAAAATCAATCTCGCGCTCAGTGATGAAAGTTTCAAACATGCCGATACTCTATTCAAAACTGGCTCATTCTGCAACTGTTTCATCGCCATGACCTTCTCGCGTCAGCCGTGAGCTATCGCGCAATGTGGCGCGAATCTGCGAGACAAGTGCGCGCGTATGCTTGTCGTACTGCTTTTTGAATGCCTTTCGTTCGGCACGAAAATCTGCCGTCAACTTATGAGGATCATCGAGAAAATCTTCGGCATCCTTGAGGTGCATCTCACGCCACTTGCGTACATTTCTGAGTGTACGCGCGAGTTGCTCCTGGTCTGCTTCGTTATAGGGCGGGCCTTCTTTCATGATGCGCTCTGCATCGATGATGAACCGGCGTCGCATGAATTTATACTGCTCCACAAGCGGGACGCCCGTGTTGGGGAGCGCACTTTCTTCATATCTATCGTATGTCTGAAGCATCGCTGTATCCTTGTCAGGAACAAGCACCGGATCATTCCATGTCGGAGTTATGAGCGCGCGCGGCACCGAGCGGAGAGCGGCATTTCTTGAAATACCAAGCTCTTGATGTGTCGTGGCCATCGAGCGCAGGAGTCTGAGGGCTCCATCACCGCATGCGTGCTCGACACGTTTTGCCATATCACGAAACGGCAGTACCCCGAGAAAGGTCCGATAGAAATCTGCTTGTATTTCAGAGTACTCCTTTCCTTCTCGTTGCGCGACGAGTTTCATGACATGCTCCATCGTATCAACTTGCTCAAGGTAGCTCGTGCGCAATTGCCAAAAAGTTTTGAGTCGCTGCTCCAGTGGAATTTCAGGCGGACCGATAGGCACATCGTTTGGGTATGCCTCAAAAATCTTGAGTGAATTCTTTTTTAAGATGTATTGGGTGAATCCTTCGACTACGCCCTCATCGACTCCCATCCATTGCCTCCCCTTTCGTATCTGGATGAACAGGTGGTGGACAAATTCGTGGATGATGACGGCGAGCTTTGCGTGCATATCGTCAGTCTCGGCAAGACGCACGAGCTCAGCTGATTTGTCGTGATGCCCTGCAGCACCCGAGCCGAGATTTTTTATTTTCGAGACCTTCACCATGTCAGGGCCCATCTTCTCCGCGCGCTCATGTACTCGTTCGTCAGTGAGCGCACCGAGCTCCTGGAGGGTGTCTCGTATCAAATCAGCTGCAAAATCTATCAGTGCGCGCTCCTCGGGTGTCGGCTCTTTTACAAACATCTTCCCGAGCTCAGAAAGCACATCAGCCTTGAAATCCTTAAACACTCGAAATGGCGCCGTTGCGATATCTACCGCGAAATCCTTAGCCGAATCAAATGTCTCACTCATGGTATTAGTATACCAAAAAAGTGCCTCACTTCTTGCTCCGCACTAACACTTGCTTCTCAGCTCGACTGAGTCGCTTTATTGCAGCTTCACGCTTGAGTGCCTCTGAGCGCGTTAGTCCGCTTTCGGCATAGAGTATTTTCTTAACACCCCTTGCCCGTGTATACCGCGCCCCTTTCCCTGCCTTGTGCTGCGCAAAACGCGCCTCCACATCAGTCGCAATACCAGTGTAGTACGTCCCATCCGCACATTCGAGGATGTAGATGGAGAAATCGGATATTTGTCTCTTAGTAGACATCTTTGATTACAATTTCTTAAAGATAAACAAGTGCTCGTGCATGATGAGCAAGAAGTTTGCCTGCTGAGACTTGGTAACCCAAAAACCTGTAGCTTTACAATTGAACTGTCTTTTAATTATATCTTCTTTCAAAAGAAAGCCTGCTTTCAAAAACCTGTCCATCACCTTGTAAGCTAGTGGCTGATACATTCCTTTACGCCTTGTATCTCCCATAAGTATCGCGCAGTATTTCCCCTTCTTCAGAACTCTGAAAAACTCAGTCGCGACAGTTTCCATCTGATCGCAAAACGCATCGATGTCATGAATGTTTGAAAGATCATCAGTGAGTTCCCCCTCACTATACTTAATTATGTCAGCATACGGTGGGTGTGTAAGGACTAAATCTATCGACTCATCATCTATTTTTGATAGCTTGCGCGAGTCCCACACATTCACTTTTTGCCACGACTTGTTATCTACCTTGAAATCAAGACACTTTTTCGTACGCTCTACTGCTTTCTTGTTTATATCTGAGCATATGATATTTCTATTGAGCAATTTTGCTTCTATTGCAGTAGTTCCACCGCCAATCATAGAGTCGAGGAGCGTATCACCTTCTTTTGAGTATCTGAGTATAAGATTTCGCGCCACTTCAGGCGCCCAGTTGCCTCTCCAGTCCGAAGTATGAGTTGCCCAATTGCCACGTCTTGGAAATGCCCAGACTGTTGTACATTCAAGCTCAAACTGATTAGGCCCTTCTTTCATCTACTATACGTTACGATCTGGAACCGGCAAGCCAATTTTGTGCAACGGCAAATACTCAAAATAGTAATGACAACCTACCGAATGTATATAGTCAAGAACATCTTTATACTTAGGATTTTTAAACCAATCACTTAGCACATATATATATTCAACCTCAATATTGAGCGGGGCGAGTAACTTTAAATATTGCTTTCTTTTAAAATCGCAAGTTTGCAACTTTTCATCAACCGATCCTTCAACCTCTTGAAACTTAACTTCAATGATGAAAAGCGTATTTTCCTTAATCACAAATATAGCATCGTCAGGTAACAATTTTTTTGAAACAATTTTCTGCCAATCAATATTCATTGATTCGAGAAACTTGTAAAATTCATGTTTTTTGAATGAATGAGCAACTAATTTTTCTTGAAAGAGTATCTCATGACCAATCTTTGACCTCGCAACCGAAAAGCCTTTTACATTATTCTCAAGATATGTAAGTATGTCAGTTTTTCCTTCGAAGGCTATGCCTGTCTGGGTGTTTGCACCTCCAATTCCGTTTTTTTTCATAAATTTAGCTAAATTTTACTAAAGCATCGTACAAATTATCACAAATATCTTTGCCACGCTGCTTTACCGCATGGTGAGGCTGAGTGCTAACAAAATCAGAGTAAGTGTCGAGTTGTTTATTTTTAGGAAAATCGTCATCATTCCCATACATTTGCTTAAATTTATATTCAAAACCCTTGTCACTACCCCTGTCATCGCAAGTAAGAGTTAAATTACCGATACTAAGTCTTCCCCCCTCTTGGAGAAGAAACTTTTGTGCGGGCAATGAGGTGCTGCTCCAATTTCGCCCCCATGCTCCTTCTCCTTGTGGGAAAATATGCTCAATTGTTGTGCCAAGAGGTGGTTTGACATGCGAAATTGTTGAACCATATTTGTGATATTTATATAGCAAGTACTCAACAAACTTTTGTGGAGTTTTGCTATCTTTACTTGAAAAGTGGATTTTGCTTATAACATCCTTACAGAATTTCCTCTTCTGAATACTTTCTTTAATTATTATTTTGAATTCTTTTATAAGATTATATACGATACTCTCTTCATT
>CAZGUV010000010.1:24680-32333 GCA_964528735.1 uncultured Candidatus Saccharibacteria bacterium | reverse complement strand
CGTGTATCCGATGTTCAAGTGTAAGCAAAAATGCTTTTTTTGCTGGCCCTGAAGAGTAATTACCAATCGATCCATCAGAAGGCAGAACTCGATGGCAGGGCACAATAATACACAAAGGGTTTTTGCCTGTTGCAGTCCCGACCGCTCGTACAGCTTTTGGGTTGCCGATGCTCTTGGCAATTGCTCCGTATGTTTTTGATGCACCGAAGGGTATTCGAAAAATTGCACGCCACACTTTTTTCTGGAATGCAGTACCGTTAAAATCAAGAGGTACTGAAAAGCGTGTACGTGTTCCTTCAAAATATTCTTTCAATTCCTTTACTGCACGCTTCGTAAGCGCGTTTGGATGTGTCTCTCGTGGTTTGTCTCGAAATTCGATTGCAACAACTGATTTCCCGTCGGCAAACACCACTATCCCACCGAGAGGCGACTCAAAGTAGTCTGTCGCGTACGGTCCCTGCTTCATAGAAATGATTCTACCTCAGCGCGGGTGAGCGGTCGAACATTCCCCGGGCGGAGCTTTAAGAGGCGAACAGAGCCGATACGGATGCGCTTTAGTGAGAGCACTGTGAGGTGGCATGCATCACACATCCGACGTATTTGGTGCTTCTTGCCTTCTCGGAGGATTATGGTGAACGACTTTCGGTTGTCACGCATCTTTGCAATACAGGGAAGTGTTTTTTCTCCATCAAGCTTTATACCCTTTTCCATTTTTTGCATAAGCCCAGGAAAAATCTCCTCACGAACCTCTACGATGTATTCCTTCTCGATTCGATGGTCGTCTCCTGTAACTGCTCGTGTCAATCGTCCATCATTGGTGAGTAACAGAAGGCCTTCGCTTTCTTTATCAAGTCGCCCCACCGTGTTGAGTCCTGCGTACTGGGGGAGTACATCAAAAATAGTTTTTCCTTCCTCGTTGTTTTTTGAGCATACGACTCCTCGAGGTTTGTACACCGCAATAGTCTCTTTAGTTGGGGCGTCGGTCATGCCTGCGATTTCAATAGTATCCTTCTCAGGGTCAGCGAGCATACCAATGCGTGCTACAGCACCGTTGACGCGCACTTTTCCAGCGATGACAAGCCGTTCACCTTCGCGTCGTGAGCAGAGACCTCGCTCAGCAAGTATTTTTTGGACAATGACTTTCACCTCTGTAGCCTACGACTCTTTGTCTGCATTAGCAAGCATATTTCGTGTGGTGAAAAGTGAAAACTGGGCATGCAGAGGGGTGCTATGATGTACCTATCTATGGGTGGTTCGTTTCTCAGTGCAATCGGCGGATTTCCAGTTATTTCAGGAGTATTGCTCATTTTACTTGGCACGCTTGGAATCGCGTTTCTCTATATACTGTTGACGTCAAAGCAAAAGGCGCAAGAGTACGCATATACGGTCAATCACGATTTGGAAGAAAGTAAAAACCGCCTCACTGAGGCCGAGAAAATCGGTCATTTCGGGAGTTTCATTTGGGATTTGCAAACGCATCACCACTTTTGGTCTGATGAGATGTTTACCTTGCATGGTATAGACAGACGGATGCACAAAAACACTCCTACTCTTGAAGAGTTTTACTCGTACGTGTTTGCTGAAGATAGAGAGCGTGTACAGACAGAGATGATGGCAGCGCTCGCAAAGACTGGTGAATTTGAAATAAATTATCGCGTCGAACTTCCGACCCGTGCACTTCGGTGGTTGACGATGCGCGCAAAGGCACTTGGTTCGCCGGGGGATAGAATCCATCTCGTACATTCAATTCATGGTTCTATTCATGATGTCACAAAGGAAAAGGAGATTGATAAGGCAAAGACAGAATTCGTGTCTCTCGCATCCCATCAGCTGAAGACTCCGCTCACGTCCATTAACTGGTACGCCGAGATGCTTCTTGATGGTGATGTCGGGCCGCTCAACGCAGACCAAAAAAAGTACATCCAGGAAATGTACGAAAGCAACCAGCGTATGGTGGATCTCGTAAATTCGCTGCTCAATGTCTCACGCATCGAGCTTGGCACATTTAGTGTTGAGCCAGTCCCGACGAATATCATCGATATGGCGCAGAGCGTTATCAAAGAGCAAATGCCAACTTTGAATTTGCGTAAGCAAGTTTTGACAACACATTTTGCTGAGAACATCCCTCTCATCCCAGTTGATATCAAGCTGTTTCGTATGGTGCTCCAAAATTTGTTATCAAATGCTATCAAGTACACCCCAGAGGGAGGTCATATTGAATTTGAAATAACTATGGGTGTCCGAAAGGGGACAATTTCTATACGAGTTTCAGATAGTGGATGTGGTATTCCTGAGCACCAAAAGGACCGCATTTTCACAAAGCTTTTCAGAGCAGATAACGTGCGAGCACAAAATGTGGACGGTACCGGACTGGGGCTCTATATCGTGAAATCTATCGTCGACCACTCACATGGGACAATCTCATTTACTTCAGAAGAAGGAAAGGGCACCACATTTTTCGTCACGTTACCACTCGATGGTATGGAGAAAAAGGACGGAATTCGGAAGCTTTCATAGTTTTGACACGTACCGAGGTGTGCTATGATATTGCCATGGTAGACGCATCACAAAAGCGCATATTACTCGTTGAAGATGAGCCAGCGATTGCTCGTGCAATGGCTGACAAGCTCACCACTGAAGGATTTACAGTATTGAGAGCAAGTGACGGAGAAGAGGGTCTTTCACTCGCAACAAAAGAGCACCCGGATCTTATTTTGCTCGATGTGGTAATGCCAAAGATGGACGGCATGACTATGCTCGGCAGTCTCAGAAAGGACGCATGGGGAAAGGAGGCAAAAGTAATTTTTCTCACAAATCTTTCAGAAATGGAAGCAGTACAAAAGGCGACAGAGCTCGGTGTCTTTGATTATATTGTCAAAAGCGATTGGAAGCTCTCAGATGTCGTTCGCAAAGTCCGCGAAAAGCTAGAGATGTAACAAGCGCCCCTCAGGGGCGTTTTTTGTTGACAGAGATACTTTAGTTTGATAAAGTGCTTCGATGAAGAGTGAACTGTCAAAGCGAAAAGATGTTGAGCGTCTCTGTGACGCATTTGTCTCGTGCAAAAATCGTGCTGACGTCTATGCGTTTATGCGTGATGTTATGACTGAAAAAGAAGTGGTTGAATTTGCAAATAGACTCACTGCAGCGGTGATGCTTTCAGAAAATAAATCATACGATGATGTAGCTCGTGTTACTTCGATGAGTACCACAACGATCGCTCGAGTGTCCAAGTGGCTCCAGGAAGGGATGGGAGGATATACAAAAGTTATTGCAGCGCTTCATCATCATACACCACGAAAGTCTGTTCGGAGCGGTGTGTCTTCATAATCTATGAATATAGACCCTTCCGAGCAATCGGAAGGGGTGCATCAGTCGGTGCATTCAGGCCTACCACTCCATGAAAGGGGGTGTGACATGCCGATTATTAAGACGTTTGCCGTGGATGAAGCTGTCGTTGCTCCGTGCATCTACAAAGGCTTCCCTCACGAGACAACGCCTGTCGGTCTCGTCGTCGAGCGAACAGTCAGAGAAGAGCTCCAGGCTTTTCTTCAACAGTTCATCGATTTTGTCGGGTGCGAAAAGGGACAATTTCTTCGTATGGACGCGTTTGTCTCTGGTGCTGGTCTGACGGTGATTGAAATCAACGTCGAACTACAAGACGGATGGGGTGTCGCCCTAAATCTGTTGAGAGCATCAGGTCATACGCCTGTCTTTGGTGATGGGGTCCGACTCCCGTCGGAAATCATCGTCTACAGCGAGGATTACCTCCCTGAGTTCAGGCTCGCTCAAGGTGAATTTAAACTCTTAGGACACAGCATCGAGCTTCCGTGTTGGCGTGAACGTCCTTCGATACCTCAGAAGAGTGAGTTTGACAGCAAGGTGTATCTCGCCAAGTTCTCGGACCTCTGGCAAGGGCACCATGTTCGCATACCAGCAATGTATTGGGCAGATAAGACTCCTTGGGAGGAACTCCCCGAGGATGTTGTCTTCAAATTCTGTCACAAGTACGGCGAGCAAGCAGTGAAGGCGCGTTTCAGCGTCGCGACGCGTGAACAAGTTGGACGGGGAAAGTTTATGCGTCAGTGCTATGCAGATGGTCACGCCATCGCACAGCAACGCGTAGCGACAACTTCTCTTGAAGACGGGTCTCGCGTGCAAGCGATTATACTCGCGTCGGGGCAGGTGCCTGTCACCGGGTATCTGCAAGTGGAGTCAACGGGCAGATTCATCATCAACGATAGAACTGCTCGTAAGGGTCCACTCGTGCTTGAGTAGGCTAACTCTGGGAAGGTTTTGCAGCGCAGAACCTTCCTGGACTTTTTATACACGTAAGTATACCTATGAATATTATTTTTGATCTCGACGGCACACTAGCGCGCATCCAAGACCCAATAATCCCACTCGTTGATGCCAACATTCTTGTAACGCTCAGTAAAAAGTACACGCTCTGTATTGTGACAGGGAGTACGCGCGCCGAACTCATCGATGCACTTTCAGTTATTGGTGCAAAAAATATATTTTCCGATGCGTTGTGTATTACGGCTACGGAGATACCAGAAGCAAAAGCGTCTAGTGTGCCATTCATTGAAATTAAAAAAAGAATTGTAGGACCAACGGTGATGATTGGCGATAGTGACGGAGATGAAATCGGCTCGAAACTCGCAAATATCCCCTGTGTGCGCGTTGAGTGGGGGAATACAGTCGATGCACAAAAAGAGTCACTTCTAAAAGCGATTGGGTATGCAGAGCGTATACTGAGTAAGACAAGAGCTTAGCGACTTCTTACTTTTACCTTCGCTTCTCGGTCCTTGTTTATTTTCGGCATACGGATAGTGAGAACCCCGTGATTTTCTGACGCCTCTGCTTGGTCTATATCAACTTCAGATGGGAGAAGTACTGTCCGTGTGAGTGGAGTCCAATCAAGCTCTCGAGTGAAATACGCATCTTCGTTTACTTCTTTGTTTTCCTCACGACGAGCTTCAATGGTGAGCATGTCTCTGGTCAAAGAGAGTTCTACGTTGCTCGATGGGACACCAGGGACGAAACCTCGTACTATAATCGCATCAGCGGTTTGGTAGACATCAATTTTGAGTTCACTACCCTGTGGATCCTCCTCGTAATTTTGGTATTTCTCAGCACGTGGATCAGCCTCTTCGTAGCCATCTTCTTCGTATTCCTCGTTAGGAACTGCACCAGTAAGTCGTTGGAAAAATGATGGTTTTGGCATACGTGTAGTATAGCACTTTTTACGTGCGTGCAAGTGTATTTTGTGCAGGTGCTTTAATACGTTTTACGTATTGGAAGAATACCAAAAGGAGTATGATACCAAGCCATACACAAAGGAAAATCTTGAGTATGCCGACACCTTGTTGCTGGAGTACAAAAAAGTTGAAAACACTGTGCACCATTCCTGCGAGGATGAGGCCATAGATAGCGTAGATATCATGCTTAAATCCGTGAATATAGTAGGAGAGCGCAAGTGCACCGCCGACAATAGAAGAGCACAGTACATGTAAAAGTGTTGCCCCAAAGAATCTAAAATTTCCAGTCAAAATTGTTACGGGGAGCGTTTCTCCTGACATCGGGTTGAGAAGAAAAAGTGTATTTTCAAGAGCAGCAAATCCAAGGGCAATCGTGATCATGTAGATAAGCGGGTCAATCGGTTCGTCAACAATTTTCGAGCGAAGTATCGCGAGGTATGCACACACAAATTTTGCAAACTCTTCTATAAACGCCCACGTGCAAAGGAGTGAAATACCTGAAAGTCCGAGTGCCTGAGCGCCCTTTTGTACAGGGATAACAAGAAGCACGACGCACATGCCGGTGAAGAAAGTAAGAGCAATCGCACTTCGCGGTTCAGGGTGCAGCCTATCTTCTTGAAGCCAAAACCATAACCAAATGAGTGGCGGAAGAAATCCCACCAGAAGTGCCACTATCAGAGTCTGCAGTGTTATTTCCACCTTGTCAGTATAAACGAGATATGAGAAAGCGCCGAGGCGGGCATCCCCATCAAGCTTCGTAGGTAAATGTCACACGGATAACGTAGGGTTCTTTGTTAAACGCACGTCCAAGTGGAGGTTTTGCGACATGTACAAAGCGCTCCTGCACGCCATAGAGTGACGGATCGTATTGAGGGTGGTGCTTATCTACAAGGACCCAATCTTTTCGAGAACTTTCTCGCACGAGTAAGAATCGTGAGCCGATATCTCTCTCAATGTGAAGAAAGTCCTCACGAGGCCGTGAGCGGTACTCCTGAAAATACATATCGAATAACTCCTTTTGTGAGTCGGTATGTGGAGTGAATTTCATTTTCTCAAAAAAGCGAACAAGCGATGGTCGTGAAGACTGTATGTACACTTCAGCAGGATATTGGTAATGTCTGTTCAATTTCCGGACAACAGAGATGAGGATATGCACGGTCTCTTCTGCAAGTGATTTTTCAGTGCCATCGATGGTAAAACGCTTGTCTACTTCACGATGTACGATTTTCCAGCGTGGACCTTGTGGTGTCTGGTCGATGGTGAGTCGAAAATCACTCAGATAGTGCTTAGGCTGTTCACCAGTGTCTGAAATACAGACAACATTCACATGTGTTGAGTTCCAGCGTATGTGAGCACTTACATGGTATGTTTCTTCTGGTCCATGTGCATAGAGTGAGAGCGGTAGTATCACTGAGCCTTCTCTTGATTGAATCATGCCGAGCACTCGGTCTACGTTTCTATTGTCTGATTCGATCATAGACGACTCACCATCAAAAGATCAGAATCTTTTTTAGGAAGTTGCTGCCAGATGGTTTCGGTCACAAACGGCATGAATGGGTGGAGCAGTTTGAGTGATTCACACAAGAGGTGGTAGAGCGTCTGTACACGTGATACACGAGCTGAGTTATCGGTACTTGCAAACACTGGCTTCGAACTCTCTATGATGATGTCAGCGTACGTGTGCCAGAGGTAATGATAGATTTTTTCAGCAGCAAGATGGAAGCGAAATTGTTCCATATCGGCAATGACATCTGCTCGAAATTCAGCGAATTCCTTCATGAGTGTTTCATCGGCATCGGTTCTCGCGACTGGTGCTGCCAAATCATCACTCTTTACGTTTTCGAGCACAAAGCGAGTGATGTTCCACACTTTGTTTGCAAACTTTTTGTATGCACCAATCTTTCTCGGGTCCAAGTTGAGGTCTGTCCCTGGGGTATTGCCGACTACGAGTCCCATGCGAAGCGCGTCAGTACCAAACTCCTTTGAAACATCGAGTGGGGAGATAACGTTGCCCTTGCTCTTACTCATCTTCTGTCCCTTCGCGTCGCGTACCATGCCATGCAGATACACGTTCTTAAATGGCACTTCACCGGTGCGATAGAGTCCAAGCATTGCCATGCGCGCTACCCAGAAGAAGAGGATATCAGCACCTGTCTCCATCACGGTAGTCGGGTAAAACTTCTTGAAGTCTTCGCCAGGGTACTGGAGTGTGGCAAATGGCCACTGTCCAGAAGAGAACCAGGTATCAAACGTGTCAGGGTCTTGTCGTACGGCGCCACTACATTTTTTGCAGGTAGTAATCGTATTTTCAAGGTCTACATATCCTTCTTGGCAGGTATCACAGATTTTTGCAGGGATAGGGATGCCCCATACGATTTGTCGCGAAATGTTC
>CAZGUV010000010.1:0-24670 GCA_964528735.1 uncultured Candidatus Saccharibacteria bacterium | reverse complement strand
AGCCAGTGCTCGTACACTTTTTTGTGCTGGTCGGTCAAAATATTTATCGCACCACTTTTCTCAGCTTCGAGTGCTTTTTCAGCGAGTGGTTGCATCTTGATGAACCATTGAGAACGGACTTGCGGCTCAATTTCGCGTGAGCACTTGTAGCAGACTGGCACTTCGTGGGTGTACTTCTCATCTATCTTTGTGACAAGACCTTTGCTCTTTAGTTTCTCGACAATTTTTCCGCGTGCTTCTTTGATATTTGTACCAGCAAATTCTCCAGCAATAGGGAGCAGTTTGCCGCGCCAGTCGATGACCTGTTCGTATGGCAAGTTGTGACGCTTTGCAATATCGAAGTCAGTCGCGTCATGCCATGGTGTGATGGTCATAACACCAGTACCGAGTTCCATGTCGATACAATCATCTTTGATAACGGTTGCGGTGACCGGTCCGTTTATCCACTCGCAGGTGAAGGTGTCACCGTGTTTGTACTGCGAGTAGCGTGCATCGTCTGGGTGCATGACCACGTACTTGTCGCCAAATTTTGTTTCTGGTCGCGCCGTTGCGATGACAAATGGACCATACTGAAGGTAGTAAAAGTTTTCTGTGCGTGTCTCACGCTCAGTCTCAAGATTTGAAAGGGAAGTCTGATGCTTTGGGCACCAGTTCACTATTCGCGCACCGCGGTAGAGTAGTTTGTCATCCTCAAGTTTTTTGAATGTGTCGTAGACTGTTTTGATGACGCGCTCGTCGAGTGTGAACATGGCGCGTGACCAGTCACATGATGCACCGAGTTCTCGGAGCTGATTTTCCATGAATGACTTCTTTGAAAGTACAAACTCCATGATTTCTCCGTGGAGCTGTTCTGGAGTCATATCAAAACGAGAACGACCTTCTTTTTCGAGTTGCTTTTCATAGACCACTTGTGTCTCAAATCCAGCATGGTCAGAACCAGGAAGCCAGAGCGCTCGTTTGCCCTGCATGCGTGCAAAACGGATCATAATGTCTTGCAGTGTCACGAACAGCGCATGGCCAGCATGGAGCGAACCGTTTGCGTTTGGTGGCGGCATGATAATCGTAAATGGTTCGCCTGACTGATTGGGAAGTGAATCAGGGTTGAAGTACCCACTTTTTTCCCATGCTTCATACATACTCTTTTCGTGAGCATCTGGGTTGTATGGCTTGAGAAAGAGCTCGGGAGCAGTCGAGGGATAGGCTTTTGGGTTATCAGGCATCGTAAAATACTAGCAAGAAAGCGCTACAGAGGCAAAATGGGGAGCACAGAGCCGCTCGACATTTTTGTGTCAGTTATAAAAAGCTCGGCAACAGAGGAGTCGCCGAGCTCTGGTCGTCTCTGCCATGACAGGCATGTCAGACCGTGCTCCAGTCCTTCGCCCTCGAATCAGGCGTGCCATGAACCCACGGAGGGTAGATGATGATTGGAGTTCCCTCCTGTACATCACCAAGTGGCAACGCTCCGACGCTCTGGCGGAAAAACGTAAAGCACGCGATGGGGTATTCTGCTCCATCATCAGTTGCGACTGCGATGCCGCGTCCAGTCCTGTCGCAATAAGACTTGACTACAGCGTCCGTGGGCATAGCTGGTTTCCCTGTTAGTGCTACGGATTGCACAATTCTCACCACTTCAGAGGAAAAAGCAAGGAAGTGCATTTTTGCTGGTATACAATACTCACATGCGGTGTGTACTGTTTGTTATATCTATTTTGTTTCTGTTCTGTACGCAGACTGCATTTTCACAATCATTTGTAACAACAAAACCATCAACTACTTCAGTATCTGCAAGCGTTGAGCAGCTACTCAAGCTCCCCAAAGGGTTTCTCGATAAAAAGTATATTGTGTCTTTTCCAATAAATGCAGGGCCACAAGCGCCTGTCATCGTGCATATCGGGCAAGTACACGAAGATTACCGAGGTGCAGAGTACTCTCAAGAAGCTCGCGGGCAGATACTGCACAATCAGACACGTATACAACAGCTCATCATGGAGATAGTAAAAAGTAACGCAGTGAATTGTGTCTTTTCAGAAGGCTTTGCCCAAAAATCTCCTGAAGCACTCTTTACAGTTCGTTCGCGGCGCGAGGCGCTCATCAAGGCGATAGAGCTTCGCGCAAAGCAGGCCCGCAGTTTTTATGTAAAGGATATTGAGGTGTTTGAGCCGTTTATCACACGTATAAAAACATTTCGCCAGTATAATGATGCAGAAATACAGGTAAAAGTTTACGAGACGATAGTCAGCTTTTTGGAGAAACGTCAGCTCGAAGAAGTCGATGCACAAAAGGTTGCCCGAGCTCGCAGTCAACTCAACCAGCTTTATGCGCAGTACGGAAAGTTTCCATCCGTACTTATGAGTGGAGCTGTCAACAAACTTTTTTTTGATCACAAGATAAGTGCAGTGTGCCCTGCCGAAGACGTCGATGTTAACCAAAAGGCGCAAGATGCCATGAATCGTGCAAATAAACTCACGACTTCATCAAGCGCAGCAGAAATAAAACGCGTTCTTGCTGAGCAAGAACGCGCAGTAATCTCTGAGCGTGACATGGCTGTACAGAAACTCATTCGTACTATACCTGACAAATATAAGAGTAAAGTCGTTGTTGCAGTCTTTGGCGATGCGCATGATTGGTCCACTGTCACAAAAGCCGCGAATGCAGCGCCGCGCGCAACGCAGTACAGTTATATCAAAATAACACCTCGCGAAGGTCTGACGTGGTAATCATTTCTCCAACGAGAGATTTCCCTGTGCGGTGATTTCATGCGCTGGTACTGAGACTCCGTTCACTGCTTGGGGTGCCGCAGCGCATGCAATCATAAGCGCATTATCGGTCGAGAGTACTCGAGGTGATATGTAAATGTTCACGTCAGGAAATTCTTGTGCAACGAGTTCTGATAGATGCGTCGTGAGTTCTGTGTTTGCTGATACTCCACCAGAAACTACAAGTACGCGCGGTGAGTGACGCTCAAGCGCGCACTTTGTTTTTTTGACGAGTACTTCAACGATCGCATCTTCCACCTCACGTGCGAGGATTTCCTTCTGCTCATCTGTGAGTGAGTCGTGCTTTTCAGTGATGCGAAGGAGGGCAGTCTTGAGTCCTGAAAAAGAACAGTCGAGTGAGTAGTCGTGAAGCATGGGGCGCGGAAGTACGAAGTCGCGAGGCAAGTCCTTTCTGCGAGCTTCACGTGCGAGACGTGCGATATGAGGTCCACCAGGGTACGGCAGCCCGAGAAGCCTCGCGCATTTGTCGAAGCATTCGCCCGCAGCATCATCGCGAGTCGAGCCGAGGATTGTATATGACCCAACTGACTCAGATAACACAAGCTCTGAGTGTGCGCCTGAGACTAGAAGTGAAACAAGGGGAGTGTGTATCTGCGGAATACGGTAGTGCGGATGGGTGCCTTCAAGGAGTGCTGCGTAGATATGACCTTCCATGTGGTTTATCGGTATGAGCGGAATGTTCCAAACATGCGCAAGTGCTTTTGCAAAGTTGATACCTACCCAGAGTGCCGGCTCGAGTCCTGGTCCGTAGGTGACTGCAATCGCATCGATATCAGGTTTTGCATACTGTGCGAAGAAAAGAGCGCAATGCACAAAGAGCTCCTGCTCGCGTTCGAGCATTTTCATGAGCTCACCAATTGTCTCTTGTGGCGGTCTTGCAGTGGCCTCTTTCAGGAGGTGCGCATCGCTTAAGACTGCGGTTAAAAGTGGTACACAATGTTTTGCGTGCTCGCGCTTTGCAACCGTAGGGAATACACCTCCGTATTGTGCATGAATAGATGCTTGTGAATTAAGTGCATGTCCGAGGACAGTAAGCGAAAGAGTGCCGTCACTTTCCGCTACATCAACGAGTGCGACACCCGTTTCATCACAGCTTGACTCTATGGCGAGCACTTTCATGTCGTGTAGCTTACCTTGAAAGGGTGCATCTGTGAACTGTCGTTTTTCTGGCTCAATGTGCATACATAACTGCAAAAATATCTATACTTGATACACTTACTAGGTAATGGACGAGTCACAGCGTATAAAAAGCCAAGAACGAGAGCCGTACGCTGACATGCCCGGGATGCGCGCATGTAAATCTATCGAACGTGCAGTGAAGGGGTATGAGTCTTATGCGCTTCTCGCAGAAGCATTTGCAATGCTCCTTACGGCAAAAATGCCTCATAAGTTCGATGCGTCTTTGCGGAGAGATCCCATGTTTTCACACTGGGAGTCATTTCGTGAATACCTACTTGGAGCACACAGCAATAAAAAAATACAAACATTTCAAGAATTACTTGTCGACTTACAACGTTTTATGCCTTCGCAAGCGCTTATTGAGTTTGATAGACAATCTCAAAACCAAGGTGAGAATCGTCCGTACTTTGGTTCGCCAGAACGCATCGGCACAACCGCAGACCGCATTGATGTATACCTCCTCTTGCAGGTCGTCCTGTGGGCGCAGAAATCACGAAAGGTTACCTCTTTGAAAGAGTCTACCGTGCGGAGCTTCACTGACCCCAATGAGTCATATCCGATGCCATGGGCAGATATTGTATTTCCTTACGATAGCTTTGTGATCGAAGTCCCACCAAAATGCCTTCGACATAAAACAATCAAACAAGAAGTGCAGCTCGCGTCGCTCATAGTTTCTTTGGCGGATATCGGAGGAAAGCAGTATATGTTGATGCGACCAATGTGGGAGGAGGCAAGTCCAGCAGACAGAATAGATAATATCGATGAGGTGATTATCAACGCTGCGCGCCGAACAAAGAAAAAAAATTGGACACCTGCATCGCTCGAAGATTTTCTGAAAACTGCGCAGTATGTAGATTCGCAGCCCGTGACTACTCAGCCTCATATCGATATGCAAGGAATTACACTTCGTATTGATATGTCAAAACCAGTTGATGACCCTGCGGATGATGAAATGGTGCGAAGTGTAAAACGCATCATTGCAGGTACTGCGCTGTATATGTCGTGCGCGAAAGAGGGTGATGAAGAGCCCCAGGGAACACGTTCAAAAAAAGTTCGCGAAAGTACACGAGAGCCAAACAAAAATAGAAGACCAACTATAGAGCAAGTTATTGCAGATCCCGCATCTGTTCTTACGATAGATAGGGTAACTCACTTCTCGCCAACACGTAACACGTTTCATTACGCTGACCATGCTGGCGTTGAGCATGTTGCGCATGTCGTGCGGACACACATGCGTCGCAAGCCAAACACTCCCAAAGATGCTCCTAAGGAAATTAAAGTGCCGTCATATTGGAAAGGGCTTCACACACTTCCTGAAGGAATGGCGCCTGGAGTCTCAGTCTCGAGGATTGATACAAAAAAATAATTATTTGTGGGATGACTCTCTACAGTGCTCGGGTAGGGATATTTGCGTGATAGACTTTTACCATGATTGAGGCGAAAGAGCCGTATCGAAACATAACACCGCGAGAGGTTGTAGATGCAACCGGAGGCGGGAGGGGGCTGCTTCACATGCGTCACGAGAGGATGAAGCAGAGGGCGGCACGAAGCATCAATGCATTTCGTGAGCGTAATGCACGCGATGAGTCACTCTCACGCTCGGCTGAGAATTTGTTTCTCAAAAATCCTGAACATCAGCACCAGCTCAAGCTTGTCAACGAGCTCTTGCAACAGTACTGCGCTTCAATTGGCGTGCCATTTAAGCCGATGCCAGCGCACGCAATACGCACCATCTCAAAAAAGGAAAAAGAACCAGAGACCTACTTTGGCATATACGAAAATGATACGGGTTTAATATATATAGACGAGGAACTCAGAGGATTCCAATTATTTTGGACTATCCTGCATGAGATACTTCACGCAATCGGTAGAACCACCTTTACTGCAGTAAACGCGCGTGGCGCATGGGGAATTCGCAGGGTTGGGTATGAGTCAAAAACAGCACATGGCAAAGAATTTTCAGGGTTTAATGAAGGTGTCGTTGAGATGATTGTCCATAAAATTTCTGAAAGTAAATTCAATGAAATCAGTCAAAAACTTCACGAAATCAAAGTTGCGGCAGGAGTTGACGCTACACATGCGGGGTATGAATTTAGATTTCATCCGCATACGTATGATGCTCACCATAAGTTAGTCGCTGATGTGATTGAGAAAGAGGCGTACGCTCGCCAACATGAAGAGAGGGGTCAGACAGACGACGATACGCTGCTTATGGAATACCTTGTTCCCGTCGAGCGTGAAATGATAGCTGGATATTTTTCTGGGAATATGATGCATTTGCGCAGTATAGAAGAACACTTTGGTGAAGGTTCACTCCGACTTATTGCTGCACTTCGTGACACAGATGGTGCGGGCACGGAACGCGGTGCGCTATTTCTGAGTTACTTCGATACACTTCATGATGAGTGGCCGACGCGTCTGCGCATCGCTTCAGAATTTATCCAAAACACTGAATCATTTGCGCTCTTTTTGCGTTCAAATGCAGAAGTTCTGCAACTACTCTCTACGTATATTCAGACACCAGTACCACATATACGCAGCAGAGAATACGAGCAGCACATCGGTCTTGCATGCGGGATGTATGCACTCTTTGAGAAAAAACTTTCAAATGCTTCGGGTCCCCATAGCCGGAGGATGCATGGAGAATACGTGCGTGCACTTGCACAAGCGCATGCACTTCGCAGTACCTACATGACAGCGTTTTCTTTGAATGCAAATGACGTTCCTGTGCGCACGTCTCGGCCAGAGCGACACCTCACTATTAAAAAGTAAGTGCATACAAAAAGTGCGCAGGCACTTTTTTCTCTATAGAAGTTATTGTGCCAGAGATGGGACTCGAACCCATACGCCAATGTAACTCGGCGGGAGATTTTAAGTCTCCGGTGTCTACCATTCCACCACTCTGGCATGTGTTTTGAACAAACTAACAATTCGCATTTACCGTTGTAATGACGAGTAGGTTATCGCCGCCGACCTAGTTCTCTTGAGGGTAATCCCGATTAGAGAACGGAAGTGCAGTTGTAATCAATCTGCCGCCATATACATATTCGTAACTCGTGTATCGTACACCAAACACGCGCGATATGAAATGTGGTACACTCCGGCTCAATGGACTTCTCCCATATCTTAATACTCATCAGCCTTTCGATTTCAGTGTGTGGTGTGAGTTTCTACATTCGTGACATGCTGAAGGGGAAGACAAAACCAAACTTGGTTTCGTATGCGATGTGGGCGAGCGCACCCTTGATTGGTGCTGGGGCAGCTTTGAGTGGTGGGGCTGATACCTGGGCAACTTCTCGTATACTCATGTCAGGGCTTGTGCCGTCAGCGGTTTTCATTACTGCACTCCTGATTCACACTGCGTATTGGAAGCTCAACACATTCGACATACTCTGCGGGGTCTTTTCATTGTGTGCGCTCATCGCCTGGCTTTTTGTCGGCTCACCCGACATTGCAGTACTTCTGGCGGTCATGGGTGATGTTGCTGCTACTATACCTACGTTAGTAAAAGGCTGGAAGTACCCTGAGACAGAGACAGGGAAGACGTACCTTCTTGGTTTTATTGCATCAACTTTGGCGCTCCCCGCGATACCTGTGTGGGATATCATCAATGCGAGTTTTCAGATATACCTTGTCACCGCAAACGTACTGCTCGCGCTTGTCGTGTATAGGAAGCGTATTTTTGCAAAGTAGAAAAGAATAATCACTGTGATATACTCCGGCGCACAAAGGCACGGTGGCGAATCAGCGCCGGTCTGCGCAGTCGTTACATGCGGTATGCGATGGTCCACACTGTTCAGTGTTACTGAGAAGGTCCGGTGGCGAAGCTGGTCAACGCGTCGGTCTGCAAAACCGATATGCGCGGGTTCGATCCCCGCCCGGACCTCTTATTTCTTCTTTTTCTGTACTTTCTTTTTCGGCTTTGATGTTTGTGCCTTCTTTGTTGCCACTTTCTTTACAGTTCGCTTCTTTGGAGCTGCAACCATAACTTCACCCTCTTTCGGTGTGATTTTTGCAACTTCTTCGAGTCGTAATCTGTTTTTCTCACCAAAGTCAATTTCAAAATTTATGTGAGGCACGCGCACCATCAAGTGCTCATGCATTAAGTAGTGCTTGAACTCACCAGCCATGCGCTTGAGGAAGATAAGCGCATTTGGCTCTTCTGATTCGGGGAATACTGAGCAGTAGATGGTGGCAACAGTCATCTTGTCTGTAACGTCGGCACGAGTGACTGTTATAAGGGATGTTCTGTTCGATTCGCGACTCAAAAACGCCGCAGCAAGGTGGGCGATGTGTTCTGCGTACTGTTCTTTTGTCTTCATAGCTACAGTTCTACTCTACCAACGCGTACTTGTCGAGCTACACTTCTATAGTCTTTTGGTAGGTGAGTGTATCTCCCTCGAGTACTTCGGAGTCAGTTTCTAGCTGCATGCCGCACTCATTTCCTGCTGATATGACGTTTACAGATTGCCGTGCTGCTTGGATAGTCGTTATTTTTCCTTCACCAATATGTTCGCCACGACGGTCGATACTTACTTCTATCTCAGTGCGGAGTTCTCCGTCGAGAATCTTACATCCAATAGTCTTGAGCTTTTTTGCTTCACTAAATCGCTTGAGTACTTTCGCGCTCCCGACGACAATTTTCTCTCGTCGCTTCGGAGTTTTTAACTTCACCTCGTCAGCGAGCCACTCAGTCAACCGGTAAATGATGTTAAAGGTGTGAATCGGGATTTTTTGCTGGATAGAGATATCTTTCGCGAGTCCTTCTATAGGTACGTTAAACGCTATGACGAGTGAGTGGGGAGAGGTAAGTGCAGTTTTCATGTCAGTTTCTGACACTGCGCCGATTCCTTTTTGTACAATACGAACGATGACGCGGTCAGACGTAAGAGGTGCGATGGCTCCCTCGATTGCTTCGAGTGAACCTATAACATCGCACTTCACAATGAGTGGAATGAGTAGACGTCCATCTTCTTCGGCACTCCATTGGCGTGTGTGTACGATAGGTTGTTCTGCGCGCGCGGCATCCGCCTCTTTTTTTGTATTGCAGACGGTGATGGTGCTTCCTACTTCAGGAAGTTGGTCAAAGCCGACGAGGCGTACCGGTGCAGAAAAAGTTGCTGACTCAAGATTTGTACCAGAGCTATCCTCCATGATGCGCACTGGAGCAACTGCAGTGCCAGCACAGACAAATTGTCCTCGCTTGAGTGTTCCGTTTTTGATGATGATGGTTGCTGCAGTTCCGCGCTTCGGGTCGTGGTGTGCTTCGATAACAACACCTTCAGGTTGTGCGTCGGGACTACCTTCGACAGTCTGCACATCTGCAAGCAAGAGGAGTGTATCGAGAAGTTCAGAAATACCTTGTCCTGTTTTTGCAGAGATAGGGCACCAAGGAATAGTTCCACCCATACCCTCGACATAGATACCATGTTCAATGAGTGATGCATGTGTGCGATTTATATCTGCGTTTGGTTTGTCTATCTTGTTCATCGCAACAATGTACGGGATGCCTGCGCTCTCTATAGCTGCGCGCGCTTCGAGAGTCTGTGCCTTCACGCCATCTTCTGCAGAAACAACTAAGATACCGATGTCAGCTACTTTTGCGCCGCGACTTCGAATGGCTCCAAACGCTGCATGGCCAGGGGTGTCGAGGAAGGTGATTTTCCGCTTCGTACCTTCGTATTCGTGCTCGACTTCGTATGCACCCATGTGTTGTGTGATACCTCCTGCTTCGCCTGCCACGATGTTGCTCTTACGGACATAGTCCAAAAGTGACGATTTGCCGTGGTCTACGTGACCCATCACGACGATGACGGGAGGGCGGGTGATTGTACGAGGAGTAGTCGTCATAGCGAGTGATACTAGCATATATACCCCCAATATTCCATCATCGGAGAAGCTCCTTGCTCGTCTCACGTATCGCGCTACACTTGAGGTATATGTTAGAAAAAATACAGACATTTTTTAAAAATTTTGACTGGTCGGCCACATCACTTTTGAAGGTAAGTGGTGTCGCGCTTGCCGCGCTTGTTGTGCTCTCAGTCGGTCTTACTATCTTTGGTGCACTGCTTTCATTTGGGCAGCACACGATTAGTTCAATAAATCCTTCGTATGGCAGTACAAGTTACCCTATGGCAGTCCGAGCTGAGCCTGGGTACTCGATGATGCAAAAAGTAGCAAACTACATGCCGATGGGTGGTGGAGATGTTGCTGCGGAGATGGCGTATGATTCAGATGGAAGTATGGGCATGATGTCCGCTCCATCGATGATGCCAATGCCGATGGTAAATGGCTCACGAAATGCTGAGCTGTATCAACGTGAAGGATATAGTGCAAGTTACGAAACAAGGAAGTTCAAGGAGACCTGTGCCGTAATTGAAGATTTAAAACCACTTTCGTACGTACTCTTTGACTCTGCATCGCAGGGCGAACGTTACTGTAGTTACACATTTAGAGTTGAAAAGGAAAAGACCGAGGAGATTGTTGCAAAACTCAAAGAGCTTGATCCAAAGGAGTGGAATGTATCTATAGATAGTGTCGCGCAAAATATTGAGAACACGGGAGATAGGGTAGACATCTTGAAGCGACGACTTGCGTCAATAGATGAGACTCTCAAAGAAACTGAGACTGCATTTGCGCGTCTCTCTTCACTTGCAACACAAAATGGAAAAGTCAGTGATTTGACTACAATCATCACGCAAAAGCTCACGATGGTTGAGCGACTCACGAACGAGAAGCTTTCACTCGAAGAGCAGATTCGACAGTACAGTGGTGGCAAAGACGATCAGATAGAAGAGACCACATACAGTCACTTCTCAGTATCAGTATCGAAATGGAGTGCTGTTGATTGGCAATCACTTAAGGATTCATGGAAGTACAAGATTCAGCAAACGCTTCGCGATATGAGTGATACGCTCGCTGCTATCATCCTTAGTATTCCTGCGCTTATCTTGAGTATGCTCTGGTACGGACTCGTGCTTGCGGTCACGATTATTGGGCTTGCAGTGTTTGTAAAGTTTATGCTCAAGATTGTAAAATCAATCTGGAGTTGGTAACCATTTATTGAAGAATGAATAAAAAAAGACGCCCTCAGGGGCGTCTTTTGGTTACTGAGATTGCGCTATTGCGCGGAGCTCTTCGTCTGAAAGCTCGTGAGTAGATTTAAAATCACTGATTGGTTTTGCAAAAACACGGACACTATCTCGTGCGTGAAGCGAAGAAACAACAGCGCCATTTCCGTCATCGTCCAAGAGTGCGATTGCAAAACTTTGTTTACCCGAACCAGCACCCTCAAACGGGTCAAAGCGGACGGTTGATACATTGCGAATCGCTTTCCTCATTCTGCTTTCAAGCGAGCCGATGCGGTCAAGTGATTTTTTGTGCTCACGGCGGTATTCCTCATGGTAATCAAGGATGTCCATGATTGCTGATTCAAGTGATGCGCCATTTTTGCCTCGGCTGAGTTTTTGAAGTGTGTAGGTAAGCCACGCGACCGCAAACAAAAGGAGCGCGACTGCGCATGCTAATACGATGACAAGTGTCTCTTGAGTCATGGATGCGAGTATACAGGATTCTGCGCTCGTTTGTCTACAAACGAGTCAGTGAGTGCATGGTACAATCGCTCTATGCTCGTGAAAGACTTGCTCTATAGAAGTGCCGCATCAGTCGGAAGTGTCTATATACTTGTCGCGCTGTTCTTTTTTGTAATGCAGCGTTCGTATATATATCTTCCTACGCATACGACAACGCCCGAGGCGCGCAGTCAGTTGTCTGATGCGTATGCGGAGGAGTGGTATGCACCCGACGGTCGCCTCATCGGCATTAAACGTCTTTCGCCTTCAGCAGAGGTGAACTATCTTGTATTTCACGGCAACGCAGGCGAGGCGCTCGATAGGACATACTTCACTCAACTACTCACACATATCGCACTCCCAGGGAATGTATTCGTCATGGAGTATCCAGGGTATGGGCGGCGTGATGGCAGTTTTGGTAAAAAATCATTTTTTAAGGCAGCCGATGATGCGATTGCTGTTATAGAGTCTACTAATGAGCTGCCTTTTGTAATGGTAGGAGAAAGTCTCGGCAGTGGTGTTGCGGCGTACGCTGCGATTTCTTCTGAAGAGCGATTACGTGCGCTTCTTTTCATCACACCGTTTGATTCATTTGCACAAGTAGCATGGAATACAATGCCATTTTTCCCGATGTCACTGCTGCTGCTCGATACCTATGAAAACACTGAGATGCTCTCAGGGCTGCGAGCACCTGCTTTTTTTGTCATCGCGGATAAGGATGAAGTCGTCGGGCGCGAACAGGGAGTAGCGCTCTATGATTCGTACATTGGGCCGAAACAAAAATTTATTATCCCTGATGCAGGTCACAACGATGTGCCCTATGCATCTGATGCAGATTGGGTCAGAGAGTTTCGCTGGTTTTTGAAGCGCACACAATAGCGCGCATCTCTGTTGTCGCATTCATGTTTTGCGTGTACGATTTGCCCATGCAAAGACGCGGAGTAGAACAGGAGTTGCATCATCGTATTCGTGAAGCGGAGTTGCAGATAGATCAACGGTACGAACAATTCAAACAAAAACTTGTGTCGCTCGACACAGCGTTTCGTGTGTGTGCACAGATGTGCGGTGCAACAGATACAGCGAGCCGTTCACTTGGTGAACTTCAGGTTGATATTGAAAACTGGGCACGCCGTACCGGCTTTGAGGTGAGTAGGTTGCGGCTTGATGCTGTGCGACACCTTGCGAGCACGCAACTCACTGATGAAGATGATGATATAGATGGACGAGATGATGAACCTGATGTGCATATTCGTATTATTGAGCGACGTGCACGCACCGCAGAGCAATTACTGAATGGTCTCAAGTCATCGTTTTCTTCAATCCTCGAAAAACATAGTGAACGTCTACGAGCAGAGCACGTCCTTTCTCAGTGTGCAGACGTGTGCTCAATTATCACTCGTGGGACAGATAAGCGTATTACAGCTGAGCGGGGTGTTCTAACACTGCTGGGGGGCCAATCACTTCGCGGATATGGCGATGCGGTATCAGCGCATGCGCGCACACTGCAGGAGCTACTCACTCTAAAAAAGGGGAATGAATCTGTAGACTTAGTCAGTACGTGGGGGCTCTCGAATGAGGAGCGAGACACGCTGGAGAGAACAGTTGGTACTCTTGCAGAGCATCTCAAGCAGACTACCGTTGGTGCGGTCCATACATTTTCTGTTGATGGTGTGCCGTGGAGTGAAAGTTTTCTCATACAAACTGAACGCTTTTTTAACGCGCTCCACGAACGGTTGAACCGTATCGCAGAGCTCAAAGCGCTCTCAGGCGAACTCGCGGAGACAATTACCTACTTGATTCGTTCCGAAGGTTTTGGGGGAAATGCTGGGGGTAAGCCACAGCTTCAAGACTATATTAATGACGATGATGCAGAAGCATTTATCAAGCGGATGGATGCGCTCGGTCTCTCTGACGCGCGCCGTGCCTTTATCGACGCGTGTACGCTTGAGTGGTTGGTGCGTCGGTGGGTTTTCCAAGACACGACCTCGACGCATGCAACATACGAGTCTATAGATACAGATGACATTCAGCGACAACTTGAAAATGCACGTGAGCAGATGGCTGATTTGAAATTCCGCTACATTGAGAAAAAATTTCCTGAAGGCGCAACGGGGTATACACGTGAGCATAGGCGCATTGATGAGGCACACATTCGAGAAATGACTGATGCTGTGCGAGGACTTGCTTCGACGCCCGGGCTTACGCTCACTCAAGAGGTAAGTCAAATGCTCGATGCGGTTTACCAGAGTGTTGAGCGCGCACTTGATACGACGCACACTGATGCACACGCGCTGTCTTCTGCTCGTGGAGCACTCGCGTCTGCACGTACTACACTCGAGGACTTGATACGCGCGTTGCCGACACCACACAAAGAAGTTCACGATGATACAACTACACGCGAAACAGTATCGTCTGACACATTGTCACATCAACACCACGCGTTGCGTCAAGAAGTTACTCGCACGCGAGTACGTAACCGCGTACGTAACGCAGTCTCAGCGATTATGGGAGGACTACTTGGCATGACTGTCACTATCCCAGAGCAGCCACGACGTGAGCCAATGCATGACGTAGGTGCGCGCCCGCAGTTACCTGATGCTGATACTATTCCAAAACCTCAAACAGTTGATGATACTGACATGAATGAGCGTGCACCAGCATTGAAGGTCAATCCAGAGCGCGAGCGATTGTTCAAACAATTTAAGACACCAGTTACCAGCGAGCATGGTACATACGCACTGCTCCCGGTGCTTCGAGCGTATGTCGGTGTACATGGACTACGCACTCCGGATGAGCGCCGTGCGCTTGATTGGTTTACGCATGCGTTTGCTCGATATATAAACGAAGCTCCAGAGATGCGCATCGCTCAGCTTACACAAGGAGTACAGCTTCCTCGTGGGGTGATTGCATCGACTATTCCAGCACGCGTACACGGTGCACGGGTCGAACTTTCGTATGGTGAAATACTCAGTGACGAAACATTCTGGAAATGGTTTGATGAATTTTTTGCGAAGCGAAAGGCGGGTTCACTCAACCAGCCGGGACTTGTCGGGTTGACCGAGTCAGTTGAGTCGTTGAGTGCTCGTTTGAGAAAAGAATTTATCGGAACACCATAGCTTGTGAATTCACATTTATTTTGTAGGATGCTCAGATGAAACGGCAGACCCCTCGTATCTATATGGACTATGCTGCGGCTACACCCTGCAGCACTCGTGCTTTGCGCGCAATGAAGCGGGTCGAACATATCTTTGCAAACCCTGGTGCGCCGCATAGTGATGGACTTGCAGCGAAAAAGGTACTCGACGATGCACGAGCATCTATTGCGTCAGTATTGGCTGTGAAGCCTCAAGAAATCATCTTTACATCGGGAGCTACCGAAGCAAACAACCTCGCACTCATTGGGGTGGTCAGGCGTCGAGTCAAAAAAACAGGTAAGCGCACACATGTTGTCGTATCTGCAATTGAGCATTCTTCAATCCGTGAAGTAACCGAATCAAGTGTATTCTCTGAGCTTGCGGATGTGACCTACATCCGACCTGATGAGCATGGATGTATTAAGACTGATGCGCTTCAATCAGCGCTTACACGAGAGACCTGTCTGGTCTCGATAGGGTGGGCAAATGGTGAGATTGGGACAATACAACCAATGCGTGCGCTCTCTCGTGTCATTGATGAATTTGAAAAAGCGCACAATACATCAATAGTTTTTCATAGTGATGCAGGGCAATCAGCGTGGGCGCAGTCACCACAACCGCACGGCGTCGGGCTATCGCTTGCAACATATTCATCAACAAAACTCTACGGCCCACGTGGAGTTGCCGTTTTGTTTGTAGAAAAGGGAGTAGAGCTTGAGGCGGGGCTCTATGGTGGTACACAAGAGCGCGGACTTCGCCCAGGTACTGAAGATCCGTATCTTGCGACTGGTTTTGCGACGGCACTCTCAGACGGTGAACGGACACGAGCAGCTGATTTTAGGAACATGCGCACGCTTCGCGCAGAGTTCATTCGTGAGCTCTCGCGCATCTCGGGTGCATTGATAAATGGCACACACAGCGACCAGCTCCCCCATGTGGTCAATGTGTCGATTCCGCATATAGATAGTGAGTACATTATGTATGCGCTTGATCATGCGGGTATCTCGATGAGCACTAAGTCTATCTGCTTGCTTGAATCAGGCGATCCAATCTCGCCCGTCGTTGAAGCACTGGGTGGTCCACAGTGGCGAGCGACAAACACACTCAGGTTTTCGTTCGGGCGTTCGACCACACGCAAAGACATTCAAAAGACAGTCAAAATACTTGAGGCACTAGTCGCGCACGTTCACACGCAGAACCGATAATACTTTGCTTTTTTTCAGTTTCACCCTAGACTGTCTGCATGGATATAGAGAAGTTAAACAAAACTCAGATAGTACTCCTCACGCTCTTGGTGAGTTTTGTGACTTCGATTGCAACTGGCATCGTCACGGTGTCACTCTTGCAGCAAGCACCTCCCGCAGTGACTCAGACTGTAAATCGTGTGATTGAAAAGACCGTTGAACGTGTTGTCGAAAAAGACTCTTCAAAAGGAGGCGAACCAAAAGTAATAACAAAGGAAAAAGTAGTGTTGGTGCGCGAGGCTGATCTTGTTGCAGAAGCAGTCAAGGGGGCAGTGCCTTCAATCGTCAATATTTATGAGTTACGGAAAAAAGATTCATCTGAAAAAGCAGATACAAAAACCGAACCTCAAGAAGGAGACCTCGAGCGCGTCTTTGTCGCACGAGGAATCTTTATGGGCGCAACGATTGTCATGACAGACTCAGCAGTTATGAAAGAGGGGGTACAGTATGTCGTGCGAACACTCGCAACAGGCGCTGAAACAGAAGTAGTCTCGTACAAACAGACAAGTGTTGGAGCATATCTCACACTTGAGAAAGCAGTGGGTGCGGCACTTTCATCGGGAGACTCATCAGCGGTGCAGCTCGGACAGACTCTTATTGTCTTAGGTGGTGCTGAGCGTTTGCGTGTCACAACAGGGATTATTTCTGATTTGGAGCGAAATAGTGACGGTGTCGTGCAATCACTTACCTTGAGTGGTGATGCGATTGCGGGCAATACACTCATTACTATGGACGGCAAATTGGTCGCAATCTACGCAGGAGATACGTGGGTTCCATTGGTCAAATAAATATACACATTGCGCACACGAGTATCGTGCGCTACACTTGCTCCAGTAAATTGAACTATTGTTCATTTTACTGGAGCAATCTGTTTATACACAGACTCCGTGCACTGTGAGGTTAGTACCGTATACTTATTTATATGACACCATTTCAAAATTACACACAAAAGGCAAAGGAGGCGATTCACCGTGCACATCAGATTGCAGTTGAGCGAGGACAAAATCACGTGAACCCACTTCACATGCTTGCGGCACTTGTATTGCAAGAAGATTCTTCGGTGCAGTCCATCATGGACAAGATGAACCTTGATAGTGTGCAGTTTCTTGATGATATGACGGAGCTGCTCGAGGGTGATTCAGGAGCAACACTTTCTCAGGCGATGCAGATGTATCTGACACCCGAACTAGTCCAGATTTTTGAGACTGCGCAAAAAATCGCGACAGACATGAACGACCAGTTTGTTTCAGTCGAGCACCTCTTTGCAGCGATTGCAGAGTTTCCAGGCAATACCGCAGAGCTCGTCACGAAGTACAACCTCACCAAAGAAGCAGTTATCCGTATCTACAGTGAGCTACGTCAAGAAGGCGGTCCGAAGCAGAATGAGGAAGCGAGTAGCAAGCGACCAAAAGTACTCAGTAAGTTTACGCGCTCACTGACAAAATTGGCGCAGGAAAACAAGCTCGACCCAGTCATCGGTAGAGATACCGAAATCACTCGCGTCATTCAGATACTCTCACGACGCACGAAAAACAACCCAATCCTGATTGGTGAAGCGGGTGTAGGAAAGACCGCAATTGCTGAAGGTCTCGCACAGCGCATGGCGTCAGGCGATGTTCCAGAATCACTCAGAGGAAAAGAGCTCGTCATGCTTGATTTGGGGCTCCTTATTGCGGGTACAAAATTCCGTGGAGAGTTTGAAGAGCGTCTCAAGAATATTATGAAAGAAGTCGAGCGTTCAGAAGGCGATATCATCCTCTTTATCGATGAAATCCATACGATAGTAGGCGCAGGAGCTGCAGAAGGTTCACTCGATGCGTCAAACATGTTGAAGCCAGCGCTTGCGCGAGGTCACATGCGCGTCATCGGTGCGACAACTTTGAGTGAGTACCAAAAGCACATTGAGCGCGACCCAGCACTTACTCGCCGCTTCCAGCCGGTGTATGTAAATGAGCCCTCACTTGATGATGCGGTTGCAATCATGCGAGGACTCAAGGCAAAGTACGAACTCTTCCACGGTGTGCACATTACCGATGAGGCGATTGTTGCCTCTGTGCACCTTTCAAGTCGCTATGTCACTGAGCGTTTTCTACCTGATAAGGCAGTGGATTTAATCGATGAGGCCGCATCAGCGCTTCGCCTTTCGCTTGAAAACAAGCCTCCACAGCTCGAAGATGCACATCGTCGCATCACACGACTCGAAGTAGAACGAGAAGCACTTTTCAAAGACGCGACTCATGGTGACAAAAACGCAAAGACACGTGTCGAAGCTATCGAGCGTGAGATTGCAGACCTCAAAGAGGGTACTCGAGAGCTCGAGCTCAAGTGGCAAAATGAAAAGGAAACACTCACTGAAATAAAGCGCATCAAGGAGTCTCTTGAGGAGTTAAAGCTTGAAGCAGATGGTGCAGAGGCGAATGTAGATCTTGCTCGCGCTGCTGAGATTCGCTACGGTGAAATACCACGACTTGAGAAGTCACTCATTGAGCACAGTAATCGTCTCAAGAAGCTTCAGCGTACCCGCCGTGTCTTGAAGGAGGAAGTGACCGAGGCAGACATTGCAGGCGTGGTCTCACGATGGACTGGAGTGCCGGTGTCTCGCATGCTCGAGGAGGAGGTGCAAAAGCTCTCACGTATGGAAGAAGTCCTCAAGGCAAAGATAATCGGTCAGGACGAAGCGATACAAGTCATCTCAGATGCAGTCAAGCGTTCGCGAGTGGGTATCGCAGACCCCAACAGACCTATCGGCTCGTTTGTATTCTTGGGCCCTACAGGTGTTGGAAAGACCGAGCTCACCAAGGCACTTGCTGAGTTTATGTTCGATGACGAAAATGCGCTCATTCGAGTAGATATGAGTGAGTACATGGAGGCTCACACCGTAGCAAAAATGATTGGCTCACCTCCAGGCTACGTGGGACATGATGAAGGGGGAGCACTTACACAAAAAGTCCGCCATCGACCATACTCAGTCCTCCTCTTCGATGAAGTAGAAAAGGCGCATCCAGAAGTGCTCAATGCGCTCTTGCAGGTCCTCGACAGTGGACGCCTCACTGATTCAAAGGGTCGTACAGTCAACTTCCGCAATACCATCATTGTCATGACCAGTAACCTCGGTGCTGAGTACATCGAAAACATGACTAAGATAGGGTTCACCGTACAGGGTACAAAAGAGGAAAGTGAAAAGCACGAGTACGCAGATATGAAGGAAAAAGTGCGTGGTGCTATCAAGGACTTCTTCCGGCCAGAGTTTTTGAATCGACTCGACGACATCATTATCTTTAACGTTCTTCCACCTGTCGCGGTGCGAAAGATTGTTGAGCTCCAGGTCGCTATCGTCACGAAGCGACTCGAGGGCAAGCGTATCGAGATAGCTACCACACCTGCGGTGTATGAACAGCTCGCGAAAGACGGATACAATCCGCACTTCGGGGCGCGTCCACTCAAGCGTCTCATTCAGAGCACGCTTCTGACGCCGATTGCTAACTTGATGATTAGTCATGGGCTCATGAAGGGAGGGCACGTTAAGGCAGATGTAAAAGATGGAAAGATAGTTGTCCACGCGTCAAAAAAGACGACACGCCCACGAACAACCGAGACTGTAGCATCAAAAGAGTAGTAGTTGACAGAATAGCGTTTATATGATATTATATATATACGTTACATCACATACAAACTCTCATGAAAACACTTACACACATCGCATGCTCACTCATCATTGCTAGTGCATTGCTAGGAGCGCAGGCATCTGCGCAGATACAAGGCACTGGTGGTGGTGAAGGAAGTGGTTCGTCAGATCACTACAAGACACTTGGGGTGAATCCACAAAATATTGGCGTCGGAACAAACACTGCATCAGCTGGTAGTAATGCTCTTTCAGTCACCCTCATTGCACTCACTATAGGACTTATCTGTGGCGGTGCGATGTACGTGACACTCAACAAAGCGTACGCGCGAGCAGAGTAGAAAATGTGACTCCTAAAAAGCACCCCACCGGGTGCTTTTTCTTGCAATAAAATGCGATGAGATATAGAGCCATTTTCTATGAGACACTAAAAGACATGTCCATTATGTCCTTTATTTAAGCCATTTTTTCTTGCATTTCTCTTTGAGAAGGAGTAGGGTTGCGATAATCAACCTCATGAGGATGCATGCGGGGTGATGCTGTTCTTTATGATTCGTTTTCAGTGAATGATTTTTTAGTAAAAGTCATTGTAGTCACAAGTATCATTTATCTGTCACAATTATGAAAAAGTATCTTTCATTCATAGTACTTGCGTTCCTTATTTCGACGGGAGTTGCAAGTGCCCAGGCTCTCGACAATGGTCCGATTTTTGGACAGGATATCGTCTTCCCAAAAAACGGAAGCATCGCCCCATCTTCACATTCAGCATCCTCAAACTCAGGTCTACCGACAAGTAACAACACAAGTACAGGTCTCCCATCTGGTATGGGTGGCATCGGAAACGCAGACTCATGCGCAGTCGTGACTTCATACAATATGTATGGCTCACGAAGTGCTTCAGTGGCTCAGGTCCAGACACTCCTTAACACTCACATGAACGCAGGTCTTCCGGTCACTGGTTTCTACGGTGCTCGTACACTTGCAGCCATCAAGGCATTCCAGCGCTCACAAGGTATCGCTGAGACTGGTCGTCAGCACGCGCTCACTACAGCAGCACTCAACAAGATTGCATGTGGTGAAGGGAAGACACTCTCTACAGTTATGAAGCGTGGCTATCGTGGTCCAGCAGTTGTAAAGCTCCAGCAGTTTTTGAATGCACAGGGCTACCACGGATACCCAGTTCCAGTTACAGGATTCTACGGTCCTCGTACTGAAGCAGCGGTTAAAGCATTTCAAGTTGCTCAAGGACTTCCGGCATCAGGTAAGGCATGGACTCGCACTATCGCAGCAATCAACAATGTGATTGCAAGTGGTTCTGTGGCTATCGGTGGCAAGGAAGGAACAATCAGTGCTGGTATGCCAGAGATGACAGTAGATCCAGTCGCAACAGGTGAGACAAAGGAGTCGCCATCAGTCACAGTTACAGACAACAGTAAGACACAGCAGGCAGCAGTTTCAGACAGCAACCTCTTCAATGCATCTACGCTCCCATGGATCCTTCTCGCACTCGCTGCGGGCTTCGGGTACATTTATGGACCGTGGAGAAAGAAGGAGGATGAGGTGGCAACGCCAACCCCGACAACAAAGGTGTAGTTCAAAGAGGGGGCGCAGCAATGTGCCTCTGTTTTTAATAAAGTTCGCATTAGTTAGTAATAGAAATATAAAGATTAGTATGAAATTAGTTCAAACAGTCCACAAAGTACTCGCTGCAGCAATCATCTCGATGCTTCTCGCGCCGAGTGTTTCGCTTGCGTTCAGTACCTCAGCAACTTCTGGTTCTTCTGCCTCTGGTTGGACAAACTCTAACAATGTTTTCACAAGTAATGATGTGCGAGCAACGTCAAACATATCAACAACGAATGGTGTCACACCTGCTCTAAATGTGACAGGTTTTACGTTTACTAGTCCGACTGCGATTCCAAATACTGCAATCATCAAAGGAATCACAGCATCTGTTGAAAGATCAAACAATGGCAGTAATGCTACTGTTATTGATGATAACTCAATTCGCCTCTTAAAAGCTGGGGTTGCCGTTGGTACAAATAAAGCGACAGTTTCAACATGGCCAGATGGAACTGATTCGACTGCATCATATGGAGGAACGTCTGACCTTTGGGGCACCACATGGACTGCTGCTGAAATTAATGCAACTAACTTCGGTATTGCAATTGCCGCAGACTGTCTTACATGTGGTATCATCGCGCGTGATGCACGTATCGACTGGGTAACACTTACCGTCAACTATACTCTCCCACAAACAATAAACACTCCTGCGATTGCATCAAAGACATATGGAGATGCTGATTTCAGTCCAGGTTATACTGGTGGATTATCTGGAAACCCAGTTACATATAGTTCAACTACTGCTGCGGTATGTACAGTAGTTGCAAACCAAATCCATATTGTTTCAGCTGGTGACTGTACCTTCAATGCAAACCAAGCAGGTAACTCTGACTACGAAGCTGCAACACAAGTTGGTACTACAATAACTATTGCGCCAAAAGCACTTACAGTAACTGGCGTTACAGCAGTAGATAAAATCTACGACGATACTACAGCAGCGACACTTTCAATCGGAAGTGCGGTTGTCTCAGGTCGTGTTGGTTCTGACAATGCTGCAAGTGTAAACATTACTCTTACTGGTGCATCAGCATCATTCGAAAACCAACATGTAGATGCAGGAAAGACAGTCACCATCTCAGCACTCCCACTTACAGGTTCAAAGGCAGCAAGTTACACACTTCCACTTGCAAATATCAACGCAGTAACTGCATCTATTGCAGCACGTCCACTTACAGTTGCAGCACAAACTTCAACAAAGCCATACGATAGTAATACAACTTCTTCAGGTACTCCTGTTGTTACTGTTGGTATTGTACAGGGAGATGATGTTCCAGCGTTCACACAAGCATTTGATACACCATCTGCTTCAATAGTTGCTGGTGACAAGACACTTACAGCAGCAGGAACAGTAACTGATGGAAACTCAGGTAATAACTATACCTACACATTCTTAACTGATACTGGAACAATCAACAAGAAGACAATTACCGAGGCTTCATTCACAAATGTAGACACGGAAGTCTATGATTCTGCTGGCAACAAGCGTGAATTTGATGGTACTACAAACATAAGCAACTCAGATGTAAAAATTGTAAGTACTGATGTAGCTTCTGGCGATATTGCAGATGTGGTATTTGCTCCAATAAGTGCTTCATTCGCATCTTCAACAGTTGGTACTAATGTACCTGTAACAATCGTTATTGACCCAATCTTTACTGGAGCAGCATCAGGAAACTATGTGCTCGGTCCAGATACAGGTACGGCTGGGTACACAGCAACTACAGACGCAGATATCACAGACACAACAGCACCGACGGTAACCATCACCACAGGTCCAGCGCACAACTCAAGTCAAAACTCAAACAGTGCAACATTCGAGTTTACGGTCTCTGACGCGGCCTCAAGTATCGCAAGTACTGAGTGTAAGCTTGATGGAGGAGCGTATGCAGCATGTACATCTCCGGTCACATATACTGGACTCTCAAACGGAGGGCACTCATTTAGTGTTCAGGCAACCGACACTTCAACAGTACCGAGTCAAAACACTTCGACCGCGACATCACCAGACTCACAGCGAACATTTACGGTAGACACTATCGCACCAACGCTTGTATCTATCACTTCAATAGCTACAAATCCAACAAACCTCAACCCGATTCCATTTGTAGTTACGTTCAGTGAGCCAGTATCAGGACTCGACATGCCATTCGATTTCAGTATTGGAAATGGTTCAGTCACATCAGTAAGTCCAGCAGGTCCATCAGCTGTCTACACGATAAACGTTGAGCCATCACCGTCTGTTTCTCCAGGAGTGTTGGTCACCTTCGCATTTGATGCGGGTGCAACAATTGTCGATGCGGTAGGTAATGCATTTGCAGGCAGTGCGTCTACATTGAGTCGCACTTATGACAGTGCATCGCCAACACTTACAAAGACAGCGGGTCCCGATGACGGTGGGTACTCAAATTCTGCAACAACAGTATTTAGTTTCACTGCACCAGGAGCAACATTCGAATGTAATCCAGATAATGCTGGTTACGGAGTGTGTACTGATTCTGCAGGTTCACACACCATGTCAGGTTTGTCAGACGGTGTTCATAACTTCAAAGTAAAAGCGACTGACGCTGCAAGTAACTGGACAGAGATGGACATCAACTTCACTGTCGATACAAATGCTCCAAATGTGGTTGATCTCGCAACTGGTTCTCTCGTTGACCCACTCTTCACAAATGACAACCCAATCACAGCAACTGTCATATTTGACGAAGCAGTTTCAGGAATGGACATTTCTGACTTTGTAGTCACAAATGGAGTGCTCTCAAACTTTGTTGTTGTAAATCCTACTGAGTATACCGTTGACGTGACTCCAGTTGCTGACGGTGTTATCACACTCGATGTTCCAGCAGGCGCAGCACAGGATATTGCATCAAACTTTACTGATGCTGCTCCACAACTAATTGTTAATTCTGACCAGACAGCCGCAACGCTCATCTTCAACCTTGAGCCAGCAGCACTTACAAATGACAACATGCCTGACTTTGCCTACACGGCATCAGATGCATTTTCTGGAGTTGATACATGCGCAGTAGAAATTGATGGACTTGGGCAGTCTTTCATCCCGTGCCTCGGTCCTACTTATACAGTCCCAGCCCCACTTAGTGATGGTCCTCATTCGATTGAGTTTACTGTAGTAGACAAAGCAGGAAATGGATTTGCAGTGACTAAGAACATTACAGTAGACACACTTCCTCCTGCATTGTTTGAGACTTCACCAGTACCATCACCGACATTCCCAGCTGATGCACGACCGTACACATACGAGTCATCTGAAGCGGGTACTGCAGCACTCGGTGGTTCATGTTCAGGTTCTGGTTCAGCATTCGCAGGACCAAACGTCATAGGAATGGGCGTACAACCAGCAGGTACATACAACTGTACGATTGTGGTTACTGATGCAGCAGGAAACGCAAGTCTTCCACTCATCATGACACCGTTCGAGGTCAAGGAAGTCCAATCAGGTAACGGACCAGTTACTTCAGGTGGCGCATCATTCCCAGTTGCTGGAAACATTCAGTCAGGT
>CAZGUV010000009.1:24068-38875 GCA_964528735.1 uncultured Candidatus Saccharibacteria bacterium | reverse complement strand
GAAACCTGTACGAGAGGGTTCGCCCTCTACCCGTGGCGGGCTTTTTGTGTCTCGCTACGGTTTATCAGCAAAGGTTGATCAGCGATCAAGCCAACCTATGAATAAAACAAAACGACTAGGAGATAGAGAATTGCCCGGAAACCCTCTTTACTGGATCTTCGGCTCCATTATCGGAGTATTTGGTCTACTGATGCTTATGGGCGCGATTTTTGCGAGTATGCCCGATACCCGGGATGGATATGCCACTCCTCCGGAAACAAAGACGGCGATAACTCCGGATCGGCAACAGGAGAGCGTCCGCGCTATGGCCGATTTCATGGTGAAAGATGATAACGTGATCGGACTCCGGATGTGGGCGCGATTGCTTGGCGTTTCGAGTCCCGAGTTTTCAAGCGCGGCTACGCTCCGAGAAGAGATCAAACGCGCCTCAAACGATTTCGCAATTTATCGCGACAAAAATGAAATGATGCGACTCGTTGAGTTGCTTGGAAGTAGCGCAGCAACACTTGGCGAAGTTGCTCGCTAGCCGATCTTCGTGCGAATCCGGCGCTCCTCCTCTCCTTGTGGGATGAGTTCAAACTCAAACTGATTATTGAACTTCACTGTTGTGGCGCGAACTTTTACCTGCTCAACACTTCCTTTCATCGCAGTCATGCGATTGAGCACGGCATCCTTGTACTGACTATCCGCGCTACCGACAAGTTGCTCTCCCTTGCTTTCGATAACGTACACGAACTCGAGTTCGTCTTTGTCATTTTTTCGAGCGATCACAAAATCCGGGCGGATCTTGTTTCGTTGCCATCCCTGAATCGCGTACCAACCTTTCTGTGTTTTATTTCGTGCCCACCAGATCACATTCGGACTTTCTTCGATGATTTTCGCTACTGCATGTTCGAGATTGTTCATTGAGGCAACTTCCACATCTTCGAAGAGATTGTACTGATATGCTGCCTGTACTGTATTTGCGACGATATCTTTCTGCGGCATCTCAAAGCCGATCTCATCGTCATCGGAAACGACAAGCGTGAGTATGTTGCTTTTGACGAGATCTTCGAAGATATCTTTTTCTTGTTTGTGCTTGTGATCGAGGAGGTGTCGCTCCAATTCTCGAGCGATGTACCCCGCGTTTTGATCGAGGAGTTCAGGAGATAACTTCTTTGCGAGTGCCGTTGCTGCGATCCCGGCGATCGAGTGAGAAATAAAAGCATTGTCGATCGTTTCCGAGATACGTCGAGTGAGATACAGTGCGTCGAACTTGAGCGAAGCAAGTGCCTCACTTTGTCGGGCCACACCCTTACCCTCAAGATCAATCACGATCTCGAGTGCTGTCTCTCTGCGCTCACCGATCGTCGGAATAAGATCCTCGACCCACTTATTCAGGAGTTTGCTTACGTCCCATAAGATCTTCGGCTTGATGTCGATGTCGTACGAGAACTTGCGGTATTTGCGACCATCTTTGATAAGCCAGACCGGAAGGAACAGTGATTCCGGATACTTCTTGCGGATCTCTTTCTTGATCGTGACGACTTTTGCGGGATTCAAGATGTTGCCTTTGTGATCGCGGATTTCTATGCCCGGAGTAACATCGCCGAGTCCTTCATCTTCGAATCCATTTTTTACGTTTTCGACAACCTCTTGTGTGTGTCCGGTCGCGAAGAAGACGTAACTCTCATCAAGATCCGGCACTCCTGTTTTCTTTGCGTATGGTTGACGAAGTACGCGGCCGACAAGTTGTGTCATTGATGAGTTCGTCCGTGCGTTCGGGATCACGCCGAGTATGTATGCAAACGAGCAGTCCCACCCTTCTTTGAGTGCCTCCTTTGTGATGATGTAGCGGACCTCACTTTCGCGTGAAAGAAGTTTTTGCTGTTTGATTTCATCGATTGAACTCGATTTGACTGCGATCTCATGTTTCGGAACTCCAAGATCAACGAGAAGTTCACGGACATCTTCGCTGTGAACGAGTCCTTGCCCGCGCTGATCTTTACCGGTGCGCTCGACTTGGATGAGCGCGATCGGGCGGATGTAAGTGCCGCGGTTCTGTTCAAGTTTCTTTGCTTTCTTCTCGAGATCGTCACGCTTTGTTTTGACGGCCCCGATCATGGTGCGCCAGTCGCCGGATTGTGTCGGCGGAATGAGGTGCATATCGAGTTTGATCATCTCCTCGGCCTTGAGATCCTTGCCGGATACGCTCGAGAGGATGTTCATGCCTCGTTTTGGGGTAGCAGAAAGGCCCAAGATCGCGGTTGCATTGAGGCCGTCGAGCGTAGACCGGGCAATATCCGTCCACATCGTGTGGAACTCGTCCACAATGATAAAAGGGTTGAGTGTGCGGATTACGTTGCCCAGAGAGGTTTTTACGAGCGTACGATCGAAAAGAGAGTCCTCGGTGCGGTCGAGATTGGGCACAAGTTTCAAAAGTTCGGCATGGAGATCGTATCGGTTGTCTGCCGGGAAGAAGTCCATAAAGCCACCACTATCCTCGAAGATCTTGTTTGTGTCCCGGGTGGCCGACTGGATCATGAGCATCAAAACAACGAGGTTTTCTTGCACGTCTTGCTGCCGGAGTGATTGCCCCTTTTCAATGATGAGCGTGCGATTGCCGCTCGCTTGATCGAGAAGTTGCCGGTATGGATGGTTTTTGTTTTGGAGATTCTCGATCGTTTGTCGATAAATCTGATCGCGGTGCGTGATCCACACAATGAGTCCGGTACGTTTCTTTGCGAGGAGATTTTGATATGCGCGAATTGCTTCGATTGCAATCAAAGTTTTTCCGCCTCCGGTTGGCATCTTGATGCACACTCGCGGATAGAGTCCGTTCGCGCCGGTTTTCGGACGATCTTGAAACTGCTCATACTTGCCGACGAATGCGACATTGATCGGACTTCCGAGTGTTTTTCTCAAGTTCTCCGGCAATCCCTCAAAACTTTTTCGTGCTGTATCGATATCGCCGAAGAACGACTCGATATCTCGCACAACACGTTGTTGATAGTTCTTGAGCATGGCTTATGCAGTTCTCTCAAAGAGGTTATACGGGATGCTCACGAACTTGATGTTGAACTGGTCGAGTGCCTCATCATCCAAGAAACACGCCGGGGCATACACGACTTTTTTGCCCGAGTCCTTTTTGTGAGTTTTCTGTGCCCAATCAAGCGTGATCGCGAGTTTCTTCAACTTCTCTGTGTCCTTTTCGTAGATGAGATAGATCGATTCTCGATCGGCTGCGCCAACGAACGAATCGTCCTCTTTGATCTTTGATTCAGCCGGATGATTTTTGCCGGTTGCGAGGTAGTAAACGTACTTTGCGAACTCTTTGTAGGTTGGGAGTTTTCCGGAGAGAATCGTTTCCGCATCGATTGCGGGGCCGAGTTTTGAATAAGTGAATCCGGTTTTGTAGGAGTATCTTTTTGTGGCAAGTCGGACACGCTCTGCTGTTATTTCTTGCGCATAACCTTCCATCTCGACGAGGATAAACTTTCGATTTCCTTGATCGCTTTTGTTGAGGTCGAGTACTGCGTGTGCCGTTGTCCCGGATCCTGCGAACGAATCGAGAATGATCGAGTCCTTATCAGAAACAATCTCAATGAGGTGTCGTACTAGTTCAATCGGTTTCGGGTTATCGAATATCTCTTGTTCACCGAACAGATCGGCGAGTTCATCTCCCGCTGATTTTGTTGTTCCGGCATCTTCCAAAACTAAAAGTAATGGTTGTGCAGATTCAGTATCCTTATCCTCGAAATCGTAGATCTTTCTTTTTACGACTCCTTCGTCGATGACGAGTCGGCCTTTTGCTTCGAGATCTCGAGCAAGATCTTCGCCAATCTGCCATCGCTTACCTTCGCGTGGTTTTTGTCCTAGAATCTCAAATCGCATTGATTCTCTCCGATATGAACCAGCGTTCTTTTTCTCGATAATTGCTAAACGGTATTTTCCTTCTGCGTCGCTCAAAGGATAACTACGAGTCGTCGCATACCGTACGCGCGGCTTGATTCTGCCTTCTGGTGTTTTTGAGTAGCAAAGTGTGTAATCAGTCAGGCTGCTAACTTGCGCACCTTCGACGTTCGTTGATGTGGACTTCTTTTTCCATTGAAAATCACCTATGTAGTTTTCTTCTTTGAAAATCTCATCCATCAGTGATCGCGCGTGATGAACCTCGTTTGCGTCAATGCTTACAAAAATCAAACCATCAGAGGCAAGCAGTTCTCGCAAGAGTTTGAGCCGAGGCGTCATCATACAGAGCCATTTATCGTGCCGTGATAGATCATCTTTTCCAACGGCTTTACCGATCCACTCTTGAATCGTTGGGCTACTTACGTTGTCGCTGTACACCCACTCCTCGTTGCCGGTATTGTACGGCGGATCAATGTAGATGCACTTCACTTTTCCTTGATATTGCGGGAGTAAACTCTTGAGCGCGAGAAGGTTGTCTCCTTCGATGATGAGATTTTCATCAGCGTTCTCTCCCTTGAGTGAGAGTTTCGCGTCTTTCTCGAGCGTGTGATATGGCACCGAGAGGTGGTGGTTCCAGACAGCCGATTTTCCTTTGAAGTTTAGTGATGCCATATTGTTATTTGTTTTTTGCTTTGCTAATAAATTGTTCAAACTCGCTGCACTCGATCCGGAACTCTTTGCCTATCTTGAAGGCCTTGAGCCGTTTCGCTTTGATGTATCGGTAGATTGTCATGATGTTTACCGATAGCACATCCGCTAACTCTTTAGCGGTGTAATAGGGTTTGTCATTTTGCATGGCCATTTTGATGTTTCTTGATATCCGCGGGCTTGTACCAAATCACCTTGCCGTTGTCGTCGACTGAAAAAATGTGTAGACACACGGCTACAGCAAAGGCATACGGAATGCGACGGATCGCGATATCCGCACTCCTTTTCGGGAGAGCAATACCAAAATAGTAACGCGCCTTCATGCTCTTCATTCGGGTAACGATCTGCCCGAGGGAGTAGATGAAAGCGACTTCGAATCCGGATCGATTGCTCGATGCCCCTTTTGCTTCTATGAAAAATGTCCGGCTGTACTTTGAGTTCGTAACCTTTATGTCGACGCCCGGCATCCGGAGATCATCATACTCAAGGTTTTTACTCCACCCGAGGTTTGCGAGGTGCCGGATCACGGCCCGCTTCACAAACTCCTCTGAAATGATTTTTACCTTCGCAGCCATGTATTTATGATACTTTACTTTTGTTGACATTACAATCCACAGAGGAGTACAATCAGGGGTGAAGAAACCATGAAATACGTCGCTTTCAACATCAAGAACTACAAAGGGATCGAGAAACTCGATCTCGATTTTTCGAGCAAGCAAAAGATCTTCACGCTCGTAGGTCTGAATGAGAGTGGTAAAACAACGATTCTCGAAGCACTCGATTTCTTTCAGGGAGACATACCCGATGGTGAGGAACACACGATCATTCCAAAAAGCAAAAAAGGAAACTTCAACGATTCCGTATCTGTTACCGCGATTGTTGAGATGGATGCTGAAGATGAGAAGTCCATCCGCGAAGTTGCGAAGGCAGCAAACTTCAAGATAAAAGAAGGGGTATTTCCGAAAACGATCAAGATCGAGAAGCGCTATGTGTTCGCACACTCGAGTTTTGATTCAGCAAAATCAAATACCTTCTGGACTCTGGGTATTGTGGGTGTATCAAAGGGAAAGAAAAAGGAGAAAAGCATTGATAACGATGCTTTCAGTGCGGTTATAAGCCACATCAAGAAGAACCTACTCCCGCCCATCATTTACTATCCAAACTTTCTGACAAAGTTCCCGCAGCGCATCTATCTTCAACCTCGACCGAGTGAAGATGAAGAGCAGGGATTCTACCGAGAGGTATTGCAAGATATCTTGGATTCACTTGAGCAAGGATTCACAATCGATCAGCATCTTGTCGCGCGCATACACAGCACAGCAGAGCAAGATAAAGCATCACTAGATGTTGTTCTCAATAAGGTTGCTGCAAAAATAACCTCAACCGTATTCAAAGAGTGGGAGGAGTTGTTTGCATCGCGCGGTAAGAAAATTGTTATCGAGAAAGGTGTGGAGCGCGTCGCAGAAAAGGACTATCCATACCTCGACATCAAACTCGAGGAGGGATCTGATGTTTATTTTATTGCGGAGCGCAGCCTTGGCTTCACATGGTTTTTCTCCTTCCTGCTTTTTACAGAGTTCAGAAAGAATCGCGTAAAAGATCGTGGCGAGATTCTCTTTTTGATTGATGAACCGGCCTCAAACCTTCACTCAACCGCGCAATCAAAACTTCTCGGAACTTTCGATCGAATTGTCTCGAAAAGTAAATTGGTTTACACAACTCATAGCCACCACCTCATAAATCCCACTCTTCTCGAAGGAGCGTACATCGTAAAAAATAAAGCAGTAGATTACGAAGAGAACTCTCTTGATTTTGATGCTCAAAAAACTGATATCACGGCGATGCCGTATAAGCAGTTCGCTGCGGAACATCCGGATCAGCACACTTATTTCCAACCGATCCTAGATACACTCGAGTACCAACCGAGCAACCTCGAGTTAGTACCTGAAATCGTAGTGGTCGAAGGAAAGAACGACTTCTACACGTTCAAGTATGTTTACGATCAGTTCTTGAGTGATGAAGCGCGTGGGAAACTGAAACTCCATTTCTACCCCGGGAACGGAGCCGGACAGAATGATCGAGTGATCCGCCTATACACAGCATGGGGCAGGAAGTTCGCCGTTCTCATCGATGGAGATAAAGCGGGGCGCAACGCGAAAACAAAGTATGTCGAGGAGATCGGTGATTTTATGAATGCTCGATGCCTTCCCTTGAATGATATTGACTCGAAATGGAAGGATAAGAGTACGGAGGATCTTTTTACCGATCCGGAACGGTTACGGATAATAAAAACTATCTACCCGAAGGAAACGAAGTATTCAAAGAGCCATTTCAACGAGGCGATTCAGAATCTGATCGGCAGCCGCACTCAAGTTACGATCAGCGAAGGAACGATCAAAAGGTTTGAGAAGGTGTTTTCAAAGACAAGAGAGGCACTCGATGTGGTCGATCATGTGGCTCAAACACTGGAGAAATCCGGGAATGCTTCCCAAGCACGAACGGTATGAAAGTAAGTTCTAACAGCATCTAACTCGCGCCGCAATGATATACGAAAAAGCCCTCAATGGGCTTTGAGTATTTCATCATTGCGAGAGAAAAGGGGTGAGAAAGCCGGAGTGCGGCTGGCACGAGGCGGGGTCACGAGTATTTTTCAGCAGAAAAATACTCGTGACCGAATCCCTCCTTCTCCGCACACATCAGTCTTTCTTCATATATTTCACCCACACGTCGCTGTGATGTTCAAACGCGCGGAGCACTGAATAAAATAGTGCGTGCACTGCGAATGCTGCAAAAGGGGCTGTCGTTGGAGTCACTAGGAAGAGCGTAGGGAATAAAAATCCTCCGACCATAGATGCGATGAGGAAGACCCACGAAATCGGGTACGGCATGATAAAGAAAACAGGAATATGTAACAGTATAAAAATGCTTGCAAAAAGCGTGACTTGGCGTTCTGGCTCGGGGAAAAGTGTAGAGATGCTCGTTATCAAAAGAAAGATCATCAACTGCTGGAATAGAATGTCTGCGTACTTTGCACAGCACGTATTCCATACCCATACACGTAATCGTGATGAGAATGTCTGTGCGATTTCCCAATCAAGCACCGCGATGCATCCGAGTATGATAGAGAGTATGAGCATGTTAAAAGGGCTGATGAATTCCCATGAGAAGACCATGGGTGCATAGAGAATGAGCGTGAGGGCAGTTGCCCATAGATAAAACAGTGCAGTCCGCTGAGCGGTACCTCCATAGGTGAAGCCAAGTGCACGGAATAGGGTATTGAATATGCCCACAACAAAACACCACCACACGACGAGGGACACAATAACCATACACCATGGTACTACGGGGACGGGAAGTATTGAGGAGTGCCGTATGGAGCGCTGTTGATTAGCAATTGAGTGGTGTTGCGAAGTCGTACTTTTTCTATGCTACGATAGAAGTATTATCGTTATAAATAGTCATATGGATCCACAACAACAGGGTAGTACACAACTCCCACCGCTCCCAACAAAAACAGGAGACACATACAGCTATAAGGGCTGGCTTATCAGTGATTCTTTTTTGAAGCGAGCGTTTGCAGTTTTGGGCTACAACATGGTTGCGGGCCTTATTTTGTATATCCCAATCGTCATTCTCATGTCATTCCTCGTTGGAAGCATGGTGAGTATGGTAGCACCGGCACTCGGTCAGCCATCAATGCGTGACAATATGATGATGCAAGCACCTCCGCCGATGCCTCCGATGGGTGGTGAAATGACAGACCCAATGATGATGGGCAAGATTGATATCAACGAAGTGTGTAATGGCGCACTTGCATACATGACATTTGAAAGTGGAGATGATGCAGATGCGTTCGTACAGGGATGTGTAAATGGAGAGCATCCTGAAGTTGTTGAACAGTATCTTCAGCAAATGCGAGAGGCAAATGGTATTGACGGTGCAGCTATTTAGCTAAAACACTATGGACCTTAACTATCTTGCGATTCTCATTGCATCGTTTGCGCAGTTTGTTCTCGGTGCTCTGTGGTACTCGCCTATCCTTTTTGGGAAGCAGTGGATGGGCATCATGGGGATCACGCATCTTTCACAAGATGAGATTCAGAAGATGCAAAAAGAGATGGGGCCATACTATGCGGTGCAATTTGCACTCACGGTCCTCTACACACTTGCTCTTGCATGTGCAATCACCGCATGGCCAGAGAGTTACGGTATCCCAGTCGCACTCAAGATATGGGCCGGTTTCGTAGTTCCTACACAAATCTCCGGAGTAATTTGGGGGAGCACTAAGAAACCACAATGGCTCAAGCAGATTCTTATTATGACGAGTTATCAGCTCGTAGGAATCATAATCGCATCACTCATCCTCTCTCTCATGTAGAGGTGTGATATCGAATACAATAAAACCCACCTGTACAGGTGGGTTTTATTGTATCTGTGTCTTTGTGAGTTGCTGATTCACTTCCTCGTGCAATACTATCTAGATGAAAAAGGGCACGGTACTCGCAACAGTCATAGCACTTATGCTCTGTGGGAGTGCTGTCTATGCTCAAAACACAAAGACAACCAAAGTAGTTGAAGAAAAATCTGGGAAGATAGAGTGTCCGAAGTTCACCGAGCTTCTCTATTTTGGTGCTACAGATAAAGATACAAAAAAGCAGGTTACACAGTTGCAAGAATGGTTGAAAAACTACCCAGCGTACTATCCGAGTGGGAAAGTTACGGGTATATACACTGAAGAAGTTGAGCTCGCGATACGAAAACTCCAAAAACAAAAGGCACTCGTAGAACCAGGTCTCTCTTGTCGGACAGGGTACGGTATTGTTGAAGAAAAGACACGAAAATATCTGAACGACAATCTCTTTTGCGAACCAATCATCCCTCGCGAAGTCATACAATGTGGCAGTGTCACATGTCCGGCACTGACTCGAACACTTTCGCGTGGTATGGCAGACCCAGAGGGTGTCTTGGGTGAGATTGCGCAGATGCAATGTTTTCTTGCGCGTGAAGGTACGCTCAATCCTGCATTGGTGAATGGAGCATTTGGACCTTCAACCGAACGTGCACTCTTGCAGTATCAAGCTCGTGTTGGTATCGCCCAGACTGGTGCAGTTGCAGAGCAGACTCGTGCGTCGATTGCTAAGTGCGGAAAGGGCACAGTGCAGACAGGGGCACAGTCAAAATCGCAGCGATACTCATTCTTCATCAAGCCGGCATCTGGTGATGCTCCGCTTGAAATAGCACTCTCATTTGCATTGAATGGCACAACTTGCTCTTCGTACTCAGTTGATTGGGGAGACGGTACAGCACCGCTTGCGTATGACGCCGGCCGCCCAAGTACCTGTGCGCAACAGCCGATCACGCTGTTTGAAAAACACATCTATCGAAATCCAGGTATCTATACAATCACACTCAAGCATGGGCAAGATACGCTCGGTCGTATTCCGGTAGTCAATCAGGCTCAGATTACGGTACGCTAACGGTATCCACTGAGTGCGCTAGCGATATATACTCCTCATTTGTATACTAAGTGGATGAAGCGAACATTGGCTACTCTTAGTATTATCTGTGCATGTATTGCGCCTCTCTCAGCATCTGCTCTCACTCGTGAGGAGATACTTGAAGAAATCGCACGACTCACAAAAGTTGTAGATGCAATCAAGGCACAACTTCGTGCAATTGGTATTGATGTAGACAATGTTGATCCGGGCGTCCCGAATACTCCATCGACTGGGACAAGTTGTATCTCATGGTCACGTGCGTTGAGTATCGGCGCGCAGGGCTCTGACGTGCGTCAAGTACAGACATTTCTTATACGACAAGGTGTGCTTGATTCTGAGCCTACTGGATATTTCGGGACGTTGACCCGAGGTGCAGTCTACAAGTGGCAGCTCGCTGCGGGTATTGACGGTACTGGTACGGTGAATCGCGATACTGCTGACACTATGAATGTGTACTGTAATTCAGGACGTGTTCCATCTGGATTAACTGGGGGCACAACAACAGGGACAACTACGACGACACGACTACCTGTTGCACCAGTAGACAAGTTTTCATTTACCGTAGAACCTAAGTCCGGAGTGGCGCCTCATCAGGTGTCTGCATTCTTTGTAATAAGCGGTACTACCTGTACAGCCTACTCACTTGATTGGGGGGATGGAACGATGGGTGTAACACGAGAGGGAGGTGGCTCGAGCTGTGACCCAGATAGTATCAACCGACAACTCACACACGTCTACCAAGCACGAGGAACGTACACCGTTACCTTTAGAACAATCCGTGGCTCACTAATGACTGCGCCGATAGTCTCGCAAGCAACAATCACCGTACAATAAAAAAAGACCCCAGAAGGGGTCTTTTTTAGCGGAGTCTTCCTCCAGGGAGTAGCACTTGGTACTCCTCAAGTTCTGCCCATTTGCCCTCTATCGCAAGAGCAGCTTGGTCAGGCCAGGTGCTCGGGTCATGCATTTGGAATCGCTCACCACCTTTTTGGAGGATTGCTTTGAGTGATTCACTCGTTGATGTGGCAAGCATGTGCCAATTAAGCACGCCGTTATTCTTGAGCAAATCTTCAATCTTTGGTCCGATACCTTCGACGACTTGCAAGTTCTCCTCAGTAAACTTTCTGTAGCGTTCTGGTCGAGGATCCTCCTGTATTACGATGACTTGATTCTCAGAGCGGTCCCACAACCATCGGAAAAACCATCCAAGGAGAAAGGATATGAGCAACATTATGATTATCTCCCATGTTGCATCAGTGAGGTCATACGCTTGGGTAACTGATTGTGAAAACATACTTGTGATTTTATTGCTTGATAATACTTGTGCAATAGAGCGTATTTATGGTGTAGAGGGTCGCCTCTTGTACTCGGCCGGTCCCACGAACAAGCCCGTAGGGCTTCAAAATCGTAGATCGGTATTTTTCTTGAAATCGCTGCACTGCGCGAATGTCGTCCGTATCGTACACTCCATCAATCGATATATCTTCACCCTCGAAAGTGTATAGAAAATACTCAAGCGCTTGTACAGCGTTAGTGTCATTGAGTGCTCCTGGAATTATGTATGAAAAGACAAGGCCTCTACATGGTTCATGTGTTGGGGTTTGGAGCACTACATGTCCACCGGTCCCCATTCCAGAAGATTCAGTTACTTGTTGATTCTGTTCTGCACACAATCCCTTTATAGAGCACGCATACCAGTAGTAGGAAATACCTCCCCAGATAAAAAAGAGTCCGAGGACAACGATCGCGTATTTTCTGTGTTCGGTGAGGTTCATAGTATGCTCCTCTTCGAGCTCTGTGCACCCTACGACAGAAAGACAGGTGAGTCAATATGAGCCGTATTAAGAGCCGTAAAATATGAAATCTTGGCTGTTTATCTGCCCGCAAATGCAAAGAGAAAAGCCACACCACCGTGCGCTGTAATCGCCCGTTTTGCTTCAAGGAGTGTTGCTCCAGTCGTAACAACGTCGTCTACAATGAGCACTTTCTGGTGTGTAAGGGGACGCGTTGCTTGAAATGCGTCTTTCATATTGTGTAGACGCATAGATCGTGTGAGCGATGTTTGAGGTTTTGTATGTGTAACTCGCGTTAGTATTTCTGGTCGTACCGTACCTTTCAGTGATGGCTCGAGTTCGATGCATCGGGAGAGTACATAGGCAACCTGATTATATCCACGGCTCCGTCGTCGTGATCCGGAGAGTGGAATCGGGACAATACTGTCTATATGTTCTTGTTCGCATAATGCGCGCAGGTATGGAGTAATGAATTCAGCAATCTTTTCTGCAGCCTCAGGATGACCGCGGTATTTAACTGAGCGAATCAGTGCGCGAACCTCAGGAATATCAATATCCATACATACGGTCACATCGCATGATGCTTTGCGTATTGCACGGACAGATACGCATGTGTGGTGTGCACGCCGTGCGAGCCGCTCATCCGCGCTCTCGGGGAGTAGTATACGCATAGACCTATATGCGATACGGTTCAATCGCGTTCGTATGTGCGCACATATCTGTATGAACGAGGTGTAGTTCATGTTACTATTCTACTATGGGACTGTTCGACATAATCACCAAGAGTCTCGGGACGGTGCCTTCACTCGGTGGTTCACAAAGTGTAGTCGGCATTGATATCGGATCTTCTTCGATAAAAATGGTTCAACTTCGTCGAGAGCATGGAAAGGCCGTGCTTGAAACATACGGAGCGATTTCTCTTGGTCCGTACGCTGATTTGCATGCAGGACAGGTCGCTCGACTTCCTGCACAACGACTCGCAGATGCGATTCGTGATCTTATGCGCGAGTCAAACATCACTGCAAAGACAGCGGGCGTTGCTATTCCATTCTCATCAAGTTTGACTTCAGTTATTGAGATACCTCCGATGAGTAAAGATCAGCTTCAGCGAGTTATTCCTCTTGAGGCACGAAAATACATTCCTGTGCCGATGAATGAAATCACACTTGATTGGTTTGTAATCCCGAAAGATGAGTTTGCAGAAAATGTTGACCCGAGCTCGGGAGAACGGAAGAAGGATGTTATGGAGGTTCTACTTGTTGCAATCCATAACGATATTCTCAATACATTTCAGGCTGTGATGACTGACGTAAATATCCAACCACAATTCTACGAACTCGAAGTGTTCAGTGTTGCACGTTCGTCACTTGGTCATGGTGTTGCTCCCGTTATGCTTGTGGACATTGGTGCTTCAACCACGAAGGTTTCAATAATTGAGCGAGGTATTGTACGAATGTCGCATATCATCAACCAGGGTGGTCAGGAAATGACGCTTTCAGTTGGCCGCGCAATGAACTGGGACTTTGAAAAATCAGAGCGTGTGAAGCGCGAGCAGGGTATGTCTGTGGCTGCGGGGACACCAGCAACCGCAAATCCAGCTCCGGGCGCTATGCCAGTTGCTTCGATTCGCACGGCTTTGTTATCAACACTCGGTCGTATAATACCGGAGACACATAAAGTATTATTGAGTTACGGGAAGAAATATCAAAAAAACGTACCACACATCATCTTTACTGGTGGAGGTGCTACGATCAAGGATATTGTCCCGTATGCACAAGAGCGTTTGGGCGCAGAGGTATTGCTGTCACATCCGTTTGAAAAAGTTGAAGCACCCGCTTTCTTGCTCGATGTGCTCAAAGAAGTTGGCCCTGAGTTTGCTGTTGCAGTTGGAGTAGCACTCCGACACATCCAAAATTCAGGTTGATTGTCACGCACTTTATGGAATCACCAATCAATTCATCATTCATCCCAACAAAAATCTCACTCGGTGAAAAGCCGCGCGAGGAGTATGGATCTGACGCCTTTGATGTGATTGTTTTGCTTGGAGTTATCGCGCTCGTCGTTGCTGGTACTATGGCAGCGGGAGTTTTTCTCTACAAACAATTTCTCAGTAATGATTTGGCAGCAAAGAAAGAACAGCTCAACAAAGCAAAAAAGGCATTTCAACCAGACCTCGTGCGTGACCTTACACGACTCGATGAGCGAATCTCTATTGCAGAAGGTATATTGCAGTCGCACATTGCGCCGTCTGCGTTCTTCGATGTACTCGGGCAGATAACCTTGAAAACAATTGAATACAAAAATCTTGATTATGAATACACAGGACCTGATACCTTGCATGTACTGATGAACGGAAAGGCAGCGAGTGTTAATGGTATTGCGTACCAGGCGCGAGTGATGAGTACACATCCTGCGATCAAAAATCCAATTTTCTCAATCGGTAATATTACAAAAGATGGAGTGGAGTTCACTGTTGAGCTCGATATTAACCCAGAGGCGGTTAACTTTTCTTCTCTTGTTTCTGCTGCAACGCTTAATTCACAAGACACAAGTGAAGGTTTTGTCCCAACTGAAGAGGGTGGAGAAGAGTTGCCTCCTGAAGAAGAGACCCAGATTGAAGAAGAACCAGTTGGTCAGCGTGGTCCACAAGGTGGTACACAGGTTGAGCCGCCGCCACGACGAGCACCTGCACAGAACAACAAGAAGCAGGCACCAGATGAGCTGTTCGGTAATTTTGAATAACGTATGGCAAAACTCATCCTATCAATCATAATGTTCATCGGTGCAGGAGCGCTCATCTTCGCGTATGTTTCTCCAACGTATACTGAAGCAAATAAAATAAAGGGCGAGATTGATATATACACACAAGCACTCGAAAAGGCGACTGAAGTGCAAGAGTTGAAACGAGGGCTCCTTG
>CAZGUV010000009.1:17217-24058 GCA_964528735.1 uncultured Candidatus Saccharibacteria bacterium | reverse complement strand
ATGTCGAGCGGCTCGAAAAGATGCTCCCTGATCACATAGATAATATTCACTTGGTTTTGGATCTCGATGGTATGGCGACATCTCGTGGTCTGAGTTTGAGTACGGTGAGTGTTCAACGAGAGGGAGGAGCAACAAAGGACAAAAAGGACCAAGGAATAGCACTTGCTGGTGCTGTCCAAGAGCAGAGACGATATCAGTCAGTGGTGCTCGAGTTTAGTGTGGTGGCGACGTATCCGGACATGATTGCATTTATGCGAGATATAGAAAGAAGCCTCCGCCTCGTTGATTTGGTAAAGTTGAAAATCGGAACAGCACAAACACAGCAGCAGCAAATCGAATTTTCACAAATCCCAAATGAGTTGGCACGGTTTGGTGCACAGGGGCGACCTAATGGTCAGGGCTTACTGCAAACAGGTGATGGGTTCGAGCCTACCTACACCTTTACCGTCAATATCCGTACCTACTGGCTTCCTTAATACATACCTATGGAACTATTACGAAAAAACTTTGCTGTCATCGGAATCATAGTCATCGTGGTACTTGGTGGTATTTGGTACTCAATGTCTTCTGGTTCTGCATCACAGGAGGTTGCAGTGACTGAAGGTGGGGTGCTTGTTGCAAGTGAGGGAGACCCCGAGTCATCAGGAGACCCAGATGTTTTGAAACTGTTGCTTGATATGCGCGCAATCAAGCTTGATGGGCGCTTGTTCAAATCGCCAGCATTTCGAGCACTTCAAGATACCGGAAAGCAAATTCTTGCAGAGCCAAAAGGTCGCGCAAACCCATTTGCACCAGTCGGAAGCAGTAATGATATTGATTTTGGTGAACAATCAGGTGCTGAGTTCAATCAACAGGGAGGCGCACCTCAGTCTGGTAATCTTCCCGAGTTCACTGAATAATAGTGAGCATGGAGGATCCACTCACGATATTAGTTGCACAAGGAAGCCTCACCGAGCCTCTTGCTCGCGAAATTCGTAATGAGATTGAGCGCAAAAGCATCACCGTAGAAGAAGCGCTCAAACAAAGAGGGTTTAGTGATGAAGAAATACTTGCTGCTCAACAGGGAGGGACTATTCGAGTACCTACACGAACAGTGAAGCAGGATGAGAAAATCCCACTCGAGATTTTGCAATACATTCCCGAGGAGTCTGCAAAACATTACAGCGTTATCGCACTCGGACTTGAAGAAGGAATTCTTCATATCGGGATGATTAACCCAGATGATATTGAAGCGCTCGACGCACTCAACTTCATCACGCGAAAGATTGGTCTCCCCTATAAAGTATTCCATATTACGAAAGGGGATTTTGAGCGCGTTCTTGATATGTATCGTGGGCTTACTGGAGATGTCGGTAATGCGCTCGATGAGCTCGCAACAGAAGTGGGGACCGATCAGGCCGACATGCAGGATGAGCTCAATAAGGTGCAGACAGATAAATCAAAGCCTGATGCGACCATTCAAGAAGATGCCCCTATCATTAAAATTGTTGCAACAATTTTGCGCTACGCAGTTGATGGCGCTGCATCTGATATTCACATAGAGCCAGCAGAAGCTGGTGTGCGGGTACGATTCCGACTCGATGGATCATTGCATACGAGCCTTGTGTTGCCGAGAAATACTCACCAGGCAGTTGTTGCGCGTATCAAAGTGCTCTCTGCGATGCGGCTCGATGAACGAAGAAAACCGCAAGACGGTCGTTTCGGAGCAAACATCAACAATCGAAAAATCGACTTTCGTGTTTCAACATTCCCAACCCCTGATGGTGAAAAGGTGGTGATGCGTATTTTGGACAGAAGCAAAGGGTTCGTGCCACTTAATGACCTCGGTCTCACCGAAAAAAATAAATTTTTGATTAAGGCAGCGCTCGACAGACCGTACGGACTCATTCTTGTTTCAGGTCCAACGGGTTCTGGTAAATCAACCACACTCTATTCGATGTTGAATGAGCTCGATAGAGATACGGAAAACGTCATGTCACTTGAAGATCCGGTGGAATATCGTATGGAAGGAGTCAACCAGTCACAGATGCGCGCTGAAATTGGCTATAGTTTTGCCAGTGGTCTTCGTACCGCCTTGCGTCAAGACCCAGACGTGATCATGGTGGGAGAAATTCGTGATGGTGAAACAGCAAAGCTTGCGGTGCAAGCGGCACTTACTGGTCACTTAGTGCTCTCTACAATTCACACCAACGACGCGACAGGTGTCATCCCACGTCTTGTTGATATGGGTGTTGATCCGTACTTGATTGCACCAACACTAACACTCGTGATGGCGCAACGACTCGTGAGACGGTTGAATCCAGGTACAGGGAAGGCAGTCGATGTGAGTCCAAGTATGCGAGTCATGATGGAAGACACCATTAAGGATTTGCCCGAACAATTCAGACCTACATTTGGAAATATTGTCTACGAGCCAGAACCAACACAAGGCTGCGCGACAGGTATGCGCGGACGTGTTGCGGTTACAGAGATGTTTGGAATGAGTGCTGACATTGAGAAAGCCATCTTGAGCAGAAAGGGTGACAATGAGATATATTCGCTTGCGCGCAAGCAGGGTATGTTGACGCTTCGCGAAGATGCTATACTGAAAGCCACCAGCAAAGTCATACCATTTTCTGAAGTTGGCACGCTTGGTGGAATACTCCTCGCAGAAGAAGTACAGTTGATTCACGACAATGAGCAAGAGAATGCAGAACACGCAGAAGAAAAAGCAACTACATCATGAACACCTCACCACAGCGAACCATTCTCTTCGTAGATGACGATCCGTTTATGGTAGATGTGTACTCAGTGAAAATCCATGAGCGAGGACATGTTGTGATACCTGTCACTGATGCAAAGGCTGCTCTTGAAAAAATACGAGCAGGTCTCAAGCCCGATGTAATCGCGTTCGATATACGTATGCCTGGCATGAATGGATTTGAATTTGTTGAGGTATTGCGCAAAGAGCACCTCGCTGACACCACACCACTCATCGTGCTTTCGAATCAAAGCGAACCAGAAGACTTTAAAAAAATGAAAGACTTTGGGGTTGCGGCGCAATTCATCAAAGCTCACATGCTTCCTGATGAGATGGTAAACAAGTTTGAACAAATAATTGGAACATGGATTCCTCCACAGGGAGGCGTGCAGTTTGCAGAGCCTAAGCTATAGTAGTGGTATGGCTATGCAATATGATAAAGAGATTCAGAAGTATCTCACCATTGTCACGCACGAAGGAGCATCAGACTTGCACCTTTCTGCTGATTCACGACCGACGTTGCGTGTAGATGGGTCACTGGTGCCGATGATGAACGAACCTGTTCTTACCGGTGAGGATGTTATGGGTTTTACGACTGCGCTCACTAATCCAGCCCAAAAGGATAAATTCCTTAAAGAACAAGAGCTCGACTTTTCATTTCAACTCCAGGGCACCGAACGATTTCGTGGAAATGCATTTTTCCAAAGAGGTAATGCAGCGGTCGTGCTTCGTCGCATCCCGAAAGTCATACGAAGTATTGAGGAGCTTACTTTGCCGCAAGCACTTACCAACTTTGCACGAAAGCGACAAGGATTCTTTTTGGTGGTGGGACCGGTGGGGCAGGGAAAAACAACAACACTTGCAGCACTTATCGATTTGATTAACACAGAGCGAGCAGCCCATATTGTAACTATTGAAGATCCGATTGAGTATATCCACGAACCGAAGCAGTCGTTGATTGACCAGCGTGAAGTTGGTATTGATACTCACGATTTCCCATCGGCGCTCCGCAGTGCGTTTCGTCAGGATATTGATGTGTTGCTTGTCGGTGAAATGCGCGGTTCAGAGACAATGGGAGCTGCCGTAACCGCAGCGGAAACAGGTCACCTTGTATTTTCAACATTGCACACAAACAACGCGGCACAGACCATCGATCGTATCATCGATACATTCCCCGCAGAACAGCAAGATCAGATTCGACTCCAACTCTCAGCGTCACTCGCAGGTATCTTCTCACAGCGACTCATTCCAAGAATCTCAGGTGGAATGGTGCCAGCATATGAACTTCTCATCAATAACAAAGCCGTGGCAAACCTCATCCGCGAAAAGAGAACGCACGAAATAAATACCATCATCGAAACAGGTTCTGAAGATGGGATGATTGATATGAACAGAACACTTGCTGAACTCGTCTCGCGCGGGGAGATAACGATTGAAAGTGCATACGAGCACTCACTCAATCCACAAATGCTTGAGCGCTTGTTGTAATATTGAGTTATGGCACTTTTTGCATATAAAGCGGTAGATAAAGAAGGTCGTACAGCTGACGGTACTATCGATGCAGTGTCCATCGATGTTGCGGTTGCGAGCCTTCAGCGACGTGGGCTGATAGTTCAGTCAATCGATCCAGCAAAAACAGGAGGCAAGCTCTCGATGAACTTGAGTTTCTTTGAGCGTGTCAAAACAAAAGATGTGGTGATGTTGTCTCGCCAGATTGCGACTCTCTTTGAGGCGCAAGTTTCAGCACTTCGAGCGTTTCGATTGCTTGCGACAGAAAGTACAAGTCCAGCGCTGCAAGATAAGCTCACCCAAATCGCAAATGACATCCAAGCTGGTTCTCCGATGTCACGCGCGCTCGCAAAACATCCTGCAGTGTTTGATAACTTTTATGTGCAGATGGTGCGTACGGGAGAAGAGACAGGAAAGCTTGACGATGTGTTTAACTTTTTGGCTGATTACCTCGATAGAAATTACGAAGTCAGCGCAAAAGCGAAAAATGCGCTCATTTACCCAGCGTTCGTTATTGTGGTCTTCATTACGGTGATGATTTTGATGATGACTATGGTTATTCCAAAAATGACAGGTATTCTTGTTGAGACAGGGCAGACACTTCCAATCTATACGCGAGTCATTATGGCAATTAGTAATTTCTTAGTGAATTACTTCTACCTCTTTATTGCCGGAATTGTACTCACTGCTGTCATGGTTGGACGAGTTCTCAATAGTGAATCGGGGAAGGAAACTTTCTCTAAGCTGAAGTTGACCATCCCGTACGTTGGTTCTTTGTATCAAAAGCTCTTTCTTTCGAGAATTTCAGACAACTTGAGTACGATGCTTACCTCAGGTATTCAGATGGTTCGAGCACTCGAGATGTCGAGTCAGGTAGTGGGAGATCCTTCATATGAGCGAGCACTCATGACGATTACGAAAGATGTGCAGACTGGAATCCACACCTCCGACGCGATGGCGAAACACAAAGAATTCCCGAGTATTATGGTTGCGATGGTGCGTGTGGGTGAGGAGACTGGTGATATGGGTAAAATCCTCGGCACAATGGCAAAGTTTTATCGACGTGAAGTGGGGACTGCTGTGGACACACTCGTTTCGATGATTGAACCGTTGATGATTGTGATGCTTGCGCTCGGTGTGGGTGTCTTGTTGACCTCAGTGCTCGTGCCAATTTACAACATCTCATCTGGTATCTAGTCTGAAATGGTGCGGGGGAGTCTCTCATTATTCGCAAAGTATTCTTTTCATGAAACGCAACCATAAAAAAGCATTTACACTGATTGAGCTCCTCGTGGTCATTGCGATCATCGGAATCCTCTCCTCAGTCGTTTTGGCTGCGGTCAACACTGCAAGAATTCGCTCTCGAGATGCGCGGCGTCTTGAAGATATAAAATCAATCCAGGTTGCACTCGAACTTCACTATAATGGTGTCGGTGCAGAAAAATACATTACGCAAACAACAACAACTACCGGAGCTGCGCATGCGACAACTGCACTTGCAGCGTTAGTAACGAATGGGTTTATTCCTTTAGTACCTGTTGACCCTCGAGGTGGAAGTGCGGCGTACTATTATCTTTCGAATGCTTCGGGAAGTACGTACTGCATTGCAGTTGAAATGGAGGGGAGTGGCACAAGTAATGGCTGTGTCGGGTCTTTGAATAGTGCGATGGACACAGTCACTGGTAGTTCAACCGCAAATGATTATCGAGTTGGTCCGTAGTGGGAGAGACGTGTGATTTCTTCTTGATAATACTCTACGAATGTTGAGATTGTCCACAGGTAGGTAATCCAAAAGTACTTATGTAGGTTACAATCTGTTCACAGGACTCCGGAGATGGTCCTATTAATAATTATCATTTTAAATTGCCTATCATACGTATGACAAAGCAAAAAGGTTTTACACTGATTGAGCTCCTCGTGGTCATTGCGATCATCGGAATCCTCTCCTCAGTCGTTCTCGCATCAATGAACTCTGCTCGAAAGAAGAGTCGTGATGCACGACGCCAGCAAGACTTGAAGTCTATGCAGGTTGCGCTTGAATTGATGTTTGACGCGAACAACACATACCCAGTTACAACATCTGGAACTGAAGTGGTTGTTTCTTCAACACAAATCACAAGTGCATACATGACAGCAATTCCTAAGGACCCTTCATCACCTGCATCACCTGCAGCAACTGATCGACAGTACTGGTACGCAGGAACTGCTACAACATACTGTCTCGGTACAGTACTTGAGGGTACTCCTGGTGCAATCGATGGTTGTACTGGTACTCCATCAACCGACGTTACTGACGGTCTCGATGGAATCACTGGTTACAGTGCATCTGCAACAGTTGGTACTGGAAACGTCTTGAAGGTTGCTCCGTAATTGACCTTCTCTGTTTCAACAAAGCCCCGCGTATGCGGGGTTTTTGTTTATGTGCGAGAAAAGTGAATGGTATACTATGCTCATGGATTTTCTTTTACCGCTCTATGTATTTGTGCTCGGGACAATTATTGGGAGTTTTCTAAATGTGGTTGTGTACCGTGCCTACTCGGGGAGGGGCTTGAAGGGAAGAAGTAGTTGCGGTTCGTGCTCACGAGTTCTTGG
>CAZGUV010000009.1:0-17207 GCA_964528735.1 uncultured Candidatus Saccharibacteria bacterium | reverse complement strand
GTCGTACATGTGGTTCAAAAATTTCTATACAATACCCGCTCGTAGAATTTGTAACCGGCGTACTGTTTTATCTGTCGTATGTGCATGCTTCGTCAACGTATGAACTCATCTCTTTCATAACACTTTCAGTCGTCGCAGTCCTTATTTCTACATACGACATCAGGCATACGGTAATACCTGATGCGTGGAACTACGGATTTTCACTCGTGGCATTTGGCACACATATACCTGCAATTTCTGCGGGCGTGACTTCAGTAGGAAATGTGCTTCTCCCAGGAGCACTTATGAGTGTAGCGTTGTGGGTTGTTTGGTATGTAAGCGATGGCAGATGGATTGGTTTTGGAGATGTAAAACTTGTATTTGGTGTCGGAGTCCTGCTCGGTTTGTTTGGTGCGTTTATTACGCTCTGGCTCGCGTGCATTGTTGGCTCTTGTGTGGGCATACTTATGTTCGCCTACCAGTTCCTCAAAGGAAAGTCTCGATACGTTACTATGCAAACGGAGCTGCCATTTGGACCATTTATTCTTGTTTCTGCTGGTCTTATCCTCTTTGAGTATATCTCGCTCACGAATATCTGGAATGTGCTGTATATTGTGTAGTATGAAGCGTCGTTCTCAGCAACGAGGATTTACACTGATCGAATTGCTCTTGGTAATGGGAATATTGGCTCTTGTGATGGGGGTCATGGTCAGTAATCACTCTCGATTTGGTGGAAAGGTGCTCTTGCGGACTCTCGCTTATGATACTGCGCTCACCATACGACAGGCACAGACGTTTGGTATCTCTGTTCGACAGTCGACAACAACATCAAACCAAGAATTTCTCGCTGGATATGGTGTGAATTTTGAAACGGTGACCCCGACATCATTTCGTATGTATGCAGACACATTCTCCGATGGTGGAGTGTTTACCTTAGGAAGCGACACCGTCGTGCAGACGTACAATATCGGAAGAGGGTATACCATCAGTGACTTGTGTGTTACCAATGGGCCACTTTCAAGTCCAACCGCAAATGATTATGACTGTACAACACCAAACAGAATCGATATTTTATTTCGACGACCTGAGCCTGACGCTGAGATACGCGTGAATCAAGTGAGCGGAACGTTGTACCCAAAAGCGAAAATTGAACTCAGATCTCCGCGAAACGACGTCCAGAACATTATCGTCGAAGTTTCGGGTCAGATGTCAGTACAGTAATTATGTATACACCACGAGTACAAAAGAAGAAGACTCTCGGTTTCACTCTTATTGAGATGCTCGTATCTGTTGCCGTGTTTACAGTCGTTATGGCTGTCGCTACGATAGCACTTCTTTCGATGGTTGACGCAAGTAAGAAGGCACATGCGCTTCAATCGGTCATGTTTAACCTCAATGTTGCGGTGGATGGTATGGTACGTGCGGTACGCATGGGTACTGACTATCGTCTTACTGCGGGGGGAACAAGCGGTTCGTCATTCGAGTTTTGTCCATTCGGTAAGCCAAACTGTTTCACTGTTGGGCATGCAGATGAGTCATATAAAATCCGATACTATTGGGTAAACAATGTGTCTGATGTGAACCATCAGCGTATTATGAAAGTATACAGACCAAGCGGTTTTGGAAGTCCAATCACGCTTCCTATCACTGCTTCAGAGGTGAAGATTACAGGGCTTACATTTTACCTCACTGGCACTACTGCAACTGGAGATAGCACTTCGCCGACACACTATCAGCCTCGAGTCATGATGATTATTAGAGGTACCGCAGGAGATGAAAAGGTGAAGACGACAACAAACTTTGATATTCAAGCGAGTGCGACTCAAAGACAAATAGATATCTAATCATGAACACAGCTCAACACATACGAAGGCAGAAAGGCGCACAACGAGGTTTTTCAATGATTGAAACACTTGTGGCGATTACAATGCTCACTCTCGCCGTATCAGCACCACTGACTCTTGCTGGAAGAAGTCTTATCGCAGCAAACTACGCAAAAGATCAGGTGACAGCGTTTAACCTAGCGCAAGAAGCAATTGAGGTGGTTCGATCGCTCCGTGACCGTCAACTCATTTGCATAGCTCATGGAGTTACTGTTTCAGGTATATGTAATCCTGCTGATGATTGGCTTACGCACGTCCGTGATGTGAGCGGTTCACTCGTGGGAACAACGGCAAGCCCTACAAACTTTACGGTAAACACTAATACTGGTGTATTGACTCGATGTACAGTAGGAGCTGGTCTCTGTGCTCCACTCAACTTTCAATCAAGTACTGGCTTTTATACCTATGAAAGTGGGGCAGGATATACAACGTCACGTTTTACACGTACAGTGACCGTGACTCGTCGTGATGCACCGGCAACAGGACAGGCGACTATCAGATCTGTTGTTACCTGGACTTCGGGTGCGCTTGGTTCAACGCGAACGGTAAGTATCGAGGAAGATATTTTGCAATGGGTTCCTTCACAGTAAAACGTATGAATATATTCGCATCACAAAAAAATACACAGAAGGGATTTACTCTTTTTATCGCAGCACTGGTTTCTTCTGTGCTTTTGTCGCTGGCAATTTATATGGCTGGTATTGCGCAAAAAGAGCTTTTGCTTACCAATTTGGCGCGTGAATCACAATATGCATTTTACGCTGCAGACGCTGGCGCTGAGTGCTCACTCTATCTCGATTTTCAAGGTCGTTTTGAGCCAGGCACTGGACAAACCGCAATCCAGTGTGGAGGAGTACTTCTCACAAATCTTGCAGACAGTACTTCTACGGGTACATACACGACTGCACTTACCACATCATCATCTACACCAAGCGTACGTCTACGGTACCAGCAGGCGGGTCGGTGTATCATGATGTACATCTACAAGCTCGATGTGAGCCCTACTGACGGCATTCTTGATGCAAACGGCACTATTATCGATTCACGTGGCTACAATACAGCGTGTAACTTAACAGACTCGCCTCGACGCCTTGAGCGTGCGGTCCGTTTGCAGTACTAGTCACTACAGGATATAGTGAGGCATGGAAGCACGCTCTTCTCAGCATGCTATTTCTGTCAGAACACGGCGTTCATTTCAAACGGAGCACCCTTTACTGAGGAGTGTGGCGCGTCTAGTACCACATGCACGCATAACAAGTATTAATACTGAACAGCTCTTTTGTATCGATGGAGATATTTCCCAAGAGACTATGGAACGTCTTGCGCAGATGATTACTCATCGCGTCACTGAAGAGTATACGATACATACAATCAGTATCCCGCAACAAATCACAACTGCGTTCATTATCGGATTTCATCCTGGGGTTACAGACAATGTCGGGAAAACCGTAGAGTCTCTCCTGAAGGATATTCAAAGTAAGAAAAGCACAGTACCTCGCGTGTATACGAGCACCTTATACACGATAGAAGGCGATTGTAGTACTGCAGATGCAGAAAAAATTGCAGATACATTGTATAACCCAGTGATTCAGTATCGAAGGATGATACCGCGTGCAGAATTTGCGCATATTCATCCACGCTCAGCAGCAGTGATGCTTCACGAATCACTCACCTCAAGCCAAGTTTCTATTCGAAATCAAAGCGACGAAGCACTCACACTCATCGGCAAACAAGGTATACCAAATGAAGACGGTACAACTCGAGGGCCTCTTGCGCTTTCACTTCATGACATGAAGACAATCCAGTCGCACTTTCTAAAAGAAAAGCGTGACCCGACCGATGTAGAGCTTGAGTCAATAGCGCAGACATGGTCAGAGCATTGTAAACATACCATATTCAGTGACCCAATAGATTCAATAGAACGAGGGGTATATCGCACCTACATCAAGGGAGCGACTGAATATATCAGAAAAAAGAAAGGAAAGTCTGACCTCTGTGTCTCGGTCTTTTCTGATAATGCGGGGGGCATTGCGTTTACAAAGGATTACCTGGTAACCCACAAAGTTGAAACTCATAATTCTCCATCAGCGCTTGATCCGTTTGGTGGAGCAATTACTGGTATTGTCGGGGTTAATCGAGATACGTTGGGATTTGGCCTCGGTGCGAAGCCTATCGCGAATGTATATGGATTCTGTGTCGGTCATCCTGCTGACAGTACGATGTATTACCGTGCACCACACAAAGGAAACCCACTCCTTTCAAGTGTACGTATTCTTGAGGGTGTTGTCAGTGGTGTGCGTGCTGGAGGAAACGAAAGTGGCATACCAACTCCTGTAGGTTTTGTGAGTATTGACGATAGGTACCGAGGAAAGCCTCTAGTATTTGCTGGAACCGTTGGCCTTATTCCTAGAAAAATTGGTAAACGGCTATCGCACAAAAAATCTGCAAAGCCAGGAGATTATATTGTTGTCGCTGGAGGAAGGGTGGGACTCGATGGAATTCATGGAGCGACATTTTCTTCTGAGGCGCTTGAGAGCGGGTCACCAGCTACTGCAGTGCAGATTGGAGATCCGATAACGCAAAAAAAACTTTCTGATGCAATGCTCTCTGCATTGCGTGACGCAGGGCTCTACTCCTCAGTTACTGATAATGGAGCTGGGGGCATTTCATGTTCTGTGGCTGAGATGGCAAAAGAGTGTGGTGGCGCCGTAGTGCAATTGGAGCGAGTTCCAATCAAATATCCAGGCCTCGCCCCATGGCAGATTTGGATTTCAGAATCGCAGGAGCGAATGACATTTGCTGTCCCTAAGCGCTCGTGGAAAAAGTTTGAACGAATTATGAATCACTACGGGGTAGAGGCATCGGTCATTGGCGAATTTACAAAAAAGAAACGATGCATCGTGCGAGTTGGAAAAACTACGGTTATGGATCTCGCGATGGATTTTCTTCATAATGGTAGAGTCCCGCGAAAGCAAGAAATTAAAAAGCCAGAACTCAAGAAACCATTACCACTCCCCGCAGACACCTTTTCTATTAAAGAGCGTATTCATCATGTGCTTGCGCGTCCAGGTGTTGGGTCGTATGCGCCCATATCCCAGCAGTATGACCATGAGGTGCAGGCAACCTCGGTGACCAAGCCGCTTCAAGGTCGAGGTCGTGTGAATGCAGATGCTGCGGTGCTCAAGCCATTACGAAATGAACGCAAGGGAATAGTATTAAGCTCATCACTTCGTCATTCAAGAACGGTATCCGATGCGTATGCGTTTTCTGCACTTGCAATAGATGAAGCAATTCGAAGCGCAGTAGCTTCAGGAGCATCATTACAGACTATTGCGCTGCTTGATAACTACTGCTGGTCGAGCAGTACTAAACCTGAGCGATTGTATGAGCTCGTTGAGTCAACACGCGCGTGCTTTGATATGGCAACGGCATACCTCACACCATTTATTTCAGGAAAGGATAGTATGTTCAATGATTTTCGCGGGTATACAGAATCAGGCGAGCAGATACATATTGCAGCGCCTCCAACACTACTTATCTCGACGATTGGTCATATTGAAGATATTGAAAACGCAGTGACACTAGACGCACATGAAGCAGGTGACACCCTCTTTTTGCTTGGCGAGACTCAGGATGCATTGGCGCTGAGTGAGTACCTTACAGTGCGAGGTGCAGATGTTTCCGAGAGGTACCGAGGAGCGCATCTTCCTGTCATAGAACCAAATGAATACAAAAAGATATATCTTGCACTTGAACACGCTATACGAAAAGGACTTGTGCACTCGGCGTATGCTCCCAACCGTGGCGGCTTGGTCACGGCACTTCTTAAGATGGCCATTGGAAGCGGATTAGGCATGCAAGTGCATGTGCCTCGCAATCACTCAACAGAAAGTGAACTCTTTTCAGAATGTGGGGGGCGCATTGTCGTTACTGTGCCTTCTGCTCAAGTGAAAGCATTTAAATCAATATGCGTATCAGTTCCATGCAAAGAGTTGGGGGTAATCACTGCAAGTAATGAGTGTGTACTAAACACAAAGGAGGGTGATATCCATGTACAAATTGACGAAGCACGAGATAGTTATCAGAGCGCATTAGTTTGTTTATCATGAAGAAGAAAACAAAAACTTCAGTACGAGCGCTCGTTTTTTCAGGACTTGGTCTGAATTGTGAGTATGAAACCGCAGATGCATTTCGTGAGTGCGGTGTGCATGCAGAAATAGTTCATCTTCATTCAATACTTGAAAAGCCAAGTCTGTTGAGGTCATACAACATCGTTGCCGTCCCGGGAGGCTTTTCGTACGGTGACGATACTGGTTCTGGTAAGGCGTATGGGAATAGAATGAAAGCAGTGCTGGGATCAGAACTTGAACGATTTTTAAATCGAGACACGTTGGCAATTGGAATATGTAATGGGTTTCAAATACTGACACATACGGAACTTCTTCCCGGGGCACTCGTGCATAATGATTCAAGAACATATTCGTGTCGCTGGGTTGATGTACATGCATCAGGAAGCAGTCCATGGCTTCGTGGTGTAGATACGCTTTCAATCCCTATTGCTCACGGTGAGGGGAAATACGTTGATTCGGAGTCAAATCTTGATGCGCTCCATAAGCGTACTGATGAGGCATTACTCACCTATGTTTCAGGTCCAATGAGTACGTTGTATGACCTTCCATACAATCCGAATGGGTCACTGAGAGATATAGCAGGCCTCACCAGCCATCGTGGACGCGTGCTAGGTCTAATGCCACACCCTGAGCGAGGATTCTTTTTTACTCAGCGTCCGGACTGGACTCACGTGAGAAATATGAAAAAGGAAAATGAATCGCTACCACGCTATGCAGATGGGTATCGTATCTTTGAAAATGCTGCGTTGTATTTTTCATAAGTATGAGACGGATAGGTATAGTCGGTGGTGGGCAGTTGGGGAGAATGCTTACTGAAGCTGCACACTCACTTGGATTTAGTGTAACTACTCTTGATATCGGTACTGACGGACCTGCCGCGCAAGTTGCTGATGTTCATATAAATGCGTCTTTCACTGATGCAGAAGCAATACAGTCACTCGCAGAATGTGTTGACGTGCTCACTTTTGAGATTGAATCAGCGCATGCAGGTGCGCTCGCTGAGATTGCACAGAAGCGACCCGAGGCAGTACATCCCTCACCACAAACTCTTGCAATAATAAGGGATAAGTATGAACAGAAGGAGTATCTCCGCAGACATGGAATCCCTGTTGCTCAAGCACAGTCTGTTGATTCAGAGCATTCGATACGTACGTGTGCGCGCGAGTACGGGTACCCATTGATTCTCAAGTCGCGATTTGGTGCCTATGATGGGAAAGGAAATGCACGTATTGATAACGAAGAGTCAATTATTTCCGCCGTTGAAAAGTTAGGAGGATTTGGCCGAAAGTTATATGTGGAGCAGTACGTACCATTTGTAAAGGAACTAGCTGTCGTAGCAGCGCGAAGCACGACTGGTGAGTGCGCGCTCTATCCTGTTGTTGAGACTGTGCATGTGAATCATATTTGCGACACGGTTACTATGCCTGCACCCGTTTCTCCTGAGATACGAAGTCGTGCGCAAAAAGTCGCATACGATGTACTCACTGCGCTCTCTGGTGCAGGAGTTTTCGGTATCGAACTTTTTTTAACATCAGACGACACAATACTTGTAAATGAAATCGCACCCCGCGTCCACAATAGTGGGCATATTACTATGGATGCGAATGCTACTTCTCAGTTTGAGCAACATATTCGTGCAATCACAGGAATGCCACTCGGAGATACTTCACTCAATACACCCGTTGCGGTCATGATAAATGTACTCGGAGATAGGGAGGGCTTTGCAGAGCCTCGTGGGGTCCAGGACGCCGAAAACCTAGGAGGTGTGTCGGTGCATCTGTATGGGAAAAAAGAGACTAAAGTAGGGCGTAAAATGGGTCACATAAATGTGTGTGGGGATACTCATGAAAGTACTCATACAAAGGCGAAAAAAGCACGCGGACATGTTAGAATCTAGTATGAAAACATCACCCTCAATTGCCGTAGTCATGGGCTCAGACTCCGATCTTAGAGTGATGTCTGAGGCAGCTCGTTTTCTTGATGAGTGCGGGCTTGCCTACGATATCACTATTGTCTCTGCGCATCGCACGCCTGAGCGACTTCGCGAGTATGCCCTCACTGCATTTGATAAAGGTATACGAGTCATCATTGCTGGTGCAGGTGGAGCCGCGCACCTTCCTGGGATGCTCGCAGCCTTCAGTACACTACCCGTAATTGGTGTCCCCATACAATCAAAGGCACTGAGTGGGGTAGACTCATTGCACTCAATCGTACAAATGCCCCCAGGTGTTCCAGTGGCGACAGTTGCGATTAATGGTGCAAAAAATGCAGGGATACTCGCACTGCAAATACTCGCACTTTCAGACGAGTCACTCCATGAAAAGCTCGTCGCATGGAAAAAGAAACAAGAGGAGGATGTGCTAGAAAGGGCAAAGCTTCTTGAGTCAGAAGGATACGAAACATATTTAAAACATCTTGCATGAAGAAAGTGGCAGTACAAAGGAAGTCAGTATACGCTCGCGATGGGGTAGATATAGATAATGAGTCAGATTTCTCTTCTGCTGCGGGTCAGGTATGCAAAGCGTCCTACAAAAATTCTCGTTTTGTTACGGTCCATGACATGTCAAAGGGTTCTTTCAGAGGGCCACGACCATTCACACTCAAAAACCTTCCGAAAGGCTATGTTACAGAAATTTCTTCTGATGGTATTGGCACGAAAGGAATCCTTATTGATGCGGCTCGTAGTCATGAATATGCTGCCTATGACCTCGTTGCTATGGTTTCAAGTGACATAACGCGATACGGAGGAATTCCGTTGGTGCTTGCAAATATTCTTGATCTTGCAGCAGTTGGCGAACCAGGGTCACCTGTTTCAAAGCAATATCGCTTGCTTCTCAAAGGGCTCGCTGCGGCAGCAAAGAAAATTGGCGTTGTCGTTTTGAAAGGTGAAACTGCCCAGATGGGAGTCGCGGTCAGTTCAGAGATTCCTGACTCACCAACTCGATTTAATTGGAGTGCGGTGATGGTAGGCGCATACCATCCAAAAAAGATGATAACAGGAAGGACACTTAAGACGGGACAAGTCGTAATTGCTTTGAAAGAGAACGGATTCAGAAGTAATGGAATCAGTTCAGTGCGAGCAGCGTTTCGGGCGCATTACGGGAACTCATGGTGGGACAACCCGTATGCACAATCCGATATTCGCGCCGCCGCTGTACCAAGTGTGCTTTATGACACATACATAGCGCACATGCACGGTTGGTTTTCAAAGCAGTTTAAACCTCTTGCACGAATACACGCCATAGCGCACCTTTCAGGTGGAGGAATAAAGGAAAAGCTTGGTGCTGATATCCTGTATAAGCACGGACTTTCGGCAGAGCTCGATAATCTTTTTATGCCTCCGCACATTATGCGTCAGTGCAAAGCATGGCGAGGGATGTCAGACAACGAGTTTTATACGGCATGGAATGGGGGGCAGGGAATGCTCATTATCGTTGACGAGGATGATGCAAAAGTAATGTGCAGTACGGCAAAAAAGTTTGGCATTACTGCTCAGGTAGCGGGGCGTATTACAAAGGAAGATGTACCACAGATTAGTATTCAGACACCGTGGAGTACGCGGGTAGTATTCACATCTCATCACTAAATATGATTGAATTTTCAACAACACCTGGAGACAAACAGCTCGTACACAGAGGTGCGCTTGTTGCAGAAGGTAAGACAAAAAGAATATTTGAGATGCAATCACATCCGAATCTTGTGGTAGTCGAGTACAAAAATGATATTACTGCATTTGATAATCCTGACTTCACAAAACAGTTCTCAACAAAAGCTGAGTACTCAAATACAACCAACGCCGCCGTATTTGAATTACTGCACAAGTCAGGGATTCCAACCGGGTTTCGAAAAAAAATATCTGCGACTGAGTTTGTCACGGAGAAATGCGTAATGGTGCCACTTGAAGTCGTTGCTCGTCGCTATGCGGTAGGAAGTTTCTTGAATCGCCACCCCGAATATAAACAGGAAGGACGTGTTCCTCATAGATTTGATGATATCGTCGTTGAGTTTTTTTTGAAAACTACCAAAGGAGGTCTCAGTGATGCACGCGGAGTTCTTGTGGAAGGCCTCGACCCACTCAAAGGAGAAGAAGATCCATACATTGAAAACCCGTTTGAACAGCAATGGAATCTCCTCCATTCGAAAAAGCAAGGAACAGAGGCATCGCTTGGCAGGCAGATTGAAGGGAATCGGGTCGCTACTCCGGCTCAGATGAAAGAAATGAACGATATGGTCCAAAAGGCGTTCAGTGCGCTCGAATTATTTTTTACTGAGCATGCATATAAATTCATCGACTTTAAAATTGAGTTTGGTGTGACAGCAGACGGGCGGCTCGTCATTGCGGATGTAATCGACAATGATTCGTGGAGGCTTCGAGATGAACAGTGGGAAGACTTGAGTAAGCAGTCATTTAGAGACGGACAACCACTCTCTGAGGTAGAAGCAAAATATGGACGAGTCGCACGACTTCTTGAAGGTTCTCATACTTAGATTGTGAGAGGTATGCTCTGTGCCTCTGTGATAGAGTATTGCTATGGTACATAAGGAGCTCAAAGAACGTGTTGCCCAGCTAAGGGCGGCAATCAATCGGCATCGGTATCTGTATCATGTCGAGAACACCTCGGAGATTTCTGAAGCAGCGCTCGATTCATTGAAGGATGAGTTGAAGAAGATTGAGCAGCAACACCCTGAACTCATTACTCCAGACTCTCCTACACAGCGCGTTGCAGGCGAGGCGTTACCTGAGTTTCAAAAGATTACGCATGCCATTCCCCAGTGGTCATTTGATGATGCATTTGATAGAGCGGATTTAGAGCAGTTTGAAACACGTGCGCGAAATATTCTCAAAAAAGAGGGGAAAGAGCCAAACGAGTTTGCATATATGTGTGAACTTAAAATCGATGGACTTAAAATTATACTCACCTATGAGAAGGGTGTATTGCACAGCGCTGCAACTCGAGGCGATGGTATTGTGGGCGAAGATGTAACTCAGAATGCGCGGACCATTGAATCAATACCACTCGTGCTCGAAAAACCAGTCTCTGGTGTTTTTGAGGGCGAGGTATTTCTTCCTAAATCTCATTTTAATGCATTGAATGCGCTTATGAAAAAACGCGGTGAGCCACTCTATGCAAATCCGAGAAATGTAGCCGCCGGTACTATGCGCCAACTTGATCCACGCATCGTTGCTGAACGAAAGCTTGATTGTTTTATATACGATATCGCGCAGCTATCAGGGACTGACATGTCCGATACACAGGCAGGTGAACTTGCGCTTTTAAAGCAGCTTGGGTTTAAGACAAATCCACATGGTGTGCGTGCCATTGGTCTTGATGCGGTATGGAAATATTATACGAAATGGACTGAGCGGAAAGAGAAAGAGGATTTTTGGATTGATGGAGTGGTAGTAAAAATGGATGATTGTGTATTGCAGGATATTCTAGGTTATACAGGCAAAGGACCGCGGTTTGCAATTGCACTCAAGTTTCCGGCAGAACAGAAAACTACAATCGTTGAATCAATTGATTTTCAAGTGGGACGTACTGGGGTTATTACACCCGTCGCAAATCTAGCGGCAGTTTCGATTGCTGGGACAACAGTCTCGCGCGCAACGCTCCATAATGAAGATGAGATTCGCCGGCTCGATATACGTATCGGCGACACTGTCATCATAGAGAAGGCAGGTGACATCATACCAAAGGTGGTGCAAGTCCTTATCGAATTGCGTCCCAAAAAATCAAAACCATTTATATGGCCAACACACATTGCACAATGCGGAGGTGATGGAAGGATAGAGCGTGTACCAGGGACTGCCGCGTGGCGATGCGTTTCAAAAGATTCGACTGCACAAGTTGTCAGACGACTTTCATATTTTACTTCGAAAAAGGCATTTGATATCGAGGGGGTAGGAGTCAAGGTAATTGAAAAATTGGTGGCAGTACACGGCATAACTACTCCAGACCAACTCTTTCATCTCTCAAAAGATGATTTTCTTGCACTTCCTGGTTTTGCTGATCTGTCTGCGCAAAATGCAGTTGATGCGGTAGAAGCGGCTCGTACTGTATCGCTCGATAGGGTACTCGTGTCACTTTCAATTGATCATGTCGGTGAAGAAGTGGCTCGGATGATTGCAGAAGAGCTTGGAACAATCGAACGTGTTTTGAACGCTACACAAGAAGAGTTTGAGTCTATACAAGGTGTTGGTACAGTGGTGGCTCAATCACTCGTTTCATATTTTCACACTCCACATACGCGAGAGCTTGTTGATGCGCTGATACCGCACCTCCGTATATCTATACGAAAAAAGAAGAAGGGAGTACTCACCGGGATAACGTTTGTCGTCACCGGTACTCTGTCTGGGTATGGAAGAGAAGCAGTGAAGGAGCTTATCCGTGAACAGGGTGGTGTGGTCAACGATAGCGTCTCCAAAAATACTACGTACTTACTTGCAGGAAGTGACGCAGGCTCAAAGTTGGAAAAGGCGCGTTCGTTAGGAGTACAGGTGATTTCTGAGCAAGAGTTTGTTAGTATGCTCACATAATCGTATGGATGATTCAGCACTACAGCAACTTTTTACACTCGCACGACTTGAGCCTACACCAGGTGAGTTTGAACGTGTCAGAAATGAGCTCCCGGGGATAATGGCATTTATGCAGGGTGTGCAGGGTGCAGTTGGGGCGAGTACGGGAGATCCGCACCAGGGACCAGTCGCTAATGTCATGCGTGATGACGTGATTACCCATGCGCCTGGCTCATATACTGAAAAGATTGCCGAACAGTTTCCTGATAGAGAGGGGGATTATCTCGCAGTGCATCAGGTAATTACTGGTGGTAAGCATACCGAAGGACACTAGTTATGAACCCTACTCACCTCACTATTCATGGAGCTCGGGCGCAACTTGATGCAAAAGAGATAAGTGCAGTCGAGCTTCTCGACGCGCACACCAACGCAATCCAAGAGAAAAACCCTGAGCTCAATGCGTATCTTGAGGTGTTTCATGAGACTGCGCGTGCTGAAGCGATGAGTGCAGATGAGCAAATAGCACAAGGAAACACTACACCGCTTCTCGGAATACCACTTGCGTTTAAGGATAATATTTTAATTGATGGTCACCGAGCATCGGCTGGATCAAAAGTTCTTGAAAACTATACGGCAACATACAGTTCAGGAGTAACAGAGCGAGTCCGTGCGGCTGGGGCGGTAATTCTTGGGCGTACTAACATGGATGAGTTTGCTCTCGGTTCTTCAACTGAAAACTCTGCCTTTGGTCCAACCAAAAACCCACACGATGTAACACGCGTCCCAGGAGGTACGTCAGGAGGATCTGCTGCTGCGGTCGCAGGACATCTCGCACTCGGTGCACTCGGTTCTGATACAGGCGGTTCAATTCGGCAACCAGCAGCATTTTGCGGTGTTGTTGGACTCAAGATGACCTACGGAAGTGTTTCGCGGTTCGGGCTTATCGCAGCTGCATCATCACTTGATCAGATAGGGCCAATCGCAAAAAATGTTGAGGATGTGCGAATGCTCGCTCAAGTAATTCGCGGTCACGATGTTCGTGATAATACATCGCTTCCAGCGGATGTATATCCGCGCAAGAAGCAGAAAATGAGACTTGGTGTACCGCGTTCGTTTCTCGCGTCGGGGTGTGATCCAGATGTTCTCGCTGCATTTGAGTCAAAGCTCGAGGCACTTGCACGCGCTGGTTATGAGATTGTAGATATTTCTATGCCGTCACTGGCGTTTGCGCTCAGTGCATATTACATCATCAACCCTGCAGAAGTTTCTTCAAACTTGTCTCGTCTTGACGGTATTCGATACGGATACCACTCACAGAATGCGCAAGACTTCTCGGATTTGTATCAAAAAAATCGCGGTGAAAGCTTTGGCAAGGAGGCGCGACGGAGAATATTGCTTGGCACTTTCGTGCTTTCATCAGGATATGTTGATGCATATTATCGTAAGGCACTCGCGGTTCGCGACATGCTTCGCGCAGATTTTGAAAATCAATTTGCAACACTCGACGCGATACTTACCCCAACGACACCAACTCCCGCGTTTACACTCGGTGAGAAGGAAGATCCACTCGCAATGTACGCGGGGGATATCTTCACAGTCCCTGTTAACCTTGCGGGGGTGCCAGCACTTTCAATTCCAATCGGTACGGTGCTACGAGGTAATGCGCACCTTCCTGTAGGACTTCAACTTATCGGTGCACATGGCCAGGAGGACATGCTCTGCGATATTGGCCTTGCTGTTGAACGGACTACTGCATAAATCTCTTTTCTTGCTATAGTTTTCACATGGAGCCAACCTCTAGCGAAAATGTATTGCCCATTCAAGCAGTAGATAGGCTTATTGGGTCGTACACAGGGGGTATAAATACTGAGTCATACTACTATGCAGAATATGTTGGTCCACAGAAGCGTCCAACACCCACAAACTATATTGAAGTAAACGAGGACGGTATACCGATAGTGTATATCAATGGTTCACAAGTCCCAGCAACCGAGTCTTCGCAAAAACCCGGGCTTACTCCGCAAGAGGGTACACAAGTTCCTCAACAGAAGACAGAAACAAGCGCAGGAAATGGGGGGGCAAAAGAATTCGAAATACTAACCCCATCTGGTTTTGCAACGACACTCATCAATGCAGTTTTTTCAATCGCAGTCACCGTCGCCATAATTATGGGTATTGTGGTGACCTATCTCATCATTCGTACACGACAACTTCACCACCATGAAGAGCATGTGCGCGCAGTGGCGCATAGTAGCCATGGCCCAAGCGATAGTGCACCAACTCATACGGGGCATGATGCTCATTCACCTGATACATCAGAACGTCCTGAAGATATTGTCGGTCCTCATGCACCATTTGAACACCCAGCACCACCTCCAACCGAATCATTCTATGAGGGTGAAGTACATCCACAAAACCCAGCAGAGTATGCTGCAGTAACGTTACTTGATACAGAAGAGATTGCCCAAGAGCCCCGTAGCCAACACGGCGACACGTCACTCTCGGATGTATCAAATCGTCTTTCTGCGATTAAGACATACATAGCGGGTGAAGATCCAATTTCGTGGAGGCATGCACTCATGGATATTGATTTGGTGCTCGAAGATATGCTGGCACGAAAAGGTTTAGAAGGAAACAGTACCGCAGAACGATTGGAGCACGCTGACACGAGACATCTCTCAAGCATCAACGAGGCACTCACTGCGCGTGCGTTTTATGAACAGCTTGTAGCAGGTACCGAACCGATATCCCAAGAAAACATGCAAAAGCTACTGAGACTGTATACGCCAGTTCTTGCTGAACTAGGACTTACATAATGAGCGAGTGCAGAAGACTATTGCCCTTACCTGCAGTATAGAGTAGTATGCGCTCCAGCGGGATGGAGGAGTAGTACCTCATCAGGCTCATAACCTGAAGGCGTTCGTGCAATTCGAACTCCCGCTACACGTTAGAAAAATATGCCGCTCTGCGGCTATTTTTCGTTAAGTGTAGTGAGGAGTAGAAACATCATCTGCATGATGTTTCGGTCGAATTGAAAGGCGGAGACATGTTCTGTATTCAGAACAGTCGAGCTAGGGCAGTGACCAGTTCGTATTTTTTGAAAATACGTTACTGAGTCACGCCAATTCGAACTTTCTTGCTGTATTACTACAGCTGAAGAAGTACCTTTTTTTTCTCAAAAAAAGATGGTATGGTACTGCGACGTCGGGATAGCTCAGAAGGTTAGAGCGAGGGACTCATAAGCCCTAGGTCGTGAGTTCGATTCTCACTCCCGACACATTCAGAGAGGGAAGCACTGTGCCTGCGCACAGTGCGGGTGAGAATCGAAAGTGGTTTGCGTTACGAGCAAATCTGTACTCAGATGCTCGTCGCAAACCCGTACTGGGCTGTAGGCAAGATTCTCACTCCCGACACAGAGGTGTCAAAAATGAGGAGCTCAACTACTGGGTTGAATCTTTGCAGGTTTTCTAGTATTGTACCCAGCACTGCGGGCGTAGCTCAGCTGGTTAGAGCGTCTCCCTGTCACGGAGAAGGCCGTGGGTTCAAATCCCATCGCTCGCGCATAGAAAAATACCGCCGAGAGGCGGCTATTTTCTTGCGTGGCGAAACAATGAGCTGGGGGCTCATTGTGAGGGGATTTGAAAACCGGAGCGTGACCCATGTGTTCATGGGTGCGAGGTAGGGCAGTGACCACTTAGTCGTGCTCGACTTAGTGAGTCACGCCAAATCCCATCGCTTGCGCATCATATCAAAACCGAGGTAGTGCCTCGGTTTTGTTGTAGCTGTGCTTTTGCTTGCTATACTTGTGCGATGGAACCACTCCAGCCGGTTGTTAAAAAAGTGAAGGCGTATACATCAATATTGGGGCCAGGATTGACCACCGGTGCAGCAGACGATGATCCATCAGGTATTGCTACCTACTCTCAAGTTGCTGCACAGCATGGGTATACAGCGCTATGGCTTTCGATATACACATTCCCATTCATGGGTCTCATTCAGGAGTTTTGCGCGCGAATCGGAATAATCACCAAAAAAGGTCTTGCGTCAAACATCCGAGAACATTATGGTGTACGAACGCTCACTGCGATTTGCGTCTTGTTGTTTGCAGCGAACACTTTGAATATTGCGGCGGACTTGGCGGCAATGGCTGCGGCGACAGCGCTCCTATTTCCTTCGGGTAATCAGCTCATCTTTATTGTGCTCTTTGGTTTCCTTATTACCATTTTGGAAGTAAAACTTCCGTATAATAGATACGCATCAGTACTCAAATATCTAACACTCGCACTCTTTTCGTACGTGGTGACTGCATTTGCAGTGGATGTCGACTGGTCACTTGCGCTGTTCCATTCTATTGTGCCAACATTTGCATTTGAAGCAGAGTTTATCCTTATATTGTGTGCGGTACTCGGAACAACAATCTCACCGTACTTGTTTTTTTGGCAGACTTCTCAAGAGGTGGAAGAGCACCAACAACTTACAAGAGAGGGCACAGTCGTTCTTGTGACCGATGAACCTTCTATGCTCTCAAAAATGCGTGTCGATGTGTGGAGTGGTATGGCGTTTTCAAATATCGTGATGTTCTTCATCATGCTTACATGTGCGGCGACACTTCACCAGTATGGAATCACATCAATCACAACAGCTGAATCAGCGGCTGAAGCATTGCGGCCCATTGCAGGTAATTTTGCATACGTGCTC
>CAZGUV010000008.1:0-45722 GCA_964528735.1 uncultured Candidatus Saccharibacteria bacterium | reverse complement strand
TTTTTACACCACCGATTACACAGCAGTAAACTTACGCACATAAAAAAAGAGTTATTCTGTCTTGTCTGATATACTTATTACATGTCTTTTACGACACTTAATCAAAAAGTTGTTGTTGCAGTTATCGCGGGACTTACCATCATCGCAATCAGTGGTATTTTTGCATACTACCAAAAGCATAAAGGGCCAAATCAGCCCAAATCAGTAAAGGAGGTGCTCGATGAAGTCCCAGATTCGGGTGATAGTGATAAGGATGGCGCACCAGACTGGCAAGAAATACTCTACGGAACAGACCCCGCCCAAAAAGATACTGACGGAGACGGCGTAGAAGACAAGGAAGAGATTGATGAAATGAAGCGCGCAAGAGAAAAAAGTTTTGTTGATGTTGCACAAGGGAACATCCCTGCAGACATTACAACTACAGAGTTGGCAGCGGATAGACTGGTAGGTTCGTATATCATTGAACAGCAGTCAAATGGGGGTACCGAAGTTTCGCAAAAACAGAAGGACGCAATAATTAAGAGCACTATACAAAATCTGAGCCAGCTGAAGTACAAACAGTACACTGAGGCAGACCTGCGGATAATACCTGACTCGAGTCGTTCGGCTGTCTTAACCTACCGCTCACAAATGCAAGGCAAGCTCGCGCGGCTGAAAGAAATCCCTGAGTATGAGCTCCAAATGTACGCACGCGCGGTTGACGAAAACGATCCGAAAGAATTTGCCAAACTCAAAGCAGCGGCGGATGTATACACTGCAGTAGCCTCAGAGATACTTGCAATACCAGTACCGAATGATGTCTCAGAGCAACATATATCTTTCATAAACGGCTTTATGTACACCAGCGCTGCCCTCGAAGGTATGAGCAAAGGGTATGACGATGTTATAGCAAGCTACCGTGCACTTGGTCACTTTGGAAAAGCAGAACGACAGCTTAAAATGGCACAGGAGTCACTCCGCGTGTACTTCACCGTGAAAGATATAGATTCACTATAATGATTCGCATATTTATACAATTTCTCATATCTGTAGCACTGGTGACAACCATCAGTAGCACTCTGGTTTATGCACAGACAGATCCAAACATTGAGAAGTGGTTGAAAGAGTACGAGAAGGACCTCAAAGATTTGGGTGTTGTAAACGATGGCAGTGGTAACTCGACGAGCGCATACGAATTCGTACGCAATGGTATTTATGGCTGTAAGGGTATCGGGGAAGTAGGACCTGTTGGAATGCAACATGCGCAGGGTACTTTTGTCCCAGTCTCGGAAGAAGCTATTGCTCTCAACACATTTATTCTGGTAAATAAATTCTGCGTACTCGATGGGCTCAATATTCGCCAACGCGAAGCTATAGTTTCAGGAATAACACGTGCCGCACTTCGACAAATAAACGAGGGAAGACAGGGTCAAGCAAAATATGCACAAAATCCACGTGCACTTCAAGCACAACTTCGTGATGAAGTCATGGAGAAATTTATGGAGCACGAGTCGCTCCAAAAAATGTGTGGTCCATACCGAGAACGAATAAAACGAAACCTTGTACAAGATTATGTGAACAGAACCCGTCAACCTGACCTCGCGTACGCATGTAGTTTCAAGGGGACTGATGCTGAAATGAAAGCTCTATTGAGCGGTGATATTGAAAATAGCGGTATGTCACAATTCCTCTCAACATTTCTTGATGGAAACGACGAGCTCTCAACATACATGAGTGTCCGAGAAGTTGCTGACGCAACAATGCGCGCCGAACTTCAGCGTTTGGATAAAGAGCTTGATTGGGGAAATGGCTTTCTCTCAGATAGGGAGTGTAGGCAAGTACCTGTAGGAAATGGGCGCTATGAAGAAGACTGTCAGATAGTCACGCCGGGTAAAGTAATTGCTGATATGACAAGTTTTCTTGTACAGACTGGACATCGACAGACAGAGCAGGCTGACAGCATTGACGAACTCCTTGGTTCATTTATCACAAACCTCCAGACAGAGGTCCTCTCAGGATTTGGAGGACTTCAAGCAACTACAAACAACGCAAGCGGAGCATCATACCTTGACCGCGCTGTCGATGACGCGTTTGGCAGAGCACGTGGCGAGACAACAAACGTAGGAAAGGATGCACTCCAAAAAGCATTACAGACCGAAAGTGACTACAATGCAGTCATCAAAACTACACTCTCGCTCATTGACACAACTATCGGCACGCTTGTCCAGCGCGAAGACAAATGCTTCGAGGACATGCTCGAGCAAGCAAAAAAGGATTTGAAGAAGCAGGTAGAGGACGAGGCATGCGCAGAGGGTATTGGTAGCTGTAGTGCTGATGTCACGGTTGACATAACTGATGACCCAAGCAGTACTGAGGTGAGCCCGAAAAAGCGCTATAAGATTACTGCAAAGCTCAGTGGTGTCACAAAATCAGTAACACTCCTCAAGACAAATGAACGCTCAATAAAGGTAATAAAGGACGATATTGAGCCAATTCGCAAGGTATTTGCAGACAACCTTAAGAGCTCTGACAGTGCACTGTCTGTATTGAAGGGCCTCGAGAATATGCTCAAAAACGATAGCAGCCCTGCGACGGCTCAATTTGTGATCGGGCAGCTTGAGAAACTCGTTAAGGCAGGGAAGTTGCATAATTCATCGCACGTATCAAACGCGCGTGACCGACAAAGTCAGCTCAGAGATATATTGCAGAGCCTTTTTGAACGAACTGAGAAGTCATGGCAGGAGAGTTGGTGCAAAGCAGAGAAATGGGCTGATACGAAGCTCTAGAATGCACAGCAGGTCATACCTTTTTAGACACATCCATACTATACTGAAGGCATGAGACGCACGCTTACGTCGGCGATACTTGGATTGTGTATATTTTTGAGCCCACTAAGCGCGTATGTTGATGTAAGCACGAACACAGCTCCTGAAATACATGTGGCAACCTACAGAGCCGAAGCTGCCCCACCACTCTTGTTGGGTGGGCTTGTTCTTGCAGGTGCTGGAGGCTGGTTTTTCAGTAACACAGTAAAAGACTGGATCGATGACTTTGCGGTATTTATCGGGAAACTATTTATTGCAGTTGCTGCTGTATTACTTGGACTCGCCGGTGGTCTCTTTGATGTTGCAATTGGTTCGTTTGCCTCTGACCTGACGACTACACTAGAGATGTGGGGGATTATTGATGCTATTCGTAGAATATGGTTGATTTTCAGAGACCTGTCTCAAATTGTACTGATTGGATTTTTTATATTTATTGCAATAAATATAATCTTGAACAACCACGAGTACAGCATCAAACAACACGCGGTTCGCGCAATACTTGTCGCACTCTTCATGAACTTTAGCCTTTTCTTTTCGATGGCAGTCATAGATGTTTCAAACTTTGTCGCATACCAATTCTATCGAGGCATCGCGGGAGTTGGGGGGACAAATACAGTAGGTAACCCGCTCGGAAACAACGCGAATGTATCAAACAGAATCATTACCTCATTTGGGATAGGCGAACTTGGAGACACGAGTAAAGTCGCAGATTTGATTCGAAAGGAAGCAAAACACAACCCAATAAAAATAATTCTCACTGGTTTTGGAATATCCATAATGCTCATAATCGCTGCATTCACATTCCTCTATTGCTCGTGGCTTTTGGTGCGACGTGCGGTGATGCTGATTTTAGTCATGCTCACTTCATCGCTTGCAGTTGCAGCACTTATCATACCAAAATTTCAAAGTTACTTTGACCAGTGGAAAACAGCGCTGCTTGCAAACGCATTGTTCGCTCCACTCCTTTTACTCATGCTCTGGACTGTAATCCAGATCATGGATGCAATGGTTGGGAGCGGTGCACAAGCAATGCGCGTTGAATCATTCTCAGAGCCAACAGCAATCCAACAGGCAGGAAGTGCACTCGCGCGCTACGGGGTTATGGTTGTGATTTTTGTGGTTGCAATCAAGATTGCCGATACACTTTCAAAAAAAGGAAACGAGCTGTTTGGTGTTGGAGTTGGTTCAATAAGTGCTGGTGGACTGCTTGGGGCTGTCACCACTGGCGGATTTGGCGCGGTTGCCTCAGTATCAAGACGCGCACGACTTGGTGCCGCTGAGCGAAACCTAAAACAACTCGAAGAGGCACACGCAGGACCTCATAAATCATTTGAAGAAAAAGAGGCTGCCCGCAAAAACCTTGAGAAGTATAAGGCACGCCTTAACACGAGCGGTGATTTCCGCGATGGTGCCGTTATGAAAGCACTTCAGAAGATTGGAATGCAGGCTGGCAAGCCAGGCAAAGAATCTCTTCTCAAATCGATTGAGAAAAAGAAAAAGGAGAGTGAGGAGAAAGGCGTACGTTCGGCTGACTTTATGCGTGCGCAGACAGCTCAAACGAAAAAGGAGAGCGATGCAAAGCTTGTCGAAACACATGATGCTGCAAAACAAGAACATGAAGTTAAGTCGAGCGAACTGAAACAGGCTATCGAAGGATTGCAGCAAACTGTTAAGGAAAGTGGTGAACGACTTGCCGAGGCACAAGGACAGCACACACAAGCAACGCAAAACGCTGCTGATGCAACTGATGCATTGAAAGCATTCAGAGAGAAGAACGGAGAAAACCCAACTGATACCGCGAAGCTCAACGAAAAGCGCCTTCTCGAGAGAAACCTCCAGGAAGCTGAAGGTCGTATGAATGAGGCGAACAAGAAGATTAGTGACATCAAGCAGATGATCAACTCACACGAACAAGAGCGACTTGCTCGTGAGAAAGAGAAGAACATGCTTGAGACCGATATGAAAGCGCGAGAGCGCCAAGTGAAACAGATTCAACTCGAGAGGGATAGAGAACGAAACAGGAGCGATGCAACATCTGCATTCAAGAAATTTGTCACTGAAAACAAAATCTCTTTGGACTCGTACGGTATGAGTGCGGGAGAGAAGCGCGCGTCAATGACTCAAACAGAGCTTGACCGCGAAGCACGCGAGTCGAGGCGAACCGCAAGTCTTGGGGAGGTAATCGCAAAAAGTGCACCATCATCACCAGCAGCAGCGCCCACCCCAACCGTAAGTGTTCCTTCATCACCAGCTGGAGGCGCAGAAAAGCACTAATATATGGAAACTTCATCACAACAACTACTTACTGATGCATTCAATGCACTGCCCGCAATTGTCCAGCGAGCCATTTTGTCTTCTGACTTAGAAGCAAAAATGCGTACGCTCGCACAAAAACACAAAATTCACCTCGACAAGTGGACACTTCTTGAGAATGAGATTACCTATGCTCTCTTTGGAGTAACAGCACCTGAAGAACTCCCTGGAAATATTGTCAGTCATGTCGGATTAACTCAAGAAGAGGCGATCGCAATAAACAATGACGCAGTTGAGATAATTTTCGAGCCAATTCGAAAGCAGCTCCAAGACACCATCGCAACGGAGAAGGCGACCCGCACCATACCAGTGGTACCAATTGAGCAACAAAAAGTGCTCGACGAAGTTGGTATCCAAGTCCCTGCAGGCACCGCACAGAGTCAGGCCAAGACTCTTGACGACATCATAAAGAAACGGCTTGCGGGTGAAGCACCGACCGAACAAAAGCCCGGCAACAACGCTGGTGATTCCATGAATCAGCGCACACAAGTACAGAGCGATCCCTACCGAGAGCTCCCGGTATAAGCTGTGCATTGCCCATTCATGCGCATGCGTATGGGCTGATATACTGCAGTTATGCAGTTCTCGGTGCCACAATTCATAGAGGTAGAGGATAAAATATTTGGACCATTTACATTCAAACAGTTTATTTTTCTTGTGGGCGGAGCTGGGCTCTCGTATTTTGTATACTCACTGTTGCCGCAAAAAATAGCACTCGTCGCCATGCTTCCTGTAATGGGTTTCGCACTCGCGCTCGCGTTTTACAAAATAAACGACAGACCGTTTCTTATTGTATTGGAAAGCGCATTTTACTATACAATCCGTGGTAAACTGTTCTTGTGGAAGCACGTTGATAAGCCTAAGAGCTCTGCGAAAAGCGACGATCCGACTGCACAGAAAGGACCTGAGCTTCCATCGTTGTCAGATAGCAAGCTGAAAGACATATCATGGTCATTGGATATCAACGAGTATGTCGATGATGCAGGAAAGGGTATTGCGAAACTAAAAAAGTAACATGGCAGTTGACACACGAACCGCACAACCTTCACAAGATTTCGTACCAGTCAAAGAGGTGCGAGATGGTATTATCATCATGAATGATGGCAGCCTGAAGGCTGTGTTAATGTGTTCATCACTTAACTTTGCCCTCAAGTCTGATGACGAACAAAACGCCTTCTTGATGCAATTTCAGAACTTACTAAACTCGCTCGATTTTCATATCGAAATTTTCATCCAGTCACGAAAGCTTGATATACGGCCCTATCTTATGACTCTTGAAGAGGCGCAAAAGAACACCCTCGACGAATTGATGCGCATCCAGATTCGTGAATATATAAACTTCATTCGAAGTTTCACTGAGGCAGCAAATATTATGACAAAGCACTTTTTTGTTGTAGTCCCATACCTTCCACCAAACGCAGCGCTCGAGAGCGGTCCTCTTTCAAAAATACCACTTCCGTTTAAGAAACAGGAGCGGGCGAGTGAGGCAGTGGCTGGTGCGAAAACAGTATTTGAGGAAAATGCATCTCAAATTGAGCAACGAATATCGATTGTCCAACAGGGATTAGTTCGTACAGGTATACGAAGTGTCCAGCTTGGCACAGAGGAAGTCATCGAGCTTTTGTATAGAATATTTAATCCTGGTGAACAAGACAACCCAATGAAGGGCGCAAATAATCAATAATTATGGGACTTTTTTCACTTTTTTCACAAGGAAACGGCACCGCAGAGCGGCCAGTTATTCCCGTACTCCCGCAAGAAATTTATGCTCGTGGTGTACTTGAGCTCCAAGACATCCTTGCACCATCTGCGTTGCAGATAACTCCAAAGCAATTGAATATCGGCGATAAAATCGCGCGTACTTTTTTTGTAATTTCATATCCTCGATTTCTTACAACAGGCTGGTTTGCACCGATAATCAACCTGGATAAAATGTTCGATGCAGCGATGCACATTCACCCGATTGATACGACCGCAATTTTGAGACAATTCCAAAAGCGTGTAGCAGAAGTTGAAAGTCAAATACAAATCCGCGAAGAGAAAGGGCTTGTTCGTGACCCGCAACTCGATACTGCATACTCTGACCTTGAATACTTGCGCGACAGACTCCAGCAAGCTCAAGAAAAAATGTTTGAAGTCGGCCTCTATATAACAATCTACGGCCAAAACGAAGACGAACTTGATAAGACAGAGACCGAGATGCGATCTATCCTTGAGTCACGTCTTGTGTATATAAAGCCAACGCTGTTCCAACAGGAACAAGGCTTTAAGAGTGTGATGCCTATTGCAGATGATCAGCTCGCGGTTCACTCAAAGCTCAACTCTGAACCTCTTTCTTCAACATTTCCGTTTATCTCGTTTGACCTCACCTCTGATAGGGGAATACTGTATGGAATAAACAGACACAACTCTTCGCTCGTGCTCTTTGATAGATTTTCGCTCGAAAACTATAACTCAGTGCTCTTTGCAAAATCAGGTTCAGGAAAGTCATACTTCACTAAACTTGAAATTCTTCGGTCACTTATGTTTGATGCCGACGTTATTGTGATTGACCCTGAGCGTGAATATGAATACCTTGCTGAAACAACTGGTGGACGCTACTTCAACATTACATTGTCTTCTGAAAACCATATCAACCCATTTGATCTTCCTGTCCCTCGAGAAGACGAGAACCCCGCTGATGTACTTCGCTCTAACATAATTACACTCGTTGGACTCTTTCGCATCATGCTTGGTGGTCTCAGCCCTGAAGAGGATGCGATTATCGACAAGGCAATCACTGAAACCTACGCACTTAAGGATATAAACGAGCAGGCAGATTTCGCAAATATTGAACCTCCGCTTCTGTCCGATTTTGAATTGGTACTTTCAGGCATGGAAGGATCGGAGTCACTCGTACAGAGACTTTCAAAGTATACCCACGGTACATGGTCTGGATTCATCAACAAGCCGACAAACGTGGACATGAACAAGCGTCTTGTTGTGTTTTCAATTCGAGATATGGAAGACGAGCTCAAGCCTGTTGCGATGTATATCGTTACGCACCACATCTGGAATATGGTTCGTAAAGAGCTCCGCAAGCGCCTCCTAGTTATCGATGAGGCATGGTGGATGATGAAGTCGGAAGATACGGCTTCATTCTTGTATGGAATCGCAAAGCGCGGTCGTAAATATTACCTCGGACTTGCAACCATTACACAGGACGTCGGAGACTTTTTGCAATCTCCATACGGTAAAGCGATGCTTACAAACTCCTCTATTCAAATCCTGCTCCGCCAATCACCAACATCAATTGACCTTGTTCAAGAAACTTTTAAGCTTTCAGACGAGGAAAAATACCTCCTTCTTGAGTCAGATGTGGGAGAGGGGATATTCTTTGCCGGATTGAAACATGTGGCAATCAAGGTCATCGCTTCGTATACAGAAGACCAAATAATCACCTCTGACCCATCTCAAATTCTTGCCATACGAAAGGCGAAAAAAGAATTGGAAGCTGCCGAATCTGCATCTGGCGATGACGCTGTCTTGAAATAGCCAATTGTACGCACATTGAGACAGCAAAGTAGAGAAAACCTGCTACAATAATGCCATGAGGATGGTGCTCACAACTCTCGTTGCATTCATCGTTTTTTCTTGGTCCGGCTTTGCGTATGCACAGCTTGAGCGCACGATGAGTATTCGTTTTGACCCCCCTATACTGCAATTGCAGAGAAAAATTCATGCAGAGCTTAAAAGTCCGACTCTCGACGCATCAACGGCACTTATTGTGTGGAAATTGGATGGTGTTGTCTTGAGCCAGGGGATAGGCGCATTGGATACATACTTTACGCTCACGAAGCGCGGTGAAAGCATTATAGAGGTCACTATTGTTGAACGTGATGGTGTAGAAACAAAGTTGACCCAACGGATCGTGCCTTCTGATATAGACCTTGTCTGGGAGGGAGTATCGTACACACCCCCATTGTACGCAGGACGACCCCTTGTGGCTCCGGGTGGTCGCGTGGTTGTTACTGCCATACCGCACACTACTCTTGGCTCACCTGACACACTCATCTATTCTTGGTACCAAGATGGGACACTCCTCACCAAGCAATCTGGTTTTGCAAAAAATACTGCCCAGATACAGATGCCTGTTTTTGGAGACGACAGCCTCATACAGGTTGAGGTAAAGAATCTGAACAATGAGTACGTGGGTGGTAATGGCGTTCGGATTAACCCTACACCTGTTGTCTTGAGAATGTACCACCAGAAAACTCTCGTCGGTTTGTGGACAAACACCGTCGTTGCACTTACGAATACCCTTGACGGGGTTGTGTCGCTGCGCGCAATTCCATATCACATTGATGGAACAAATCTCTCGCGTGCCCGATTTGAATGGCAAAGTAGTACCGGTGAGGTTGCTCCTGAATCAGGCGGAAGGGCTTTGTATACGCCTCGAGCTGCATCCGGAATAGTCTCTGTTGAAGCCAGCCATGCGAGCAAACTCCTTCAAGAGGCTTCGCTTCGAACACGCATTGGTATACCTACAGAATCAACACTCTTTGGCATATGAACAAAAAAAACACTATATACGCATCTGTAGCACTGTTGATACTCGTAGCGGCGACCGGGCTTGCAGTATGGTATGCGTATCTCACAAAGCAATCGGTTGACTCATCACGCCCTAAAGCATTCGACCCGCTCACGGTTCCTGGTTCTGGAGATAGTGGAACAAGCCCATTCAATAACGATGAAGTAACTGAAAAAACATTTAATGACCAGACGAAGAATGGACAACCTGGGGAAGAGAACCCTGGTGATACTACAAATGGGACAACTGAAGGAACAAACACTGACTCGTCGGGTACACCCAACACAACACCAACTCAAACAAAAAAAGAAGTAAAGCTCTTTAAAATGTATGAAGGACCTGTCGCAGGATTTGCAACGTACGAGAATGACAAAAAGGAGATTGTTGCGCGACTTGCTGAGCGGCAGCGAGGCAATATTGTTGATGTGACCTTCTCAAACCAAAAGGCAGAGCGAGTTACAAACAGTACAATACTAGGAATACAGAAAGCATATTTCACAAAGAATGCGCAGCATGTCTTATTGCAGCATCTCGAAGACGACGATTCATTACTAACATTGAGTACGCCTGTTGCCGAACTTGCAGAAAAGAAGGAAGGTGACACCGACACTGCAGTCGGAACATATCTACCGGTGAATATTCAGGCACTCGCTGTACGAGACGACACTATTCTGTTTTCAGTGCTTCAAGAAGACAGTACTTTGAGTGTCGCGACGACAAATCTTTTTGGAGAAAAGACAAAACGCGTATGGAAATCTCCACTTCGGGGGTGGAATATTAGTTGGAGCGGAGAAGGAGTGGTAAATATGCTCGTTCGACAAAGGGCTTCACTCGGAATGCCCGGGTACATATACCGTATATCGCTTACAAAGGGGACTATTGAAAAGATATTTGGTGACGAACCGGGAGTAACAGCACTCGAAAGCCCGAAGGGTACGTATATTCTAAAGACGACCTCAAGTAACGACGGGTACACCTCTGAGATTATTTCAAAAACAGGAGCTCGAGTTGCAAGCAAAAGTCATCTATTTCCTGAAAAATGCGTATGGTCACCAAATGAGATAACACTACTCTGTGGTGTACCAGTCGACACACAAGGTAATTCATATCCCGACACTTGGATGCAAGGAGCACGTATCTATACGGACACGATCGTACGAATTGACCCAAAGACTGGGACACAAACAAATGTCATAGAGACCGTGAAGGGTGCCCCGAATGGACTCGATGTAACTGATGCACAATACACGAACGATGGAAAAAACCTTTTATTTATCGACAAAACTACTGCTACACTGTGGGGAGTAACTCTTGAATAGTATGGAATTTTTCAATGAAATTAGTTTTCTTGCTCAACAAGTAGCACAAACTGCGGGGTTCAAGGGCATGCTTGGGGACACCCTTCTCATAGGTGGTACGTCAATCTATGAATCATACGGTGACCTTGGGTCCTTCATAAATGCCATTTTTAGAATGACTATCTCGATAGGCGCGGTAATCGCCGTTGCGCAATTTGTATACGGCGGGATTGTGTACATGATGACAGAATCAGGCGCTGTTCAGATGGGCGAGTCGAAAGAGAGGATGCGCAATGCATTGCTTGGACTCATAATGCTCTTATCTACGTATGTGATATTCAACCAAATTAACCCCGATCTACTAAATCTAAATGTAAACTTGGAGCAAATATCTGAGAAGCAACGAGGAGGTGGGCCAAACGGAGGTACCGCTCCTAATCCAGAGACAGGACTCTAGCTTTACGCTTCAACGTATTTTATAACTATCCTTCGCTCTCTTCCTTCGCCAATAGACTCTGTTTTTATATGTGGCTCAGAAGCAAGCGCCGCATGAACTATCATTCGCTCAAAAGGGCGCATCGGGTTGAGTTCTACATCATACTTGAGTGAACGCGCACGCTCTGCGAGCATCTTTGCGGTATCCTGAAGCTTCACTACCGCATCGTGCTGGAAGTTGTTCACATCAATCATAAAACGCTCGGTTATACCTTTCTTTTCCGCAATCATGCGCACAAGCGTATTGAGCGCACGGAGTCTGTCGCCCTGATTACCGATGAGTAATTGGCTATCGGTGGTTGTAATAGCAAGTACTGGCTGCTCCGCAAAAGAGCGTTCCTCAAACGTAGCCTCGATATTGAGCGTTTTCAGTAATGCTTCGGTGATTGTACGTATCTCTTGCATGATAACACCATACTACTTCATCGTCCGTCGTGTGTACAATTCTGAAAAGAATGAGAACACATTTCCAACAACGAGGTAAAGGGCAACTGCTGCGGAAATTGAGTAAGCAACAAAGCCAATAATGAACGGGAGTACATACGTCATCTGTACATGCATTCCTTTTGCAAAATCACTCGCAAACGACGGCTCACTTTGAACCTGTGGTTTCGGCATTACCTTTGCATACGCAAATTGTGTCAAACCAGCGAGCACTGCGAGTAACACACTCTTAGAGCCCATATCTACAAGACCCAAAAAGTGCATAGAGACTTGGGTCGGGATAGCGACAAACGAGTACAGATACTCAGGAGTTATTTGTGGCAAGCCTCCGTTTGCAAACACAACGTAGAGACCAATTACAACGGGGATCTGTATAAGTGGTATAAGAATGGCTGAAAACGGACTGACATTATGCTCTCTATACAGAGCCATCGTTTTTTCTGCCATTTCCCGCTGATCTGTATATTTTTTCTTAATCTCATCGAGTTTTGGCTGCAAATCACGCATTATCTTTTGTGCTCTACTTGTCTTTATGGCAAGAGGTAGCAATAGTGCGCGCACAATAATAGTGACGATTACGAGTGCGATTCCTACATCACCACCAGGTACGTGATTAATAATATAGACAAGCGCAGAGTAGAGCGGTATGTATACACCGCTAATAAACAAGGAATACATGCGTGAATAATACGCTCAGAGTTTACTTCGTCAAATGCGCAAATGCATCTTCAATATCCTTGCTCAGATGCCCACTGTCTGTGGTGTGTACTGTACACACGAGTGAGAAGGGAGTTTTTATATAGTTCTGTGCCTTTGTGTACACAAAACGACGGATGCGATTCCTCACCACAGCAGTGCGGGCAATTTTCTTGGGGACAGCAACTCCTATACGAAAAAGAGGGGAGGGGAGGTAGCGCACCGTGCATGACGGTGCACGAAAAATACGGCCCTGTGCAAGAGTATTTTTCACATCGAGTCGGGAAAGTCTATGTTTCCTACTAAGCATTAGCTTACGCTGAGAGTCGTGATCGGCCCTTTCGTCGGCGAGACTTAAGAACACGACTTCCTGAAGCTGATTTTGATCGCTTCAAAAAACCATGAGTTCGCGCTCGCTTGCGCTTTTTTGGTTGGTACGTTCGTTTCATGGCTCTACTATCGCACAAAGACACCAGAAAATCAATCTGCCATCTTGAGTTGTGGCTTATCCACATCTTATGCACGTAATCCCCATACATGAAGAAGGTGCGTGAGTGCACCACCATCTGTATAATGCACCTACTTACTTACATAAATACGCGCGCATGACGGGAGAACAAAAAAGCTTGTGGGAAACGGTGCTGGCAACGGTTGAGCGCTCAATATCTGAAGCGAACTATAAAACATGGTTTAAAGATACCGGCATAGTGCGCAGAGACGAGGGAATAATATATGTGGGAACACCGAACAGAATGGCTCGAGATTGGATTGCAGAAAAATACCACTCTATTATTCTGAAAACCCTCCGAGAGGTTGATCATAGTGTGCGAAACGTTGAATATACCGTCGCAAAAGTAACCGCAATGAAAAAACTTGCACCAGAAAAACCCGCACAAGCAGGCACGGGCTCGCTAGGGATTGACCAGCTCTATGTAGACAAGCGAGATAATCTAAACCCACGCTACACCTTTGATTCCTTTGTTGTTGGGCCATTTAATCAGCTCGCACATGCAGCAGCGCTTGCAGTTCTTCAGAACCCTGCGCTTGCATATAACCCACTCTTTGTCTACGGATCGACTGGACACGGTAAAACACACCTTGTTCAAGCAATAGGAAACCAGTTCAAAAAAGTATACCCAAATAAAAAAATCCTCTACTGCACATCGGAACAGTTTGCTGTTGATTATTACAACGCAGTACGCGCAGGGCGGGCAAATCAATTTAAAGACAAGTATCGTCAATACGATGTTCTTATTATGGATGACGTGCAATTCATCGCAGATAAAGAACGTACACAAGAAGAGCTATTCCATCTTTTCAACTATCTTTTTGACAACAACAAACAGATAATATTTTCATCAGATAAACACCCTCAATCACTCCAAGGGCTTGAGGATAGACTAAAGGGGCGCTTCAGTGCTGGTTTAACAGCTGAAATTCCTGAGCCTGATATGGATTCTCGTATATCAATAATCAGAGAAAAGGTGGCTCAACAGCAATTTATGATTGGAAATGAGACTATTGAATACATTGCAAAGGAAGTACGAGGTAATATTCGTGAACTTGAAGGTATTCTTAACGCAGTTTTTTGTAACACAAATATAAAAGGTAGAGATTTGACCCTCCCTGAAATTCGCTCAATCATCCAACACAACACGCGCCCATCAAAAAGTGTTTCTCCTGAGGAGGTTCTTCGGTCAGTATCTCAGTATTATGAAATACCAGAGTCTGCAATTTATGAAAAAACACGAAAGAAGGATGTAGTAAAACCAAGACAGATTGCGATGTTTCTTATGCGAGAAGATTTGGGTGTATCGTACCCAAGTATTGGTGATCGGTTGGGAGGGAGAGACCACACAACAGTCATTCACTCATGTGAGAAGATACGAGATATGATCGAACGAGACCAAACACTCGCACAAGAGATTGACCAAATACGTGTATTACTGAGGGGATAAGTATGTGAATAACTGTGTATTGCTACTGTGTAATGTATTGATTGTTCTTTTTAAAAAAAAATATATTGTAAGTTGTTATTAAATATATATATTAGTTGTGTATAAAAATAGATTGATATATATACATAAATAGCGATTTCCACATATATTCTCTTAATAAAAGAAATATGAAAATTTATATTCAAAAAGAACACTTAGAACAAGCACTCAACGAAGTTACGAAAATTGCCCAACCGAACCATCACAACCAAACACTTCAAGGTGTAAAAATATCTACACGCCCCCATCTTGTAATATTTCAAGGTACAAATATTGAAATGAGTGTTGAGGTTCGTGTACCTGGAGAATCTGATAATGAAGGTGTTTGTGTGGTTCCTGCAAAAACACTCTATGATGTAATAAAACTTTTTCCCAACGGTGAAGTTGTTCTGCAATGTAATGAAAATACATGTTCAATACAAACAAAAAAAGGAACAATTAACCTAACCCTCCTCCCTCAAAACGAATTTCCACCACTTCCTGAAGCGCAATCAAAAATCAACCACACTATAAAAAGAGAAAGTTTCGTTCAAGGTATGCAATCAGTTATATATGCAGCATCTAACTCAACAATAAAGCCTGAGTTAGCGAGTATACTTGTCTACACTGAAGGATCATCACTTGTTTTTGTTGGGACGGACTCATTTAGGCTCGCAGAGAAAAAAGTACCACACTCATCAGAAGAAGAGTTTCCGACAATTCTGATACCAGCAAAAAACGCCCATGAGATAGTATCTTTTCTCCAAAACAGTAAAGATGAAACATTTTCATGTATAGTAGATGAGGATTTGTGTGTGTTTACTACAAAAAATACAACATTATCATCACGCCTAACATCAGGGACTTTTCCTGAATACCAAAAAATCATACCAAAACAGTTTTTTTGCCAATGTATCTTTTTAAAAGAAGATATTGTGAATGTCTTGAGGAAAGCATTGATAGTTTCCGATGCTTCAAAGCAAGTTAGTGTATCTGTTGATGTTGCTGGTAAGCAGGTGGTGTGCACATCAAAGAACAGCACCACAGGTGAAATGAAAGAATCAATAGTGGCTACAATTGAAGGTGAAAGTGTTGCTTTAAATTTTAATCAAAAATATCTCATTGATTGTTTTCAATCAATACCTGTCGACAGTGTTCAGTTTTCATTTGCTGGCCCAAGTAAGCCTCTTATTGTAAAGGGAGTTTCCGACGGATCATTTTTGTATGTAGTCATGCCGATGAATAAATAGGTATGCAAAATTTAAAAAACCTACTCGCTCGGTACGCTCATGTTGGGGTCTCAGAACGTCAAAAAAAATCAGTCGTTCAGAATGTATTACAAGATGAATTCTCAATTACTGTACAGGTGTCGCATATTGATATACGTGAAAATCGTGTGTACGTACATGTACCCGCATCGGTTCGCTATGTGCTTCATGAAGAGAAAAAGAAAGTCATTGCAAAAATCAACACCCTTCTTGGTGAACAAAATCACATCGTTGATATATGTTGAGTAGTGTATAGACTGGTATGTATGGCAGGTCATAGTAAGTGGAAACAGATAAAACATAAGAAAGCGACCGCTGACGCAAAAAGAGGTGTTGTGTTTGGAAAAATGGCGCGGGCAATTACAGCTGCTGTGCAATCAGTAAATGGCGACACTGATTCACCTACAGTTCAGGCGGTCGTTGACCGTGCCCGCTCGATTGATATGCCGAAAGAAAATATTGAGCGTGCGCTTCAAAAAGGGAGCGGGCACGGAGGCCCACCTCTCGAAAACCTCCTGTTTGAACTTTTTGCCCCTGGGGGTGTTGCTTGTGTTATTGTTGCAAGTACAGATTCACGAAACCGCACCGTACAAGAAATCAAACACCTTGTTTCTGAATATGATTGTACATTAGGTCTTTCTGGTTCTGCTGCGTGGGCGTTTGAAAAAGGTAGTGATGGAACATACCGGCCACTCACAGAACAGGTAGTTGATGGAGATGACGAGGAGGCACTGACTGCGCTACTGTCGGAGCTTTACAATCATGGAGATATTGAAGCTGTCTACACAAATTCAAAACTTAATGTATGAAAATACTCGCTATTGACCCAGGGTATGATCGGTGTGGAGTTGCGGTACTTGAGCGAGGAAAGGGTCAAAAACATGAACTCGTCTTTTCTGCATGTGTGACGACAGATAAAACGAGCTCTTTTGGGAGTCGTCTTAATGAGGTGTATGTATCATGTAACGCACTTATAAAACAGTATAAACCCGAATCAATTGCGCTTGAGCGACTATATTTTACAAACAACCAAAAGACAGCAATGCGCGTCGCTGAGGTTCGGGGGATGCTCCTCCAACTCGCGAACAGCCACGAACTTGTTGTTTCTGAATATACACCGTCTCAAATAAAAGTTGCGGTTGCTGGGTCGGGTAGTGCGCCCAAGGGGGATATACAACGAATGATTCCACTCCTCGTACATATAGAATCACGAAAACGACTTGATGATGAATATGACGCGATTGCAATTGGTCTCACACATCTCGCCTGTACTCGACCAATAAGTGCGTAAAGCTCGTTGAATTTCGAGGTTTTTGTGGTATTGTGCGATTTTATGGCACCATCACTACGTGATAGACCAGGGAATATGTGGAGACTGTTTATGAAGCTCATGTTCCGTATCAAACGAGCATCACTCTATCTGTGGTATTTTCTCGCCGTAATTGGTGTAGGAGTATCCCTTGCGATAATAGGAGTCTTTGCGTGGGCAACCAGAGTTGAGCTCCCTTCTGTCGATGGCTTCAAAGATAGAGCCGTCTCGCAATCAACAAAAATCTATGACCGAACCGGCAAGGTCTTGTTGTTTAACGTCCACAATGAAGTACAGCGAACCGTCGTACCTTTTGAAGATATTTCTCGTCATCTCAAAAACGCAACGGTAGCCATCGAAGATACCGAGTTTTACCAACACAAGGGAATAAAGCCGACAGCGATACTGCGTGCGGTGTATGCAAACATTATGTCTGCATCATACGGACAAGGTGGCTCAACGATTACCCAACAGGTTGTAAAAAATACACTTCTCTCTACAGAGAAAACACTCAAGCGAAAGCTTAAAGAATGGATACTTTCATTAATACTTGAGCGTAGATTGTCAAAAGATGAGATTCTTTCAATCTATCTAAATGAAATGCCGTACGGAGGAAATATTTATGGTGTTGAAGAAGCATCGAAGCGCTTTTTTGGAAAGACATCTGCTGAAGTAACTCTCGCGGAGGCTGCCTATATTGCCGCACTCCCTCAAGCGCCTACATACTATTCACCGTATGGTGATCATATTGAGGATTTAAGTGATCGTAAAAATCTTGTCCTGAAGCGAATGCTTGAAGAACATTTTATTACGAATGAAGAGTACCAGAGTGCAAAGGAAGAGGTGGTTACATTTCTCCCCTATTCAGACAGAAGCATAAAGGCCCCCCACTTCGTGTTTTACATACGTGAATTTTTGGAAGAAAAATACGGTACTGATGCAGTGTATAATGGTGGCCTCAGTGTGGTAACAACCCTTGATTGGCGTATGCAGTCAGCGGGCGAGGAGATAATAAAAAAGTTTGCACTAAAAAATGAGAATGATTTTAACGCTGAGAACGCGGCGCTTGTTGCAATTGACCCAAAGACTGGACAAATTCTCGCAATGGTTGGCTCCCGAGATTACTTCGATGAAAAAATAGATGGAAAGTACAACATTGCAACAGCACTCAGACAGCCTGGTTCAACATTTAAACCGATTGCGTACACGGCAGCGTTTGCAAAGGGGTATACACCAGAAACTGTATTGTTTGATGTTCCAACACAGTTCTCAGTCAACTGTCCAAAGGAGCAATTTGAAATAAAGGATAATTGCTACGCACCTCAAAACTACGATTTTAAGTTTAGAGGACCAATGACGCTTCGCAATGCGCTCGCGCAATCAATCAACATACCAGCTGTAAAAGTCTTGTATCTTGCGGGGATGCAAAATGTGTTGAATACCGCAAAAAGTCTTGGCATCACAACACTTACACAGCCGGCAACGCATTACGGATTCTCATTGGTGTTGGGTGGAGGTGAAGTGTCTCTTCTTGAGTTGACTGGAGCATACGCAACACTCGCAAATCAAGGTGTACGCAATCCAATCGTGGGAATCCTTGAAATTAAGGATGCCCAAGGAACCGTACTTTCAAAGTTTGAGCAAAATGAAATACGCGCTGTCGATTCACAGGCGGCTCGACTTACGACTGATGTGCTCTCTGACAATGTTGCGCGCGCGCCATCGTACGGTGTTCGTTCATTTTTGAACTTTGGCGAGATTGATGTTGCAGGAAAAACAGGAACTACAAATGATTTTCGTGACGTATGGGTTGTTGGTTACAGTCCTACCATTGCCGTAGGGACATGGGCCGGGAACAATGACAACTCACCAATAGTCCAAAAGGTTGCTGGGTACGTGATCGCCCCAATGTGGAGAGCATATATGAATGAGGCGCTCAAATATGTTGAACATGAAAAATTTGTTGAGCCAGATCCGATTCCGTACGATACGCTTCAACCGGTATTAAACGGTGATTGGAGTAATGGAAATAAAGGCCCACATTCAATACTTGCATACATAAACAAAGATGACCCACGTGGTCCTGCACCCGCAAATCCAAATGCTGATTCGCAGTTCGGTCATTGGGAATACGGTATTCAGGCATGGGTCGGGCTTAATGGACTCGCAACACCAGATGGGGCTGGACCTGGCTCTGAAGCACAGCAGTCAGAAGCAATCGTCGGCCAGACTGGTTCAACCGTAGCACCTGAACAGCAGCACAAGTTTTCAATTGCGTACCCAGTACGAGGAAATCCAGTTGTAAGCGGTAAGCCACTCACTATCACCATACGTCATTCGGGACCTCAGCCTCTTGAGAAGGTGGAATACTTTGTAAATGGTGTTTATATGGGTGCTTCAAACAACGATCCATTCTCAATCACCGTCGTACCAGACTCAGGCCCTGAGCTTACTGTACGAGCTGTCGGCTATGCAAAATTCTCAGGCGGCACATTTAGTGATGTTGTGGTCGTGCCAACAAATTAAAGCAATGCGTTTTGCTTCTGTGTAGAGGCGCGCTCGACGTGCTCATATCCTCGTGGAGTTACTGATCGTCCGCGAGGTGTTCGTTCGAGAAGTCCTGCTTGGATAAGAAATGGTTCGTGTACATCTTCTATCGTGCGCTCTTCTTCTGATAGTGCTGCTGCAATTGTTTTGAGTCCAACTGGACCACCATGAAAGGTATCGATAATGGTAGTGAGTATTTGTCTGTCTCGATCATCGAGTCCTAGCGAGTCAACACCCAACAACTCAAGTGCCTCAATGACCACAGTGTTATCAAGTGCTCGCTCGTGTACTTCTGCAAAGTCTCGGCATCGTTTCAAAAGTCTGTTTGCAGTACGTGGGGTGTATCGACTTCGTCGTGCAATTTCAGCAATACCTGACTTTTCAATCTGTACGCCAAGGATGTGCGCTGATCGAGCGATAATAGTTTCTATTTCAGTCTCAGTGTAGTGTGTGAGGTGATAGGTGCCACCTGAAAATCGCGAGCGAAGTGGCGCCGAAATCTCTGCGTATAGTGTTGTAGCAGCAACTAACGTAAACGGAGGAAGCTCAAGTTGTATTGACCGCGCTGAAGGTCCCTTTCCGATAATAATGTCGAGCACTCCCGACTCCATGGCAGGGTAGAGGACCTCTTCAATACTCTTGTTGAGTCGGTGTATTTCATCAATAAAAAGCACGTCACCCTTTTCAAGATTTGTGATGAGTGACGCAAGGTCTCCCACACGCTCAATCGCGGGTCCTGAAGTCACTTTCATGTTTGTGCCCAGCTCCTTTGCAATCAAATAACAGAGCGTTGTCTTACCAACCCCAGGTGGTCCATAAAAAAGCATGTGCTCAGGTGGTTGGGCGCGCTTTTTTGCAGCTGAAAGCAAGATTCGGAGGTTTTCCTTCACTCGTTCCTGTCCAATATACTCATCCCACTGCTGCGGTCGAAGTGTTTTATCAAGAAATGCAGCATCATGGCTCGGGGAGCCTTGAGCTGGGGTGCTTGAACCGTTCTTTGCGTGGGGTATTGACATCTGTAAATAAGTATGCTAATATATATACATCCTAAGCAGTGCTTGGGGTCAAAATCCTCTAAACGAGATCAGTGTAGTCCCATATGGTTTGTCCGGTTTCGGCTAGACAACACCACAGTGTTCCTACGACTTTCATTACCTTGCGGGGTTCAGAAAGGCTTGTTTAGAGGATTTTGCGTACCCTCACCGCAGCACGTATGTGCTTTTGCAATAGTATCACACCTAACTGAGGTGGGCTGGATCTCGAAACATCTCATCCTTGAGGTCAACTACGCGCCCGAGCTCGTCGAGAGAGGTCACACCCTTGAGTATTTTACATATACCATCTTCTGCCATGCGTCTGATATTTTGTCCTGCCGAAGCTCGCCAAATATCTGCTTCGGTCGGGTTTTGTCGCACGATTTCTTCGATGTTGTGATCGACAAGCACTGCTTCGAGTACTGCAATGCGTCCTTTGTAGCCAGTGTTTGCGCACTTTTCGCATCCTTGGGCAAGCCACATTTTTGTGCGATTTTCCGGGAGGTCTTCCTGGTGGGGCATAAATTTCAAAAACTTATCTATGATTTCTTTTTCTGCGCCTGCGATGACGACTTCTTTTTTACAATAGCCGCACAATTTTCGAGTGAGACGTTGCGCCATAGATACGGTCAGTGATGCACCGATGATTTCAGGGGAAACACCAAGATCAATAATGCGAGGGAATGTACCGGCGGCATTGTTTGTGTGGAGTGTAGAAAATACCAAGTGACCAGTGAGTGCAGCATTCACTGCTGTTGAAGCTACTTCCGGGTCTCGGATCTCACCGACCATGATAACGTCAGGGTCTTGTCGCAAAATGGCACGGAGTCCTTGCGCAAAGGTGTAATCTCGAGTTATTTGCGTCTGCACGATTCCATCAAGGTGATATTCTACCGGGTTTTCCAGGGTGATTATTTTAACATCAGGTGTGTGTACTGCCTTCAAAAAGGCATAGAGTGTGGTTGTCTTTCCTGAACCTGTCGGCCCTGTGTTGAGGAGCATCCCGTTTGGCTTGCTGATTTCTGTTTTGAAAATATCCATCAAGTATTTATCCATACCAAGCGCTTCAAGTGGGAGACCGATCGTGTGTGGATCCAAAATACGAGTCACAATAGACTCGCCATACGAGCCAGGGATGAGTGATGTACGAATTTCGATCTCCTTATCGGCAACTTTTATACTAAAGCGTCCGTCTTGAGCCGCGCTCGAGACGTTAAGTTTCATACCAGAAAGGAGCTTGATGCGTGAGCGAAGCAGGTGGTAGGTACCACCATCAGTGGTCGCGGCTTCGGTGAGTACACCGTCAATACGAAAACGAACATGCACGTAGGTGTCTTCAGGTTCAATGTGAATATCAGAAGCATCGAGCGCTAGTGCGCCACCAACAAGAATTTCAAGTACACGTGATACGTGATGCACTTTGCTTCCTTGCATTGCACTATCTATTGCAATGCGGACGTCATTGATTGTCTTGAGCTCCTGCTTCATTTTTGAAATCGTCTCATTTGAGAGATTCAAGACCCCACCCTCACTTGCGGTTGCAAATGAAATATCCGCGTAGCGTTCCCATGCATGTTTCAAGCTTGCCCGTGACACCATGTATATCTCTAGTTCATATCCGAGACGTTCAAGTTTTTTGACTGATGCCATGGAATCTTCTCGTGATGGTGCACGCATTGCGACGAGGAGCTTCTTCCCCATTTTCTTGAAAACAGCAACCTCCATTGATTTAGCTTCTTGTTCGGGGATGAGTGCGAGTGCATCAGTCTCAACGCCAATACGAGTGAGGTCTACGTACTTTGCCGCGTATCGTTTTGCGAGCACTTTTGCGAGCTCTTCTTCTTCGATAAGACGCAACTCCTCCAGTCGTTCGGCGGGCTTTGCATCATTGAATTGAACGGTCATATCAGTAGTATAGCCTTTCTGGGTAACTATTTGATAGACTATGCACATGAAGGTTTTCTCAATAAGCGAAGTGCATGCAATAGCAGAAGATATAGTTCGTGTTGTAACTGAACGCGCACTTCATGGTGTCACTGTTTCGGGTAATGTCGGGGCAGGCAAGACGACGCTTGCGCAAGCGATAGGGTCAGTTTTGGGGGTCAAACCACAGATCATTTCGCCGACATTTATTTTAATGAAACGCTATGATGCAACGACGGAACCATTTTCAAAGTTTGTGCATATTGATGCGTACCGAGTTGAATCAGAGCAAGAGGCACGTACATTTATGCCGAAGCGAGCGGAAGGCGATTTTTTCTACATCGAATGGCCAGAACGTTTAGGTGCACACCTCCCTTCGCTCCTGCTCTCTCTTGAGCTTAGTTATGTAAGCGAGGATAAACGAGGTATCATGGGTCTATGAAGCAAAAGAGCGCTATTTCGCGAGTTGTTCTCCTTGACGCACATGCCATAATCCATCGCGCGTATCATGCGCTTCCTGACTTCTCGTCGAGTAAAGGGGAGCCAACAGGTGCGCTCTATGGGCTCAGTAATATGCTCGTGCGGATTGTCGACGAACTCAAGCCCGACGTCATGATTGCGTGCTATGACCTCGCGCAAAAAACACACAGACATGATGTCTATGACGGGTACAAAGCAACAAGAAAAAAAGGCGATGATGCGCTCATCATGCAACTCGGCTCTTCGAGGTCCGTGTTTTCTGCATTTCACATACCAATCATCGATTGCCCTGGTTTTGAAGCTGATGATATCCTTGGGACAATCGTTGAGCAGACGAAACATCGGAAAGACATTGAGATTATTATTGCATCCGGCGACATGGACACCATGCAGCTTATCGAGGGTGCTCGGGTGCGTGTGTATACCTTACGAAAGGGAATCCAAGACACGGTGCTCTATGATGCATCTGCAGTTGAGGCGCGATTTGGATTTTCACCGCATCAAATACCTGACTACAAAGGGTTCGCGGGGGATAGTTCAGACAATATTCCAGGAATAAAGGGCATTGGTGAAAAAACTGCCACTGAGCTCATAAAATTATTTGGAGGGGTGGATGGGGTATATCGTGCACTCAAGAAAGACCCTGATATATTAAAGAAAAGTGGCTTTAAACCAAAGGCGTGCGAACTCATTGCAAGCGGCGAGGAGGAGGCACAGTTTTCAAAAATGCTCGCGACCATACGTCTCGATGCTCCAATAAAGGCCGATATAGAAAAACCATTTTCATTCGAAAATGCGCTCCCATCAGTCATTGCGCTCTGCGAACGCTATGAGTTTCGCTCCCTCATCAATCGGCTCAAACAGAGAACACACGGAGATGCTGATAAGGCACCAACCAAGACAGCTGTCGAACATTCAGATCGCACCGATACACCCGAGTTCAAAATAATGCTCATCATGGTCTGGCTCTTGAAATCAGAAGTGACAGAGCCAACTCGTGACGACATTGTCACACTCACAAAAACAGAAGACATGGCGGCGAGCTATACGATTTTGAGAGAACTCATCGAGTCAAGAAACTTGCAGCGCGTTCTTGAAGATATTGAGATACCACTTATGCCAATCATTGAGCGTATGAACCATGTCGGTGTTGCGCTCGATACAGCGTACTTGGCGAAATTGTCAAAGGAATATCATACAGAGCTTGATGCGCTTTCCGAAAAAATATATGCAAGTGCCGGCACAACATTTAATATTAATTCACCAAAGCAATTAGGCGATGTACTGTATGACACGCTCGGACTAAAGCCACTCGGGAAAGCAAAAACACCGACAGGGGCACGCTCAACAAAAGAAGCGGACTTGCTCAAGATGAGTGATCAGCACCCAATCATTACGACCATACTCGAGTGCCGTGAATTACAAAAGTTACTCTCAACCTATATCGATACGCTGCCTTCTCAGGTAGATGCTTCGCAGAGATTGCATACGACATTCCAACAAACAGGAACAACCACAGGTCGTCTATCTTCAATAAATCCGAATTTGCAAAATATTCCTATCAAAACAGAACTCGGAAAACGGATCCGAAATGCTTTTATTGCGAAAAAGGGGAGGGTGCTTGTCGCGCTTGATTACGCACAGGTTGAGCTTCGAATCGCTGCGGTGCTTTCAAAAGATCCACTGCTTGTGAAAGCCTTCACGGGAGGTATTGATGTGCATACAGCCGTAGCATCAGATGTCTTTGGGGTTGCGCGAGATGCGGTTACATCTGATATGAGACGTAAGGCAAAAGTAATCAACTTTGGTATTTTGTATGGAATGGGCGTGAATGCACTTCGCCAAAATCTTGGCGATAGTGTGAGCCAAAAGGAGGCTCGGTCATATCTCGATGCCTATTTTGAGAAATACAGCACACTTGCGGCGTGGATTGATGCCACAAAATCTGAGGCCAAGCGGCTTGGATACACGACTACGCTCTTCGGGAGACGCCGCTATTTTGAGGGATTTTCATCGCCACTCCCTTTTATACGTGCAGCAGCGGAGCGCATGGCAGTCAATGCACCCATACAAGGCACCCAGGCGGACCTGATACGGCGAGCAATGGTAGAAGCTGATCAGTATATCGAATCTGAAAAACTTCGAGACAAGGTAGACCTTGTGTTGCAGGTGCATGATGAATTGGTATATGAGGTAGAGCATGAGCATGCTGAAAAGGTCGCGCAGCGAATCGCACACATCATGGAACACGTATTACCACTCGAGAAGACAGAGGGTATACCACTCTCGGTAGCCTATGCAATTGGTCCGCACTGGGGAGCGTTGAAATAAAAATATGCTGTATGCGTTTATAGGGCCGGATATGACACAAAACCTCGCAAAGGCGAGAGCATGTGTCGCTGGCCTTCTCAAGCGCGAGCCCTATGCGACACACATCCAACTGAATGATGAAACTATCGCATCAGTAGACATGGGCGATATCCTTGCTTCGAGTGGTCTTTTTAAAGATAAAATTATAGTGACTTTGTCTCAAGTATTTACATCAGAGCACGCAGAGTCAGTCAGTGAGTACGTCAAACTATTCGCGGAGAGCGAACATATAGTCATTGTTATCGAAGGAGAGTTAAAGGCAAAGGAAAAAAATCTGCTGAAAAAATATGCGCACACACTGGTGGAGTCTGTGGTCAAGGAAACTAAAAAGGTAGAATCATATAATCCGTTTGCGCTCTCTGATGCGCTCTACGCGCGAGACAGCAAGGCCCTTTTTATGCGGATTGAGGAGGCACGTATGCGTGGTGATGATATTGAGGCAACGGTAGGGCTCTTGTCATGGTCTGCGAAAGCAATGCGTCTCGCTGAGAAGAGTGAAAGTGCTGCGACATCAGGACTTAAGCCATTCGTTCATACTAAGGCACGCGCGGGAGCACGCATGTGGGGCGCATCACTACCGGAACTTGTGCGCTCATGCGCATATCTAGTGCATGCGACTCGACGCGATGGGCGTGACGGGTATGATGAGCTTACTCGCGTACTTCTCAGACTCTGTGCATAGTCACCTCGAGCAACACCGGTAAGTGCTATACTTTCCTGTATGTGGTTAAGGGCTTTGAATGTGTTAGGAAAAGCTGCGCTCGCTATCTGTATGTTTTTCGCTGCGGCGAGTGTGCTCTATGCAGCAACACAATACGTGATTATCAAAAGGGAGAATGACCCAAACAAACCAACTATTTGTAAAAAAGTAGATGGACGCCAGGTCTCATGTCATGACGACGTAGAAATCAAAAAGGGGAAAGACGGCATACCACAAGGCTGTTTTCAGCTTGATGGAAAAGAAAAATGTCTTGCGGTGAATGATTTTTGTAAGGCAAATCCACAAAATGTTCAATGCGCACAAGCAACTCAGCCCGCAGTATATAAGGATATAAAGCAGTGTCCTGAGGCACTGAAAAAAAGTGGATGTTCTGACGGCAAAACACAAGAAGTGCAATGTGGTACTGAGAAGATTCGAATTCCATACCTCTTTTTCAATGTAACGAATAGGGGGGAGACACCAACAGTCAGAGTTACATGCGGTACTTCACAAGCACGTGTGACTCTTAACCAAAACGGACGAGTCATCGCAGAGCGTGCAACATGTCCAACAAACGAATTGACCGGAGGTGGTGCGATTTCATTTATTTTTCAACCACTCTCTCGAGAGGAATACGTAAAACAGCAAGTAGCTGATGCTCGACGAAGAGGACTCACCGGAGCAGAACTAAAAAAAGCTGAAACAGATGCTGCAAGTCAAAATCCAGGCTCATGGAGAATCGCATGTTCTCCAGACGATAGAGCAGATACTGATGAGGCAATTCGATCACTTGATCCAAACACAGCAACCCAAACAAACTCTCAAGAAGAGTTGGCGCGCAAAGCACAAGAGAATCCAAACGAATCATTTCGGCATGATATTGATGAAAATCGTCGCGTAGTTGCGCGGTGTGATTCGCAAGGTAAATGTACCTACCAGACATTTGAAAAAGATAGCCAAGGAAATTGGGTTCCTAAATCTGGCGTAGTGCAAGTCGAGAAAGATAAACTCGATGAAGCGATGAAGGGTATTAATTCACGAGAAGCATTTGATAGGGTCGCACGAGATAATCCACTACGCACAGGAAATCCTGATCCAAAAAATGACCCAAAAAATATTCCTGACCCAGCACCCGTTCAGAGACCACCAAGTAACGATGGAAATGGTTTTCGCCCAACATCTTCAAGTAGTAATCCGCGCCCACAACAACAACAGCCCCAACAACAACCGCAACAGCAGCCACAACAATATCCTCAGCAACAGCAAAATATGCCGGCTCCGTATTGTGCAGGTATGCGCGCAAGTAAACAGGAAATAACTGAAGGAGAACAAGTTACGCTCCAGTGGAGTATTCCGTATGCGATTCGGTTTGAGCTGAGGGGCGGTTCGGGGAATATCAACGGTAGTACGGCAACAGTTCGACCACGAGAGACAACGGCGTACAGTGTAGTAGGTTACGGTATTCCTGGTGCAGGGCAGCAATATGGAGGCTATGGTCAGTACGGCTCGTATGGTCAGCAACAGTCGACCCAATATGATATTGGCTTCGGTGGTTCGTATGACGGGTCTTCGTATATTGGTGGCGGTGTTCAACAATACGGATATCAGCAGCCATATCAGCAACAATATTCAATGCCACAGCCGTCAAATTGCGGTATCCCTGGGGCGGCATGTTGTGGTCCAGTGACTGTAACCGTAAAGCCAAAAAAAGTAGTGACACGCGATGTTGTAGTTGATGAAGAAGAGGAGGAAGAGGAGCCCGAGGATGATTACACACTGCTCAAACCTGAAATTCGCTGTACTCCTAAAGATATGGAAGTAGATAAGAGTGCAACAGTAGTGTGGTCATGTCCTGATGGTTCGCGCCGGGCAACCTCTCTTGCGAAGCATGTAAACGGTACACCATTGGCTGATACAGAATCGTTTTACATAGAAGGAAAGGTTTCAGGAAGCCAAAAAGTATACCCACAAACAACAACCATTTATGCTGTTCGTTGCATCAGTGCAAATGGAAAGAGATCAGAAACAAGTTCATGTAGTGTGCGGGTGGTTCCCAAGGTGGTGATTCCGGTTAGATCTACAACACCAACTACAAAATCAGCCCCAGTCGATGATATAAAGCTCTCGATTGTTGCAGAACCACAAAGGATTAAGGTTTCAAACCAAGAAGTAACTATCAGCTGGAGAACTTCAAACGTAGATTCTTGCACGGTAAGTGGTCCCAATGGCTTTAGCCAGCAAACAACTCAAGGAAGTGTGACCGGCACCTCTGATAAAACAGGGCCTCTGACATTTACCCTCACCTGTAAGAAGGGGGCGGAAACAAGGACACGCTCAGTAACCGTTGATGTGACCAGCTAATGCACAATATCTGTGCATAACAACGTGCTTTTTTCAGTGCCTGCGTTACTATTGGTATATGTCAGACTCATCACAGAGCCACACTGGTGCGGCGCTAAAACATGGCGCACAACTCGGCGGGCTCATGGTACTTCTCGTACTTATTATTGGAGCAATTGACCAGACCGCGGGCGTGCCTCGCTCGATGTCACGACAGGCTGCCTCGGTTACTGGCGCTGCATGTGATAAGAACTCTTTCTCGACAGGAAGCTCAATTGCAATTGAGACTGAAGCTACAAAAGAACAAAAAAAGACCTGTACTCCAATTTCATGTTTCCAAACCGCTGAAGGAGGTACTATTTGTATGATTAAGCCTGCAGCACAAGGTCTTGCAGGAGGTGCTGGCGGCTTGATGGATTCTATCGGAAAAATGCTTGGTTCACTGATGCAGGGTGGCGGAGGAGATAGTGGGAGCGGGTCAGGAAGTGGCGATACACCACCGTACACAGATCCACAGTACTCAAAACCACCGAAGTGTGAAGAGTTTACTTCAACATCAGGTTCAAAAGCGCTTAAACGCGGAGAATCGACTCAGTTGAGTTGGGTGATTTCAGGAGGAACACCAGAAAACTTTTCAGTGTCACCAGGAATTGGTGCAGTCAGTGGAAACAGCGCAACAGTTACACCGCAAAAGACTACGACATTTACACTCGTTGCAAAAAATCGCTCAGGTGAATCAAAATGCTCAACAAAAGTGTTTGTTGATGTGAATGGATACTCTGATGTTGAGACTACCGAAGACGGAGGTGATACGGGAGGAGATGGAACTGGCACAACAGATGAAGGGGAAGAAGACGAATCACTTGAAAACCCTCTTGGAGACAGTACACGACAAACAAATACTGATATTGCTCGAAAAAATAGTGACGGGACAGGAGCGCTCAACTACGAGGGCTTTGTGGGCAGATATGGAGAGCGTGAAGATCTTACTTCAGACCCGAACGCATTTTTGACCGATAAGGACGCACTAAAGGCAGACCCAAATGCATTTGGCGTTGAAGAGTTGGAAGTCGACGAAGCGTTTGATCAGCTTGCTGATGAGCTTGGTAAGGACGGCGTCTACTCAAAAGAGGATATGGAGACACTTGAGCGTGCAGCGCGTGAAGCAGAAGCACGAGCGCGAGTAAAGCGTGGTTACAGCGTTGCAAACATGAACGACCTTACGCCAGATGAGGTGCGTAATTTGTGGAATCGTCCTCGCGAATCAGTCACTGGCGGGCTCACTGAAGACATTCTTGGTGGTTCTGAGCGAGTCCAAAAGGAGCGAGAAGGTTTGATGTCTCGCTTTGCTGATTGGCTCAAAAACACATTCTGTTTCTGGTGCACTGTCGATAGAGTTTCGTTCATCGACGCGCAGACCGCTGCTTCTGGCAGAATTATTCTTGCAACTGATACAAAACCAAAGACAAAAGTACCAAAGAAAAAAGATGAGCCTGCCACAAATCCAGACACGCTCACAGCAAAATGCGCGGCAGAACATAAAAAGGCAATGGAAACAGAGTGTAAGCCAAAAGGTGGACGCTTTACAGCACCTCTAGATCCTAAATGTGTAGAGGAATTTAAAGAATATAAACACAAAAAATCTAGGGTACCTTACGAAACTGGCGACTATTCACAAGGTAGAATTGATGGCGCAGCGCCAGCTGGTACAAAACCAAAACCAGCCGCGGGTGAGTGTAGATCGCCAGGAACAGAAACCGCATCGGCGTTTAAGAAATGTTTTGAAGAATGTAAAGGTTCAGGATTTGCGACAGCACCAATTTTAAATGATTCAGATAAAGCAATAATTGGTAAGAAATATAAAGTATGTGGTGAGATTGAGGCTGGAGTCCCTGGCGAGAATAACAGTGTAGTTGTATGTCGTGAGAAAACTCAAGAACAACCTGGTACACAACCAGGAGGTCAGCCTGGAGGCCAACCAGGTGGTAGCCCAAGTGGTGGACAACCAGGAGGCAGTCCGAGCGGAGGCCAACCAGGTGGTAGTCCAAGTGGCGGTAACCCGCTCGACACAAAAGCAGCACAAGGTCTTGGAGAGGGGCTTGGAAAAGCACTTGGTGATGCGCTTGCAAAGAAAGGACAAGAACAACAGCAGCAACAAAATCAGAAACCATGGTGGTGGGATGATCTCTATGGAAAGAATACTCCAACAGAAGCACCAAAGTGTACTGAAGATTCTGTAACAGTGACGCCTAAGACAATTAAGAAGGGAGAGACAGCGACTATCACGTGGGATGTCACAGGAAAGGGAACACTCAAGACAATCATCAATTTCACTACAACAGATGAAAAGGGAGCTGCGGAGAAAGGAAGTCTTGGGGTTGTTGATGGGGGGTCAATCGATGTTTCTCCAGAACGAACAACAACGTACACGATTAAGGTTGCAAACGAAATAGGCACCAACGTATGTCAGCCAGCAATCAAATTGTTTGTAAAACCTGCAGATGAAGAGGAGGAAGAGGTGGAGGACACGACAACTGAAGTGGCGAAGGCAGACGTCTCGTGTGATCCTGAGTCTATCAAGGCAGGAGAAGAGGCGACAGTTGTTTGGTCATGTCCTGGGAAGTCTGAAAAATCAATCGGTACAAGTACTGAGGATGGTGAGTTCACAACCAATAGTGACACTGAAGGCTCTGTTGAGGTGAAGCCTATCAGAGATGCAACATACGTTATTCGATGCCGAGACAAATTCAACAAAGAAATTGCGCGAAATTCGTGCCGCGTTGAGGTCAACGGTACAAGTACTGGTACGCAGACTTCTGGCGCACGTCCGACAGTATCAATCTCAGCAGAACCACCAGCTGCACCAAAAGGTACGTCAGTCAAAGTTTCATGGAGAAGTCAAAACACTGCATCATGTGTGGTCTATGGACCAGGATGTGACACGTTTGGAAAAGATAGCCCTAAGTGTTTCAAGGAAGTTGGTCGCTCAGGCTACGTAACAGGTAATCTATACGAAACAAGTCAGTTTAGAGTTGAATGTCTTGCGCCAGATAGAAAGACGCGCGCATCGGATTCTGTCACCATTGAAGTCTCAAATGACGGAACTGAAGAAGTACCAGACGAAGAATATATCGGTGAATAATCTATGATACAGACGACTGCACAAGCTGGTAGAGTGCAGCGTCTCGCGTACGCGGGGGTTGTTCTTTGCGTCGTCTCTCTTCTGTTTCTCCAACCAGTAAAAACTTTTGCTGCTGATACAAACGGTCTATCCGCTGACTTTATGCGATGGTGTGAGCAGTTTATGGCAACCAACGCTCGGGGTAGTGGTCAGTGTAAGTTGGCGTGTGAGACTCGAAATCCTGGAGCCCAGGTGTATAACCGTATCGCACAGCAGTTCGGAAGTACAAGTTTCAGTAACAACAATAGAACTGCCATCTTTCCATCGGTAGTCCACGGTATAGCAGCACATATCGCACTTATTCGTGATATGTGTACTCGTGGACGACCGGATGCATGTAATGGGGGCGGTGTCCGTCCGCGGTGTACTTTGATTGAACTCAAGCAAGTGTGGGCTCCAAGTTGCCACGTCAACCCTGCAGCGCCTGGTTTTAGAAATAATCCATCGACATACGCAAATACAGTTGCGAGATGGGTAGGCATTCAACCAAACCAAGTCTTTAATCCAAATGATAAGGAGATGATGGCGAAGATTGCGCTTGCGTCTGCTCGTATTGAGATTGGGTTTGTGAATTATAACTGTCAGCAACTTGCGCAAGGTACAGCAATGGCATACGGGCAGATTCCACCAGGTGATGTCCCACCTGATGTCGGTCAGCTGAAGGGTCTCGGCACAATGATTGAAGGCAACAACAGCCCGCTCGGTCCGATGATACAAGGCCTCGGAGGTAATCAGGATAACCATGGTCAAAATCCGTTCGCAAATCAAAATCAATGGGCACAGCAATCTCCACAGACTGGGCAGCAGAATCCATTTAGTCAAAATCCATACCAGAATCCCTATCAAAATCCGTTCCAGCCAACTACAAGCAGTAACCAGCTACCATTTGATACAAATACAACACCGAAAATCGCTGATGATGTCGCCGTAGATGATGTGAGTGAGGATTTGCTCACATGCGACGATACGCTTGTTGAATGGAGCTGCCCAAGCGACGCAACGCTCTCTCGAGGTATTTCAAAACCAGCTGATGCGCAATTTAAGACACGAGGTGCGCTCATTGGCTCACTTGCGGTTTCTCCTGCGCGCAAGACCACGTACACCGTGCAGTGCTTGAAGAAGCAATCGGTGATTAGTGAAGCATCATGTGTTATCTCACCAAAAAAGACAAAGCAAGGTGAGGCCCCAGCAACATCATCAAGCCCAGCATTGACTATTGATGCTGACTTGAAAGAAGTAAAACGCGGTAAGTCCGTTCTCATTTCATGGGCAGCTGTTCGAGTCGATTCATGTGTGGTCTATGGCGAAGGGCTTTCAGAGGAAGGCACAGAAGGCTCTGCAAGTACTGACGAATTGTATACGCGAGGTATCGCAGAGTATGTGCTCGAGTGTAGAACAACACGTGGTGATACGGTCTCCAAATCAGTACAAGTCGAAGTTCGGTAGCTCATACCATACCCTGTGTGCAATGAGGTGGGGTATAAAAAAAGAACTGATACAATGGTCCTATGAAATATTCGGTGCTTGTACCAGTGCTTGTGATGGCTGTTCTTGTCACTGCAGCTGGCTTAGTACAGCACTCATCTTCAATCAAAACATCTGCTTCATATACACAGACCGCCGCGGTCAACTCAATGGGTATTGATACGACAAATGCGACAGCAAATGACACAAAACTACTCAACGGAGGATGTGATGGCGATCCCTTTCAAGCTCTTGCTCGATATGGGTGTACTCGTCAGAACGAGTGCGTGCCATCAGGACCAAATGGACAAGGTGGTATCAACTCAGGGCTCGCATGTAGACTCACCAAACTCTTTGACGCAGCGGTTCGTGCAGGATGCACCCCACGAATCATAAGTGCATACAGAAGTGCAGCGAAGCAAGCATCAATGTGCGGAGGAGGACGAAGTGGTTGTGCACCAGCGGGGCGCTCATGTCACCAGTATGGACTTGCAGTAGATGTAACCTGTGAAGGTATGTTGCGTCGTATGGCGCCACAGTATCAATTGCACTTCCCGTACTGGGGTCCGCACATTCAATGCATAGAACATCGTCAAGCAAGTTGTAATCCGTCAACACCGCCGTGCCAAGGAGGAGGTCCTATCGCTGATCCAGGTCCTGCAGGTAACAACCAAGGTGGAGACCAACAACCAAGTGGTGGTCAGCCGAGTGGACAGGGTCAGCCACAGACAGGACAAGGTCAGCAGCCAAGTGGTAGTCAGCCAGGGGGAAGTGGACAACCAGGTGGAGACCAAAGCATGCCTCCAGGAATGCAACCTGGGCAAGATCCATTCCAGAAAAACCCAGAACTTTCAAACATTACCGACCCATCCCTTGCTGATTCTGCGATGACACTTACTTGCGAACCTGATTCTATTGCAAAAGGTGAAACTGCAACAATCGACTGGGAATGTCCAACCGGAACAAAATCTGTAGGTGTGTCTTCAAGTTCACTCGCACCACTCAGTACAAAAGGTGCGGTAAGTGGTAGTGCAACCGTAAAGCCGCAACAAAAAACTCGCTACACAGTCCAATGTAAAAAGGGAGAAGTGTTGGTTGCAAAACAGACATGCGACATTGCGGTAGTGACCCAACAAGCGAAAATGTCAGTTCGCTTTGAAGTTGAACCGTCAGAGGTATATCCAGGTGAAACAGTCGAGGTTACATGGTCTTCGCAGAATGCTCGTTCATGTACTGTCACAGGTCCAGGAATCGCGTCGACTGATAAAAGTGGGCGATTCACTTCAGCCGAAATTGAAGGTGAAGAAACATTTACAATTAAATGTAAGGCAAAGACTGGCTCAGAAGTGTTTAACTCAACAAAGACAGTTACCATCATTGAGGAGGATATTATGTACGACAGCACCACTCAAAAGAAAAGCTCTCAACAGACAAAAGAAGTACAAACACTCTTTGAAGATCCGCTTGAAGATATCTAGCGCTGTGTATAGATGCACAATGCAGGCATGAAAGTAAGTACAATACATATATGCGTGTTTTAGCCACAGTAGCCACACTCCTTCTGCTCAGTAGTGGACAGCGTGTATATGCAAATAGCACTCCTGCGAGTAACCCAGCATGCCCGCAAGAAGTGTCAGGTACCCACGGCGCGCGCCTCATGGGGGCTGATACGTATACATCCGATATTGTGATTAATGCCTGTGTTGCGCTCGGCGGGAATGCACAGCAACTCATACAGTCACGACAAGACAGTGTATGCACAGTGACCTCAGGAAATCGATCACCACAGCACAACGCTGAGGTTGGCGGTGCGTCATCAAGTCAGCATGTTCAAGGGAGGGCAATAGATGTTGTCGTACGCGGTAACCCGTTACGTTTTGGTCAATTACTGCTCGCAGGACTCTGTTGTAAAAATCGCTGCATTGGTGGGCTCGGTTACTATAATCGAAATCTTTTTCATGTTGATAATAGACAATCAGTAGCTGCATGGGGTCCTGACTATACAACAAATGGAATCTCACAAATCCAAGATCCGCAGATGAGAAATCTACTCCTGACCTATGTGCGAAATGGAGCAAACATACGGCTGCCTGACGGCCAGACTATTCATACGGCAACAGGAGATCCTGTCTTGGGAGGTAACACGCAACAGCAACAGCAACAGCAACCACCAGTGCTCGCAAACGAAGATGGTCGCTGGGCAACTACTGGAAGCTACACTCCGCAAGGGCAGCAGTATGGATATAACTACCAGGCACCACAACAGCAAAACACGACACAGTACTACCAACAACCAACATCACTCCCAACCGTAGTCTCAGATACAACGACCCAGACAACAGTTCGTACGGTAGATATTCAAGTGAATGAAGATGTGGTTGCGGTGCCAAAATCAAAGCCGTATGTTACGTGTACGCACAAGGAAGAAACAAATCGGCTTACTATCCAATGGTCATGCGGTTCAACACAGGGCAAAAAAGTATGGGTTGAAGGCAGGGGGTTTAATGCACGCCGCGCACCACTTGGGACGGTACAAATCCCATATCCGAAGCGAACTACAACGTATGGTATTGATTGCTACAGCAACAGCAAGGTGATTGCACGTGCAAGTTGTATGATACAAGTTGCAAAACAGGCACCGACAGGTAGTTTCAATGTCACTTCAGAATCTGATGAGCCACAAGGCTCGCTCTGTATCTTCAAAACGTGTCTGTGGTAATATACCCTAATGAAGGCTCAGAGTGCTGGTCAAGTGGGGCACCCACGAATTCTTATTGTTGATTTAGGCTCACAGTACACGCTCGTTATTGCACGCACACTCCGAGAGCTCGGCTTTAGGTCTGCAGTGCTCAACACAAGTAATGCAAAGCGCTGGCTCGCACAGCATACGGTGGATGCAATCATCCTTTCAGGTGGTGATGCGAGTGTAAATAACCCAAATGCACCGCAGCCACCAAAAGAATTATGGAATACGGGGGTACCAGTACTTGGTATCTGCTATGGAATGCAGTACATGGTTAAATATTTTGGTGGTGTGGTTTCGCATGTTCGTGATCATGCAGAATACGGTCCAGCGCAGATAACACTCACTAAAAAATCTAAGCTATTTGATAATACATCGAAGATGCAGAGTGTATGGGCGTCCCACGGGGACACTCCGCAAAAGCTTCCGAAAGGATTTGAGGCAATCGCCTCAGCGAGCACCTATGCATACGCAGCAATTCAGAATGAAAAAAGACGCCTCTATGCCGTGCAATTTCATCCAGAAGTCACTCACACAAAAGAGGGCAAAAAAATCCTCTCGAATTTCCTAACAAACATTGCTCAATGTACTCAAGACTGGGATGCAGAAGCGTTTAAGAAGAAAATTACAGAGGATATTGTTACAGAAACAAAAGGGAAGCATGTAATCATCGGATTTAGTGGAGGGGTCGATTCGACCACACTCACTTCACTTTTGAAAAGTGCGCTCGGCACAAAACGAGTTTTTCCTATCTGTATTAATGTGGGGCAGTTTCGAGACGGTGAAATACAACATGTTCAACAAGCTGCGCGACACGCAGGCGTGAAGCTGGTTGTGATTGACGCTGAGCGCGAGATGCTTCGTGCGCTTGCGCAGTGCACAGATGCAGAAAAAAAGCGTGGCCTGTTTCGGGAGGTGTATAAAAAAACCTTCGCTCAAGCCGTAAAAATGCTGAGCAAAAAGGGGAGGGTGTTGTGTATTGCCCAAGGCACACTCGCGACTGATCTTATTGAATCAGGAAGCGGAGGTGAGAGTGTCAAAATTAAAACACACCACAATGTAGGCCTGAAATTCTCAGTAGCTCAGATACATCCGCTCAAGGATTTATTTAAATACGAAGTGCGTGCACTCGCAGAGAGCGCAGGGCTGCCAAAGATTATCTCAGAACGTGAACCGTTTCCTGGTCCTGGTCTGCTTCTACGAGTGAATGGTGCACCGGTCACAAAAGAGCGCCTCGACATTGTACGCTTCGCTGACGCAACGGTTCGTTCGATTTTGCATAAACATCGTGAGTACTTACAACAAGAGGATGTGGTGGTGTCGCAGCTCGTTGTCAGTCTTGCTGCTGGTGTTCAACATGTGGGCGTAAAGGGGGATGAGCGTGTCTACCTTCCACCGATTGTAGTACGAGCAGTCAAAACCATTGATTTTATGACTGCTGAAGGTGTCCAATTTCCTGCATCAATTCGAAAGGAGATTACGCAGACACTCTGTAGACATAAAAAAATCGGAACTGTGCTATTCAACGAGACAGATAAGCCACCTGCGACTACTGAGCCAGAGTAATCTTGTACGTGCCGCCACAATAGTAGTCTTCTCAGTCGGCAGACATATATAAAAACTCAGATTGTACTGAGTTCTTATATATGTCTGTCCCTCCAGTTGGAATCGAACCAACGACCAACTGCTTAAAAGGCAGCTGCTCTACCGACTGAGCTATAGAGGGAGCATCGCGAATATACCACAAAATTATAAAAGTGAAAGGTATGTGGTAGGCTCTGTCTATGGAGATAGTATGCATATTTCACAATGTGCGAAGTGCACACAATGTAGGGGCGATGTTTCGTACCGCTGAGTGCGCGGGGGTCTCTAAAATATTTCTTACAGGGTACACTCCAGCGCCGACAAACCGCTTCGGTTTTCCGCAAAAGGAGATTGCAAAATCAGCTTTAGGTGCCGAAGAGCTTGTCCCATGGGAATCTGCAAAAGCGATCGGCACACTCATCGCTCGTTTAAAGCGAGACGGCTACATGATTGTAGCGCTTGAACAAGACGATACTTCGGTGCATTACAAAAAGGTACACGGTAAAAAAGTGGCGATGATTGTCGGCAACGAAGTCACCGGTATTGATGCGTCGATATTAAAAAAGGCTGATGTTATTGCGGAGATTCCGCTCAAGGGCGTAAAAGAATCATTGAATGTGTCAACTGCCTTTGGGATTGCACTCTTTGCGCTCGCAAAGATTTAGTAAGAGAGCACGTCGACAACGCGACCGTCAGCGTCAAGAAGTCGGATGACATCGTATTTATTTCTCCATACTTCGGCAGGGCTTTCGAGGTAGAGATACCATCCACCCATATTAAACACTTTGAAACCAGAGCGTTTGTATTCTCGCTCGATGCACTTATTGTATGTTATCTCCTTTTCAACAAGTGCGCGGCAGAGCGGGAGCAAATCTTTCGGAACATTTTTGCCTGGGATCTCACATGGCATGAGTGACTGGAGGTATTCGATGCATTGTTCTCCATATACTCGGAGGTTTTCAACCGTAGCAGGGACAATATCTCCCATTGCTGGACATACCTGCGAGAGTGCAGGAGTAAATGGCGCGTACGTAGCAAGTTGTCCGGTGCATGAATTAGTATGGAATGAATCACCAAGTGGTGAGTTTCCAGAGACAATATATGCAAACTCCCCGGGAGCAAGTACGGGGTGTACTAATGCATTCTCCCTTCCAAGTGCGTAGAGGAGCACACCCTTGGGAAGAGGTATGCGAGTTCGTGATACGTAACTTTCAACAGACCATCCTTTTATTGATATTGCTTGTTCGTTTTGTACACTCGCGCGAATGGTAAGGTACTCATCATGGGGGTTTTCATGCTGGGGGTCATGATCGATGGTGTCAAAACTCACTTTATCTTTGTATGGGGATTCACCAGTAAGTCCTGCTGTTGCAGGAGCCCACAGTTTTTCCTTCGAGAGATCAATTGTCAGGTGTGTTCCGCCACCAGGCTGTGCTACTGACCATTTGTGGTACCAACTACCAATTGAAAACGTTGACCCGAGAGAGCCGAGTGCCCCACCAAGGACAATGAAAATGACTATGAGTGCGATTACAACAAATACTGCAGCGAGGAAGTCTTTCACCTACGCAGTATACGGTGCAAGTGAGGTAAGGAAAAGAGTACTATACACGCTCCTTTTTCAGTTGCGCACGCACGAGTTCGCGTGCGATTTCGTACTCGTTCCATGGTTCTTGAGTGCCATGTGCACGGCAGATTGAGGGGTCAGTCCCTTTTCCTGTGAGGAGCACTGCGTCGCCTGGTTGCGCGATTGAAATCGCATGCGCGATAGCCTTACGTCTGTCCATAATGATTATAGGCTCTGTTTTCATGCCTTTGACCATGTCATCAACAATGGCACGCGGGTCCTCATCATACGGATCCTCATCCGTCAGTATGACCACATCACAGTATTCTTCAGCCTTCGCTGCCATTCGCGGGCGGGTCGCTTTGTCTCGGTGTCCGCCACACTTACCAAGTACCGCAATTTTTCGACGCGAACCAAACGCGCGGTAGAGTGCATCGAGTGATTCGACTGTATGTGCGTAGTCGACAACAACATCAAATTTTTGTCCTTCGCGAACAAATTGTGAACGGCCAGGAATCTCAGTGACTGAGGAGAGCCCCTTTGCAACAACATCATCAGAAATGCCGAGCTCGCGTGCAACACTTGCAGCCGCGAGCATGTTATACAAATTAAACTCTCCGGGAAGCGTGCTTTCAACGGTTGCCGAACCCCACACAAATGTAATGTGGCAATCATCAGCTTCATATCCAGGGACATCCTTAAGTGAATAGGTCCTTTTTATATCGACAGGGAAATTGAGAAAGTCAGACGCGTGCTCGTCATCCCCATTGACCACCAATATACGAGGGCGCTCGCTTGATCGTGCCAGCTCGCGCACAATAGAAAGCTTGGCGTTTTTGTAATGTTCGAATGACCCATGTGACTCAATATGTTCTGGTGCAAGATTGGTAAATACCAATGCGTTCATTGACAGTGCGTGATGTCTGAAAAAACGTGCGCCTTCAGAGGTTGTTTCGATAACTGCGTACGAACATCCGGCACGATGTGCATCGCGCAAAAATTTTTGAAGAAAAAATCTTCCCGGTGTAGACATGCGCATCGTATTGCTTACAGTCTCATCTGCGATTGCAAAGCGCACAGAGTTTGAGACTGCGACTCGATTTCCCTCAGCTTTAAGTATTGCAGCAATAAGCTCTGTTGTGGTTGATTTTCCTTTTGTTCCGGTAACAGCGATTATCTGTATCTTGCGGGCAGGAAATCCATACCTGAGCGCACCAAGACGTGGGAGTACCCAGTGATACCAGGGGAGGACTGGTGCGAGAGCTCGTTTGAGGTGTCTTTTCATGTTCGTCTGTTTAGGTTTTTAAGTGCTGCCTTTATCCGAGCTTCTGTGCCTGATACATCACTAGCGATTGCCTGCAGAGCAGAACGTGCTTCGTCAAGCGAATATCCAAGCACTGTGAGTGCTTCGAGTGCGTCTGAGTCAGTTGGTGCCGTCTCGACAAGAGTCTCAGCGCCCAATTTATCTCGGAGTTCGACGATGAGTTTTTGCGCAGTTTTGTTTCCAATACCGAGCATCTTCACAAGATACGTTGTGTCGCCCTGAGCAATTGCGCTCCGGGTGCGCGCAAAGTGACCCTTATCCATAATCGCAAGGGCAGACTTAGGTCCGACGCCAGATACGGTCTGCAACAAAATGAAAAAATCACGCTCACGCTCTTCTGAAAATCCGTAGAGATCAAGAGCATCTTCGCGTACGACAAGATAGGTCTTAATTGACGCACTCTTTCCTTCGCTGAGAGTTGCAAGCGTTGATTGTGGTGCGGCGATGAGATACCCAACACCATGAACATCGATAACAGTATGTGTGAGAGAGATTGATGTCACGGTGCCCGAAATGTGTGCAATCATCTGCGCATTGTAGCATGATGCCTTTGTGATACTATACAGTAATGGAGCGCTTCATTCAGCCACATGAGCGTGATACACATCCCTTCGAAGATAGTGTGAGGGGGATGCTTAAGGATATTATAGATAAACACCTCGGCAGGGCAGCATAGACCCGCTATTGCAGTTTCTAATTTCTTTGGTAATATCCGACCTTATGCCTATAACACGTTCAGCCAAAGAAGCTATTCGAAACTCTTCACGCAAGCGGGTCTTCAACGACCGACGCCGAAAAGCGTTGAAAGACCTCACAAAAGAGGCAAAAACAAGCCCTTCTCAGGAAAACCTCAACAAGGCGTACCAAGCTATTGATAAAGCTGTTAAGCGAGGAGTCATAAAAGCAAATGCAGGAGCTCGAAAGAAAGCGCAAGTTGCTCGAGCACTCGCTTCAAAAAAGAAATAAGATCATGACGCTCTCTCAGACATTCTTCTTTTATTTTACAACCCCGAAGACGGAGAGGATTGCGTTGTAGAAAAAAAATCTAAAACTCAACCCCCTCCGTCTGGAGGGGGTTTTCAGTTGCACACCGGCGGTGCGCAGTAGCGAAGACTCAATGGCTTATAGGGGGCGCCCATGGCCAAGCACAAACGTCGCATGCGGGGCGATAAAAATCACGCATCATTTGTTCCTCATCCCGCAGGTAAGGAGCATGCGTCCGGCGGGACAAAGAAAAAACGCACTCAACAGCAAGCTGGTACGGAGGAGAGAACAGGGACACCTGACGACTTCTTCGACAACATTCCCGCTCCCACTGCGTGCGGGACTGGTGGCGCCGGCTGGGCGTACTGAGTTGCCAAGGACATCTCATCTCGAGATGTCCGCGGCGCTTTTTTACGGGATACTGTGTTTAGGGAACATAGTTTCCCTTGCGAAAGGGAAGGTCACTCAAACCTACGAGGGTCACATGCTCGCACAGCGTGTTTACACATCTGAATCTGAGTTACGGGGAGATTCTCGAGCCGTGCAACTGCAACTTCCTCCTTCGGCACCGCGTGGTGTAGAGGTGTTCCATCGAGCAGATGTATTACTGCTCATCGCTATTACTCCCGTCGAGTCGTGGCGTTTGGTACATCGCATCTATCGCGCTGGTGAATACGAAAAGGAGCTTGCAATCATGCTCAGGGATCCATGGGAAGGCATGGATTAGTCCACGCGGACCCCCGCGCGTCGCTGACGCGCGGGCCCGTACCTTTATCATGTATACTTATTTTCACATGGTCAGTGACGTACCTCATACACGAAAACTGCGAGAACATATCCATGCTGGAGAAATCGATGCAGATGCTCGCGAGAGCGAAAAATTTGAACGGATCAAGCTCGGGGGTATATTACTTGCCCAATCTGGCCTCGGGTCACGAGCGTTTACAGCACTATCACATTCGCTTGCTGAGTCACGCAATAAAAATATCAATACGAGCGCATTTCAGGCATTTGTCGCTGCGCGAGAAGACGCTCTCAATGCCACGTTGAAGCCATTTATTGAATGGGGAAACGCGATGCAGGCGCAGACATCTGCACAAGGGGAACATACACCACTGCAGCGCATGTACATACGTTACAATGCACTACAAGAAAGAAATATTTCAAAAGAAGATCGTCGGGACGGGTGCACTCCCGCTTCGCAGATGCTTGCAGATGGTTTTGCGACAGGCATCAGGGCTATCTGGTATGCAATTCTCTGTATTCCAGTGCTCTACAAAGAACAAACTGGAAAAGTGATGTCAGCGGATGAGTTCAATCTAGCGTTACTTCGCTCAAGAAATTTTATATTTGCGCGTGCGTTTGCGAGTTCGGCACAAAATGATGTGCTCTTTGCAAAGGCAATGCTTGATCCAGATGGGCGACGGAGCATTGATGAAGTCGCTACGTTTGGAATTGACGCGCTCCAACTCGACATCTCGACGCTCACCGTGTCACATCGGGGTCCGCGTGTAGATTCTGACATGATAGATTTTCTTCGCTTTCAGAAAGATGGAAGACGCGAGGAGGGTACTGATGAAATTGTAGGTTGTCCAGCACCGCATGTCGCGGTACATAATGGAGTGCAAGAATATCCAAATCTAATAGCGGGGATGATAGACGAAATATCTGATTATGCGCGCGAGACAATAGGGAGTAAGCTCGATGAGTACACAACCGAAGCGTTAAGTGAACGAACATCATGACAAATATATACGAAATGCACACCGAAGGGATTCGTGGAGAGGTAACAATCCCGGGTTCAAAAAGTTATACCAATAGAGCACTGCTTCTTGCTGCGCTCACTGAAGGGGAGGTGAGCATCCAATCACCACTGATGAGTGATGACACTATCGCGATGGCTGACTGCCTCAGGGCACTCGGTATCGAGGTCCAGATAGAGGGTGCAGAGATGAAAGTGCGCGGCTCATACAAAAACATTGGAGATAAGGAATATACACTTAATGCACGACTCTCAGGCACAACGATACGATTTCTCTTGCCGCTACTCGCGTTTACTCCTGGGGTGAAACATCTTTCAGGAGATGTCGGCCTCACAAAGCGACCAATTCAAGATCTCGTACATGCACTGAGGAGTTTGGGGGCTGATATTGTGTATCAAGATGTGGAAGGGTATCCGCCACTCCTCATAAAAGGTACGACACCACAACAAAAGCAATGTTTGGTAAAAGGCGATACGAGTAGTCAGTATGTATCTGCCCTTCTTATGTGTGCGCCTGTCTGTGGTGGGTACACCGTTCGTATTGATGGCGAACTAGTTTCAAAGCCCTATGTGGACATGACGCTCGATAGTATGCGAGTCTTTGGTGTCGAGACTTTATATTCAGAATCAGAGAAAGTGTATACAACACAGGGGAGTTATACTGCGACGCAGTACCGCGTCGAAGGTGACTATTCAAGTGCAGGGTACTTTTTTGCGCTTGCTGCGCTAAGTGAGTCAACACTAGTAGTGCGAAATATTCGAGCAGATTCGCTGCAGCCAGATAAAAAGATTCTCGATGTACTTACCAAAATGGGCTCTGTAGTGCGCCATGATGAGACATCAGTGACTATACAGGGTGGCGGTGTAGTGCCTATGGAGATTGATATGATTGATTTTCCCGATCAAGCACAGACACTTGCAGTGATAGCTGCATGTGCGCACGGCAAAACAGTACTCACCGGAGTACAATCTCTCCGCGTGAAAGAAACTGAGCGCGTGAAGGCACTTGAAGCAGAATTGCAAAAAATTGGCATCCGCACTGAAAGCACTCACGATACACTCACGATATATGGAGGCTCACCTCATCCTGCGCGTATCAGCACCTACGGTGATCATCGCATGGCAATGTCATTTGCCGTTCTCGGGGCGCGAGTGCGTGGACTCGAAATTGATTCACCAGAAGTAGTCGAAAAAACATTTCCATCATTTTTTTCATGCGCAACACAGGTGGGGCTCACACACACCAATGCGGTTGAAAAGCACATCTTTCTTATAGGTATGCGTGGGTCGGGTAAATCATCGGTGGGGAAGGTCCTCGCACAGAAACTCGATAGGCAATTTATGGAAACCGATGAGCTCATAGTATGGAATGAAGGAAAGAGTATTCCAGAAATCGTTTCGGCTCATGGGTGGGAACATTTTCGTACTCTTGAGCACGATGCACTTCGGGCGACGTCCGCGAAAGACCCTGCGGTCATTTCAACTGGCGGCGGTATTGTCTTGAAGGAGGAGAATCATGAAACATTACGAAAGGGTATCGTCGTTCGTCTTGATGCACCTACTGAGCAGTTGGCAGCGCGTATCAGGCATGATGCAAACCGCCCACGACTTACGACTGAGCAGACGCTTGAGCAGGAGCTCGATAGAGTTCGTGATGAACGTGAAGAAAAGTATGCGCTTCTCTCAGACATGACTTTTGCGACTGACACCATGAGTATTGAAGAGGTCGTTGACCGTATTCTTTCGACTGGATTATTTACAAAAATCACCTAATCTGTCGGTATGGCTGGAAATTCATTTGGACAACTGTTTCGAATAACAACATTTGGGGAGTCTCACGGAGGAGCGGTCGGGGTTATTGTTGATGGATGCCCGCCTGGTATTGAGATAACCCGCGAAGAGATTCAAGCAGAGCTTGATAGGCGGCGTCCGGGGCAGAGCGCACTCACAACACCGCGCAAAGAGGCTGACGAGATACATATTCTCTCAGGGTATTTTGAAGGCAAAACAACGGGCACACCGCTGATGATGTGTGCATATAACACTGATACGCGTTCACAAGACTACAACCACATGAATCACGCTTTTCGTCCGGGCCATGCGGACTATACCTATATTCAAAAGTATGGATTTCGAGATTGGAGAGGTAGTGGTCGTGCATCAGCTCGGGAGACACTCGCGCGTGTTGCCGCGGGCGCGATAGCGCAAAAATATTTACAGCGCACGTATGGTATCGAAATTGTGAGTTTTGTTGAGACCGTTGGTGATATAGTTGCAACCGTAAATCTTGATACGGTGACTCGTGCGCAAAGCGAAGTAAATAACGTGCGTTGTCCTGATGCACAAGCAGCAGAAAAAATGATTGCATGCATCGAGGCTGTACAAGCAGAAGGTGACTCAATAGGGGGCACTATCCGGACAGTTGTGCGTCATGTTCCTGCGGGGCTCGGTGAGCCTGTGTTTGATAAGCTCCATGCAGATTTAGGAAAGGGGATGCTTTCAATAAATGCAGTCAAAGGCTTTGAGGTTGGTTCTGGGTTTGCAGG